>JBEKYE010000035.1:0-19124 GCA_049511275.1 Bryobacteraceae bacterium
GCCAATTCCCTACCCGGTGACGGTGGATGCAATACCGGCCTTCTGGCGCGCAACAGCGGGCGGTTTATCAGGGTGCCAGCCGGTTGCAGGCCGCCCGCCCGCGCGGGTCCAGTCATTCTCAAGTCATTCACTGATGGAAAGCCCGTTTCTGGCGATGCGGCTGTGGTGGATTCCGCAAGACAGGGAAGCAATTGCACGTCTGCGGTCACGGTATGGCGGGATTTAGGTTCCAGTTCCCGCAAGGGAGTGAAGGTTCAAGTCCTTTCATCCGCACCAATCAATTCAACAGTAAACGCTGTTCGTGAGATGGGTGGCCTTCGGGGGCTAATGCGATGGCGGCGATAGCTTCAAGGTTGCCTGGCCGGCTTTGCCGAAATACGTCAGCTCATACGCGCCGCGCTTGTCCTTCGATGGTTTTGGAAAGAACACGTAGCCGGCTACCGCGCGCGGAGTGATGCCTTCAGGAAGGGACTGGTCTTCGAGCCGCTGTTCCAGGGTAACCATGCGGGCGTCGGGCGGCGGCGCCGGCGGGGCGTTGGGATCGCGGCCTACGCCTACGCCAACACCGCTGGCGGTATAAACGCCGCCGCGGCGGCCTGCGCCGCCAGATTCGTAACCGATGGTCTCCGAAGAATAGACGGCCACGTTGCCGGGCACGGTTGGCTTCGGCGATTTCTCGGGGAACACGGCGGCGGCGACGTCGTGAGCGGTGACGGCGCGCACGGTGGCGGGGTCGGAACCCTGGCGCAGGTGGAAACCGGCGGTCAAGACATCGGCCTGGGTTCCGTTCAATGGGAAGAAACCTACTTCGAAGACCAGGTATCCGTGTTTGTCCAGGTCCTCGCCGAAGATTTGTTTGGCGTTCGCGGCGGAAACACAGGCGACGCCGATGGCGACGCTGCCGACGGTCTGACTGGCGGGGTAATCGGCGCCGCTGCCGCGCGGCGGAACACCGTCACCGGCATAGGCACCAGCCAGTAAGATGAGCGGCGGCAGAAGGCCTGAGCGTAATGTCATCGGGAATCCTGCATATAGCTTATCTAATATTTGGAAGCGCTCTGAGCTTCCGCAGGCCGTATTTGGACTGGATGGGCGTCGCGAGACGCAATAGGCCACGGTTTGGAAGTGGAGTCTTTTTAAGACTGAGGAATGGGGGTGCGTGGGGGGCGATCAGCCACGGCAACATCGGCCGATGGAACGATTCGCCCTCCCCGGACCCCGAGGTTTATAGGTTCACGAGTAGTGGACAAATGGCCGGCAACGGGCGCTCAAGGTGTCACCTTAGGTGGCGCTCCGGCCACGGTCACGACCTCGAACATCCTGGTCGTCACGGCTTTGCGATGGGCATTCAGCCGGTTGAGCGAATTCAGATAGGCCGGGTAGGTTTTGCCCGGAACGGCCTTCTTGAACTGCTCCTCGGTTAAGGGGGCGCCGCCGGCCATGAGCGTATTGGAGTCTTTGAACACGCTGGAGACACTGAAGGAGAAGCCGGCCTCGTCGTTAGACATGGTGACCGCCGCCGGCCGGGTTACACCCCACCCCTGCAAGCGGCCATCGTTGATGCCGCCTTGAGCAAGTGGCATGGCGTACTCCTGAAGAAACTGCGTCATCTCCTGGCGGAAATCCGGTTCCACCTCGTAGGCCACCGATCGCATATAGTTGCCCGCGCGGATGTCACCGATGCGCGCCGTGGAAGTGCGCCAGGCGCTCCTAACGACCTTGGACATGGAATTGCGCTGGTCGATGTACTGTTGATAGCTGGCGAAGCCGGCCTTTTTGGCGCGAGCTTCCCACGCCTTCATATCGAGAGGAGCCAGCGACGGCGGGTTCTTGTACCAGACAGCCTGGACATAGTTATAGTCCGAACCGGCTGCGTAGGGCGCGGTAAGACGCAAAATATAGTAAGCGTACAGGACGCCTTCGTCGACCCCCATCTGGCCCATTTTTGCCAGGCCGGTTTCGGCGAATTTCCGAAAATCGTCGGCCTTTCCCGGCAGAGTCTGGTAATAAGTCAGGCCGACGTAGTGCGGTTGGGATTGCGCCTGCACCACGGAAGCCGCGAACATGGCTACGATTCCGCCGAGCACGGCCCGCCGGAGTTGACTATCGAGAAAGCGTTTTTGCATCATCATCCCTCCGCCGCCAGCCAGATTTTGGGATCGTGCATGGGTCCCCGTTAAGCGCCCCAGTAGCCAGACGGCATCCTAAAGAGTGTATATCCAAACACAAGTTTCCGCTCAAGAATACTCGGAAAATGTATTTCGCGGCGGGGCGCCTTAGGGGCACAGTACGTCTAGCAGCAGCCTTGTGCCGCGGTCCGAATGGACGTCTGCCGCATAGGTAAACCCCGCGCTTTGTCCCGGCTCACTTCGCCGGCGTGGCGAGAAAGACCTTGGCCCCCTCCGCGCGGCACACGTCGACTGCGTGGACGACGTCACCGAACGGCGCCGTGCCATCCGCCTGCAGCACGACCGGCCTGTCCCGCCGCGCGCGCTGTTTCAGTTCCGCGTCCGAGGCCTGGCCGTTACCGGCTTTCAGGGTCACGGACTGCGCCGCATCGGGCGTCGGCGGGAGCAGCACCTCGAGTCCCATCGGCGGCGCGTATGAGGCGTTCGTCGAATCGTGCTGGGAGGTCAGCAGAATGGGGGCATTGACCCCGGCAGTCCGTAGCGCGTCCAGCACCTCCGCAACAGTTGAATAGGGCACACGGGCGTCCCCCTTGAGGTAGACCCGCTTGCCGGGGTGCCCTGTGAGCTGCTCCTTCACTTTTCCGGACAACTGTGCGGGCGTCACCGTGGTGACTTCCAGGAATACCGTGCCGCGGTAGGTAACGGCCACTACCAGGGAGTCCGCCAGGTCCGCATCCGGCATGGCTACCGCATTCGTCGTGACCGGCATCTGTACGCTGACGCCTTTGCGCAAGGCTGGAGTCTGGGCGGCGACCGCTGCCGCGAGCAGCGCGCCAACACTGAAGCGAACCATTAGGCTCATCAAAATGCCCCGATATCAGTATAGAACGAGGGCACGAGCGGTCCCCGCCGTAGCGGTCTCTTTCACCCGACGGCCCGGACGTATTATAGGTCCAGGAGTAGGGAGCCGTGACCACGCGTCAACACAAGGTTCACACGCAACCCGGCCGGGCCGCAGTCCGGATCTTTGCCGCCCATGATCGCATGAACCAGGTTCTTATCGAACATCTTGACCCTGCCGCCTGGAGAGTCAAACCGCCCGGCAAGGCCCGCACCATTGCGGCGATCTTCACGCACATGCACAATGTCCGCTGCAAGTGGGTCAGGCTTACCGCTCCGCACCTGAAGGTTCCACTACAGCTCAACCGCGCGCACTGCACGCCGCAGCAGGCCCGTGCGGGATTGGCCGAGAGCGCCGCTCGCTGCGCGGAGATGCTGGCTGAAGCGCTCGGCGGTGGTGGGGGCCGCATCGAGAAGTTTCGCAGAGACGGCTGGGCTCCGCCTTGGCCGGTTGGCCTGGAAATGCTGTGCTACATGCTTTCTCACGAAGCCCACCATCGCGGGCAGGTGTGTATGCTCGCGCATCAGCTCGGGTTCCCGTTGCCGAACGAGGTGGCGCGCGGGATCTGGAATTGGGAAAAGCTGTGGAAAGAGTGCGGGTGGTCTGGCGGCCCCGGCTGCGATTCCTAAGGAATCGCTCAAGGGCACGGGCCGCCCGGGGCTGGGCTGCGAGCGCCTGGATGCGGCCAACCCATTCAGCGCATCAGGTCCGGCTCAATCCAGCCGCTCCGCCGCAAACTCGCGAAATGACGTCATCAGATCTCCCCACCAAAGCCCGATGCCGCGAATGAACGCCGGGCCCTGCCGGCCGTGGCGTACGGGATGATCGGGCCGCAGTGCCGCCCAACCCGAGTGACGCACGGTGACGCGCGTCCCGGTAGGCACGGCTTCAAACACAACCGCAACATGCGTGCTCTCGTCCGGGGCAAAGTTCACTCCCCGCCATTCAAATTGGAATCGCTCGGGCGGCTGCCAGACCGTAATCCTTCCCTTCGTGAATACCTGCGGTCCTGACGGAGACTCGACCTCTTCCATGAATCGGCCGCCCAGCCACGGCTCGAAGCGCAATACTCCGGGCTGTTTTCCCGCGATGCGAAACTTCGGTCCGGAGCGCCACCAAAGGTCGGTCTCCTTGGTGAAGATGTCGAACGCCGTCGCCGGGTCCGTCGACACGGTGACGCTCACGGTCACGAGGTCGGAAGCGGGTGGCATCATGGTTTTGCGGGACCCCTGCGCCGGGTCTTCGTGCGTACCACATGATCGCGGAAGGCGGCCAGCTCGCCGGTCCAGAAGGATTCCACTTCCCCCAGCCAGCCGCGAAGCTGATCGAATGGCTCCTTCCGTAACCGATAGATCCGTATCCTGGCGTCTTCTTCGACTCCTTGCTCGTGGATCAATCCACTGTGTCGCAGCACCCGCAGATGCCGGCTGAGTGCCGGCGGCGTCAGACGGAGGGCGGCGGCAATTTCGCCGGCGCGGCGCGGCTCCTCCTTCAGAAGGTCAATCACCGCCCGGCGGTTCCGGTCGGCCAGCGCAGAAAGGGTAGTGGTGAGTTCCGCTTTCGGCACGAGCTACTCACCCGGGGGGTTTCGCACACGCTCGGTGAACCACCACATATGGCCTTCGGGATCGAGCGCCCCATAACTGCGGTCCGCCCAGTAGTCGGCGCCGTAATCGTGAACGGCGGGTTCCTCGATCACGGCCGCGCCGGCCGCGCGAGCGCGCGCGCAGTGCTCGTCCGCGTTGTCGACGAACAGCATCAGAGACTGGGTATTGGCTCCGCCGATGGAGCGTGGACTCGCGGCGCGCGGGAACTTCGGGTGTCTGGGATTGTCTCCGCTCTGGGCCACCATGACGAGGGCCTCGCCATAGACGAGTTCGCTGTGCTCGATGCGCCCGCCGTCGCCTTCGACTTTCAGCCGTACCTCAAACCCGAAGGCGCGACAAAGCCAGTCAATCGCTCCTGCAGCGTCGTCATAGTAGATGGCAGTGGATAGCCGGGGCCAGTTTTTTGGCGTAGGTTTCATGTACAATATTTAACGCATAACGATACTATTGTCAATATAAGAAACATCGTAGAGGTCAGTGCTCTGGCCCCCGCCCGCGCTCGCGTCGTGCCGGCTCACGCAGGTGCGCTGCCGGGACGACGGCGTGGCGCGTTTCCCTTCCTCGCGCAGACGCGCCCGTCGCCGCAGGCACGGGCGACGGCGCAGCGATGGGTCCGGATCGAGCCGCGGTGTGCTTACATTACTACCCCAATAGGAGGTAAAACGATTTGCTGAAGAAGAACAACGCCGGCGCCCTGATGCCGGGCAAACCCATCGAGATCCCGGCGTCGGTGCGGTGATTTCGCCAGAGATTTCCTTGCAGTAGTATGGCCTGACGGCAAGATCGGTGTATGGTCAAGGTATTCGACTGGGCGGCCCGTTGAGCCGCTGAAATGAGGTGAGATGATGCGAAAGGTGGCTGCCCTATTGCTTGCGCTTCCCCTGTGGCTGGTAGCCGCTGCCGATCCCTTTTCGGGCGCGTGGACGCTGAACCTGTCGAAATCCAAGCTCCCGCCGCCGCTGCCACGCAGTCAGATGGTCCACATCCAGGCGCACCGGAATGGTATTGAGATTCGCGAAGAGGTCGTGAACGAAGACGGCCACCCAATGATAGTAACGGTCAGAGCCAAGTTCGACGGAAAGGACTACCCCGTTTCCGGCTCACCGTTCGCGGATTCGGTCCGCTACCAGAGAATCGACAGCCACACCCTGAAAGGCGTTGTGAAGAAGGCGGGCAAGGTCGTGACCACGGAGACCGTAACCGTCTCCCCGGATGGCAGAACTCTCACGGGCGCCTATACCGGGACGGACGCAACGGGCAAGCAGGTCGACGCGGTGGCGGTGTTTGAGAGGAAGTGAGGCGTTGCGAGCGGCCGCGTGGCGCGTTCTTCTCCGCGCGAAGACGCGCCCGCATGCTATACATCATGCATCCGGATGGCGCGCCTGCGCGGCCGGTGCCCACCTGAGCGCTGAGCCAATACACTTCGTCGCATCGGGGCGCGTCAGCGCACCTCCCCGAAGCCGAACCGCAGCGGCCCGCCGCTCGAAAGCGCAACGTCCATCTGCGTCCACGCCGTGGATTCGGGCGGCAGCGTCACGCGGAATTCGGAAAGGTCGTTGTCCCGGTACATCAGCGCCGCCGGGCGCTCGGCTCCGTTCACCCGAACGCTCATGCGGAACGGAGTCGTGCGAAACACGCCGATGTAGAGGCATTCGGCGGCGCTGCGCGGAGCGCCGATACGGAACCGAGCGGCGCCGCTCATGGAGCGGTAGCCGCGAGCGGCTTGCTGCCAGCCGGGGCCCAGGTACGCGGCGAACGCAGGATCGCCCATGTTCACGAAGTGCGGCGCTTCCTCCCGCCAAATCGAATCGGCCATCTCGCGGAACCGCGCGGTGGCGTCGTGCAGCGTCCGGCCGTCAAATTGGTATGCCACGGCGCCGCCGGCGTCGAGGGCGCGCCGCGCCACGGCCTGTGGCAGCACGTACTTCGAGAGCAGATCTCCCGGCGCCTGTATGCGCGCTTCGGAACCGGGCGCCAGGTACACGCCCGGAATCTCCATGGCCCGAAATGGCAGGTCGGCGAACCCGGCCCAAAAGAGCTCCGTATCGATTCCGTCCAGCAGGATGAGACTGCCTGGCTTCGATTCGTGGATCTCTTTCACTCCCAGCGCGAGGGCCTCCGCCTTTTCGCCGCGGTGGTGCATCCAATGCGCAATGGAGGCCGAAGCGGGCAGGCTGGTCCCCACGTAGGCCACGAGCGGCAGGGCGGCGGCGATCTGCCAGACGGCGCCGCACCGGCGCGCCCGATCCACCGCCCACGCGCCGGCCATCGCAAGGCCAATCGCCGGGACCGCCAGGTAGTAGTCCATCTTGTGATCGGGCAGCACCAGGTAGGGAGCCAGCGCGATGGCAAACCACGCCAGGCCGAACAGGCCGGCGTACTCGCGGCGGCGCAGGCTCCATACAATCAGGGCCGCCGCTCCGATGGTAATCAGCGCCGTGAGCGCGGCGGTCAACCCCGGCTGCATCCAACCAAAAGTGGCGAAACGCACCGGGCCCAGAGCCCACGTCCAGTAGGTCCAGGCAGTATCGAAAAGCCGGGCGTCCACCCGCGGCGCGTACACCCCGCCGGAGGGGGGCGGGGCGAACCGGTAATGCACCCACACCGCCAGCGCGGATAGGGCGAACATCGGGAGGACCTTCTTCAGCAGCTTCCGCGCAAACAGGAGCGCATAAACGGCTGCCAGCGCGGGGTACACAACACTGGTCTCCAAGGCGCCCAGGCCCAGCGCGAACGCAAACCATTGACCGATCCAGAATGCGCGCCTGCCAGTCTCGGCATAAAGCAACATCAGGTAAAACGCCAGCAGCAGAAAGAAGGCGCAGAGAATCTGGTTATAGATGGAACTCCAGCCGAGCGCCGGCGCGAGGCCGCAGTTCACCAGCCAAAGCAGTTGAGCGGCCAACGCCGCCACGCGCGACGCGACCAGCCGTCCTGCGATTGCACCCAGAAGCAGGAGGCTTGCCGCTTGCGTCAGGAAGGCGCAAATGTGGAACGGCAGCGGATCCACGCCGAAGACCGAAGAAAGCCCCAGCCAGTAGAGATTCTCACCGAGAGGCCGCATGTTCCCGTGCGCTTTGGGCGCAAACAGCGCGGACGGAAGATCGCCGATCGAGACCACGTCGTGACGAAGATTCAGCCAGCCGAAATCGTCCGCGAAGAACCACGCGGTGAGGCTTGGCCAGTAGAGAATCAGGAGCAGCAGCAGGGGGAAAACGCGCCAGGCGCTGGAGCGAAGCCGTGGCATAGCGAAAATGGTAACATGCCCGGCGCGATCCGCTGGCGCTTCGGGACGCCGCACCAAGGCAACCTGACGGTTCCGGACCACGGGATCCGCGGGACTGGCCTCCGGCGTATGCCGGCCCGTATTTCGGAAACTTCAGTCCCGCGGCACCCGAACAGCCGCCGTTTCCGGAAATCCTGGAACGCCTGTCTTCCCCCGATTGTTTCGCACTCACCCACCCGCTATAATCGTGGCGCTTGAACACCTGCTCACGCGCCGCTCTGCTGGTGGGCGCCGTCCTCGTGCTCACTGTTCTCTGGGCGCGGCACGAACCCGCGGCTTCGCCGGGCATCACGCTCGAACCCGCGCGCCTTCTCGCCGATGGCTATGACACCGCCATCCTCGCCTTCCACTCCGCCGGGCGGCCTCGCATCACCATCGACCCGCCCTTCGCTGCCACGGTGGAGGACGTCGGCGATTCCAGCGCCCGCATACGCGCCGGCGTCCTTCCCGCGCAAATCCACGTGCGCGTCGAATTCCCCGGCTTCCCGCCCGCCACCTTGCAACTTGCCACTTCGCTCGCTGCGGCCGACACCTTCCGCGACGGCACCCCCGACTTTCTCCGCCTCGACGACGACCAAGACCGCCTGGCTTTTCGGCGCTGGTTCACCTTCCTCGCCGAGACGCAGTATTTTCAGGCTCCTGATGCCCGTCCTGCCGAAATCGACGATTGCGCCGCGCTCATCCGCTACGCCTACCGCGAAACCTTCCGCGCGCACGACCCGGGATGGGCCGAAGCCGCCGGCGTGCCCGTCGTCCCGGCATTCGATCCGCCGGGCAAGTATCGCTATCCCTACACCCCCCTCGCCGCCGGGCTGTTTCGCGTCCGTGCCGGACCGCTCGCCCCGGGTGACTTCTCGAGCGGCGCGTTTGCCCAATTCGCCGACGCCCAAACCCTGCGCCGCTTCAATACCCGTTTCCTGACGCGCGATCTTACCCTGGCGCAATCCGGCGACCTGCTCTTCTTCCATCACGACGCAACCTTCCACAGCATGATCTATCTGGGCCGGAGCCAGCTTCGCCCCGACGGCAATCTCTACGTGGTCTACCACACCGGCCCCGACCGCGGCGGCCCGGGCGAAATCAAGCGTCTCACCCTGCAGGAACTCCTGCACTTTCCGCAACTCGATTGGCGTCCGCTGGCCGCCAATCCCAATTTCCTCGGCGTGTATCGCTGGAACATCCTGAGAGAGGCGTTATGAAAAAGTACCTGCAGTTGGTCCTGTTGCTCGCCGCCGTCGCCATCGGCCTCAGCCAGCCCGAAACTCAGCCCTATTTCGCGCTCGCCTCCAGCCAGACCTTCGGCACGCACTCCAAGCCCTCCGTCTCCGTCAGCAGCTGGGCCGTCGACTCGCTCGAATTCCGCGTCTATCGTATCGAAGATCCGCTCAAGTTCTTTCAGCAGCTCGAGAATCCCCACCAGTTCGGCGCACGCACGCCGGCGCCGCCCCACGAGCGCACGCTGCTGGAACGGATTCACATCTGGAAGCGAAGCCTCCGCGCGGCCCTCCAACGCGGGCTTCGCGCCCAGTTCACGGAATCGCCCAGCGCGCATTTTGAAAAACTGTTTCCCTCGAAATCCACCGCCCAGCCCGGCGGCCGCGAAACGCACTACGCGGAAGCGCCCGTTTTGAACGCCCAGCAACTGGTGCTTTCGTTCGTGCAGCCCGTGCAGAGCCGGAACCGCTGGGAGCGCCACGTCGTTCCCGTGAATGTGACCGGAAAGGGAGTCTATATCGTCGAGGCCGTCAAAGGCCAGCTCCGCGCCTACACGGTGCTGATCGTTTCCGATTCCGTCCTCATCACGAAAACCGGCAAGGGCCGCATCGTCAACCTGCTGGTCGATCGCTCGACCGGCGAGCCCCTCAGGGACGCCAGAATCTGGATGCTCGGCCGCGATTCCAGCCTGGGTAACGCCACCACCGATGCCGAAGGCGTTGCCGTTCTGCCCATTCCCGCCGGCCGCCCCGATGACGTACGCCTGGTCGCCCGCAACGGCGCCGACTATGCCGTCAACACCCTCAACAACTGGGCCTTCTCCGTTAACCAGCCAACCTGGATGGGCTACATCTACACCGACCGGCCGGTCTATCGTCCCGGCCACACGGTCCACTTCAAGGGCATCCTCCGCCTGCGAACCGCGGCCGGTTACGAAGTGCCCGCCGGCAAGGCCGTCTCCGTCAGCATCCAGGACCAGGAACAGAAGCCGGTCTACCAGAAGACCCTCAACACCAGCGCCAACGGCACCATTCACGACGATCTCACGCTGCCGCCCTCGGCCACCCTCGGCAATTATTTCATCGAGGTCAAATCCACCGCGGGTGAAGGCTACATGAACGGCAGCTTCGAGGTGGAGGAATACAAGAAGCCCGAATACGAAGTGCGGGTCACTCCCGGCAAAACCCGCGTGCTGCAGGGCGAAGCGGTGCAGGCGTCGATCGACGCACGCTACTACTTCGGCGAGCCCGTCGGCAGCGCCAAAGTCCACTACGCCGTCTACCGCGACCGCTACTGGTTCCCGCTCTGGTACGATCCCGATGAATCCGCGTCGGAAGATTTTGCCGCCGGCGATAACGACGACACCGGCGATCAAGTGACTGAGGGCGACGGCGAGCTGGATGCCGACGGCAAACTCACCATCAACGTCTCGACCACAGTCTCAGAGCACAAAGCCGACTACCTGTATCGCGTGGAGGCCCGCGTCACCGACCTGGGCAAACGCGAGATCACCGGCAAAGGCTGGATCGTCGCCACCTATGGCAGCTTCGTCCTCAACGCCACGCCCGAGCATTACTTCTATCCGCCAGGCTCGCTGGCCACGGTGACGGTGGAAGCGCGCGACTACGATAGCAAGCCCGTGGCCACCGCCTTCCACGTCAGGCTGCTTCGCTACAACTTCTATGACCGCCAGTTCGGCGAAGTGAAAGCCGAAGCAGGCGGCAATGCCGGGGAAAGCGGGCAGGGGACGGTCAGCCTCAACATCCCCGCCGACGGCGGTTCCTATTGCATCGAAGCCACGGCTCGCACGCCCGAAGGCCGGGACGTCCAGGCCCTGACTTACGTCTGGGTCTCCGGCGGCGCCTCCATGCTCTCCCGCAACGCCCGCAAGGAAATTCAGATTATCCCCGACAAGAAGACCTACCGCGCCGGCGATACCGCCAGGCTCCTGCTCGTCACCGGCCAGCCCAACACCCCGCTCTGGGTCAGCGTGGAGGGCCGCGACCTCCAGCAGTACAAACTCGTCCGCTCGCCGCAATCCACCGCCGAGTTCGCCATCCCCGTCACCGCCGACGATGAGCCCGGCATTACCGTCACCGCTTCTTTCATCCGCGCCGGCTATCTCTATTCCGGCACCAAGTATCTCAAGGTTCCCCCCGAGCAGCACCAGTTGAACGTCAAGCTCTCGACCGACAAGCCGCAATATCAGCCCGGACAGACCGCCGATTACACCATCGACGTCACCGGCGCCGGCGGCCGGCCCGTTCCCAGCGCCGAGTTCTCGCTCGGCGTGGTGGACGAAGCCATCTACGCGATCCGCCGCGACACGCTGCAGGATCCGCTGGCCTTTTTCTACGACCGCGAATGGAACCGCGTCTTCACCGAAAACTCGCTGAACTTTTTCTTCAGCGGCGAAGCCGGCAAGCGCCGCATGCAACTGGCCCAATTGCGCGCGCCGAGCCGCTTGGCCCAGCTTAAACCCGACCGCATGGCCGAACCCAAAATCCGCAAGGCTTTCCCCGATACTGCGTTCTGGGCCGCCGATATCGTCACCGACACCGCCGGGCACGCCCGCGCCAAGGTGGAGTTCCCGGATTCCCTAACCACGTGGCGCGCCACGGCCCGCGGCGTCACCCCCGACACCAAGGTGGGCGGTGCCGTTCTCAAGACCATCGTGCGCAAGAACCTCATCCTGCGCCTGGTGGTGCCCCGGTTTTTCGTGCAAGGCGATGAGGTGGTGGTCTCGGCGCTGGTTCACAACTACCTCGCCGACGCCAAGACCGCGCGCGTCTCGCTCGACGTCCAGGGGCTCGATATCCTGCAGGGCGAGACCAAAGACGTTTGGATTCCCAGCCGCGGCGAAGCCCGCGTCGACTGGCGCGTTCGCGCCCGCGCGGTACACACCTCGACCGTCACCGGCAAAGCCCTCACCGACGAAGAATCCGACGCCGTGCAATTAGACCTGCCTGTCAACATGCCCGGCGTCAAACTCTCGCTGCCGCACGGCGGCTCGCTCGCCGCCGGAACCGAAACCTCCTTCGATCTCACCTTCCCGGCCAATATCCATCCGGGTTCGCGGTCGCTCATCCTCGATGTTTCCCCATCCATCGCCGGCTCGCTGTTCGGCGCCATGGAGTACCTTACTTCTTTCCCGTATGGCTGCGTCGAGCAGACCATGTCCAGCTTTCTGCCCAACATTACCGTGCGCCAGGCCGTCCAGGATCTCCACCTGAAGGCCAACCTCGATGATGCCGCGCTGCAGGAAAAGATCCGTGCCGGCCTCGACCGTCTCTACAACTACCAGCACGAAGATGGCGGCTGGGGCTGGTGGGAAACCGATGAGAGCCATCCGTTCATGACCGCCTACGTGGTGGCGGGGCTGACGCAAGCCAAGGCCGCGGGCATCGCCGTGAAAGACGAAGCCATCGCCAAAGGCGCCGCCTGGCTCGGAGCCGATTTCTCCCGCGATCCCAAGCTCATGCCGGACCTGCGCGCCTACATGCTCTACGCGCTGAGCGTCACCGGCCGCGGCGATGCCGCCTCTTTCGCGCAGATCTACGACAAGCGCTCGGCTCTGTCGCCGTACGGTCTTGCCATTCTCGGACTGGCGCTCGAACAGGTAAAAGACGCGCGCGCGGCCGAGATATCGACCTTACTCGAAGCCGCCGCCCAGCAGGATGCCGAGCAGGCCTGGTGGCCGGCCACCCGCGACCAGATGCTCGACTTCTCCGAAGACGTCACCCCGGAGGCCACTGCCTACGCCGTGAAATTCCTCTCGCACCAGCACCCCGGCAGCGCTCTGCTGCCCAAGGCGGCGCTGTGGCTCATGAACCATCGCAACGAAGGCTTCTGGTGGTCCTCCACCAAGCAGACCGCCATGGTGATCTACGGCCTCACCGATTATCTCCGCTCGACCAACGAGCTCCATCCCAACCTCACCGTCACGGTGTCCGTCAACAATCGCCAGGTGCTCAACCGCGCCATCGACCAGGCCACTAACCTGAATCCGCCGCCTCTCACGCTGGATGATTCCGCCTTGCAGCCCGGCGCCAACCACATTCGCGTCTCGACCAGCGGCCAGGGCCGCATTTACTACTCCACGCGCGCCGAATATTATTCCACGGAAGACAAGCTCCAGAAGACCGGGACCGCTTCGCTGAATGTCCTGCGCGATTATTTCCGCCTGATTCCCGGCAAGGATGGCGACAAGATCGTCTACGAAACCGCGCCGCTCGAAGGCTCCGTGGCCTCCGGCGACGTCATCGCCGTGCGCCTTACCGTCACCGGATCCGAATGGAAATACCTCATGCTGGAGGACCCCATTCCCGCCGGCACGGAGTTCATCGAGCGCGACAATATCTACCAGTTGCGCAACCGTCCGCCGTGGTGGGATTACTACTTCACGCGCCGCGAGCTGCACGACGACCGGTTAGCCATCTTCCAAACCTGGTTCCCGGCAGGCCAGCACCAGTATTTCTACCTGCTGAAAGTAGTCAACCCTGGTTCGTTCCAGGTGAGCCCCGCGCGCGTCGCACCCATGTACCAAGCCGGCGTGATGGCGACCAGCGAGGCCCGCCGCCTGGAGGTGAAATGATGCTCCGTGAAGGGATGACACGCCATGAAGGGATGCGCCTTTTCGCCATTCAGGCAGCGGGCAATGCCGTTGTGCTCGGCCTGGCTTACTACTGGCTGGGCATCGGCGAATCGCGCGCCGCCACGCTCGCCTGGAGCGCCGTGCTGGCGCTCATCATCCTGTGCCTGGCGTGCTGCCTGCACGGCGGCACGCTGGCCTTTTTCCGCGCCGATCAAACGCGCTCGCTTTCCGCGGCCTTCCGCACCACCCTACGCCACATGGGGCCGTTCCTCGCCGCGGTGGTCCTTCTCGCCGCGGTGTATTGGCTTCTGGCGCAGTGGGCCGCTTACAGTTCGACACCCGCGCTGCGCATCGCCTCCTGGTGTACCCTCAAGTTGCGCAAGCCCATCAAGCCCGCGACGGTCATGCGCGTCTTCAACTTCATGCTGGCGCTGGTTCGCTGGATGTTGATCCCGGTCTTGGTCCTGCCGATGTTCTCCGGCATCGCCGCCCGCGGCTGGCGCGGCTTCGGAGAATTCGGCCGATTGCGCCGCAGCCGTCTCTATTGGATCGCCGCGCCGGTGTTGCTGCTCTGCGCGCTAGCGCTGCCGTGGCACCTGATCGGCTGGGTTCCACACGTCGGTAGCTTCACGATGGAAATGGTGAGTTTCACGGGAAGGGTTGCGGTCGCCTATCTCCTGTTCATCGCTGCGTGGACGTTTTTGGCGTCGCTGACGTCCGGCGGCAAGCCGGGATAGCTTCCGAGCGGGCGACAATCCGACCAGAGCACCAGAACCGGCAGGCCGGCACTTCTACGCGAGGGGGTTTGGCGCGATCGATATGCTGACCGAACGAGAACGTCCCGTCTGTCACCGGTTTTTACCGGTTTTTAAACCGGTTTTTGTGTCACCGGTTTTTACCTATGACGATGTTGGTGTCGAGCAGGAATCTACCAGTCCCTGGCGTCAACGCGCTCGCACTCCTCATCGATGGCTTGCATCATCTGCCGGGCGGAAACGGAGTCGAGAGACGACGAGAATTGGCGTAACCGTGCGCCGTTCTCGCCCATCGGCGCCGAAACGGAGAGGGAAGCAACGAACCTGAGTACCTGTTCCTGCATGTCCGGGGGTAGCTTCTCGACTTGCTTCGCGATCTCCTGTCTGACGTCCATCTGCCGGGTGCCCCTGCCATCCAGGATACACCTCCGCAACGCCACTTCACGACCTCACTTCCCCTTCACCTCCGCCGGCAAACCACTCCTCACCCAACTCAAAACCACCGCCTCCCCATAGCGCGCCACCAGCCCCGCAACCCTGCCGGCCGCCTGCTCATAAGCGCGCCGCGCCTCCGTCTGGCTCGCGCGCTGCCGCATCGCGGAATCCGTCTGCCCTGACGCGGCGCCCACCGCGCGTGCGGCTCCGCCAGCCAGGTACTCCACCAGTCCTTCCCGAAACCAGGCCGGCAAGCCGGCGGACGCCTGCGATTCCACCACCACGTGCAACATCTCGTGCCGCACCGTCGGTTCCAGCGCACCGTGCTGGCGCAGCACCGCTACAGGCTGCAGGTGAACCCGCCGCCCATCGGTCCACGCCGCCACCCAACCCGGCTCGCCCGTCGAGTTGCGAAAGCTGTCGAGATCCGGATACACCCGTATCTCCACGCCGTCCGGCGCCTCCACGCGCAGCCGTTCCGCCGCCGCGCGCAGTTCCCGCTCCGCCAGCGCCAGCACCACGCCGTCGCGCGCGGGCTCGGTGGTAAACAGCGCGACGCGCTCGCCTGCCATCCGCTGCCACGTCAAACCGCGCCCCGTGATCCCCAACGTCGCGCCCGGAAAGTAGAAGGCCAGAATCTCGCGATAGCTCCGCCCGCCGGCGCCCATCTGGTCCGCGCCGCGCTGGCACAGCCCCACGCCGTGCCCCGATCCCGTCCCTTCGAACACCGGCCAGTGGATCTCGTACCGGTCGCTCGCCACCGTGTTCCATCCGAATGCGCGGCCCAGCGCAAAACGGAACGCGCTGGCGCTCACGCGGACGGATTCCCCCGCGCCGCGCAACGCCAGTGTCCGCGCGCGCCCCGAAGCCGTGCGCTCGACCACCTCCACGCGCTCCACCATCTCCGGCGCACGCAGTTGCGATTGCCGCAGCGCCTCCACGATCTGCCGCGGATCGGCCTCCCATCGCCACTTCGCCGCCGCGCAGTACGGATCCTCGTGGCTCTTGAGGTATGGCGCCGATAGATTCCACACCGCCGCTCCATCCTCCGTGCGTCCCCCGCAATCCCGCGTATAGCACGTGAACGCCGGCTTGCCTTCGTACCAGAGCATTTCACCCATGGTGGCCGCCGCCGCTTCCTCGAGGCGCGGCGTAATCCCCTGCAGTTCGATGTGCTGGCAGTGGGTGGTGGAGCAGAAGTCGTACCCCTCCCGGGCGTGCCGGCCTCGCAGCCGCACGGCGTAAGTGCGGGCCGCCACTGCCATGGCCTGTAACGCCTCAGCGGAGTGAAAGGCGCCGGCTTCCCCGGCCAACACCGCCGCGACGTAGCGCTCCAGCGGCAGCGTGAGGGTGTCCGCTCCCACGCGCACTTTGAAGGAGGTTTGCGCCGCGAGCGGCGCGGCTACCACCAGCCCGAGTAAGACCACGCGCCTCACTTCCCCGCCCCGCGCAACACTTCAGCCGCCACCGGCGCTGCGTCCGCTCCGCCGGATCGTCCCTGCAACATCACCACCACGACCATGGCCGCGGTGAACCCCGCGAACCACGCAATATGCGCCCCGGCCGCCGTACGGACGCTGCCCGTCTTGCCCGCCACGGCCAGCCCCGCGACCGCCGCGCGTTGCGCCGTGCCGAACTCTACCGCGTCGCGAAGCCCGCCGACGATCGCCGGCTCCCCGCCCAGCGCGATCTGCCGGTAAGCCTGCGCCAGCTCCATGGGATTGACCAGCACGCGCTCCTCGCCGAGCGCCTGCAGTTGGCTCGCCTCGCGTGTGGCGGCGGCCTGTGTCCGGCCGATGCCGAACCGTTCGAGCCCCCGCGCCAGCTCTCCCGGTTCAAAACGTTCCGCAACGTGCGCCGTGAACGCGTTGCACGAATAGGCCAGCGCCGTCCGCAAATCCATCGGCGTGTTCACGCGCGGATGCGAACAATCGAACCGCCGCCCGCTTATCACCAGCCGCCCCGTGCAAGCAAAGGTCTCGCCGGCGTCCAGCTTCATGGCGCGCAGCAACGTCGAAAACACCAGCGGCTTCAGCGTCGATCCCGGCGGGGCGATCAGCTCTGCATTCCGCGCCCTGAGCACCCGCCGCGTGCGAACGTCCAGCAGGATTACCGCGCGCCGCGAATCCGGAGCCGCCGCCGCCACCAAAAGCGCAATCGCGTCCCGGCGCGACATTTCTCGCGGGAACTGGCGCCAGGAGTTCATTTCCCGTGAACTACGGCCACCGCGAAAGGAGCCAGTTCCATCGCCGGCCCTCCCAGCGCCGCCGGGTGCGGGGCCGCGGAGGAATCCACCACCGACACTTCCGCATCCTTCCATTCCTCCTTCAGCCGGACGGTGCATTTTACATTGCGCTTGTTCACCAGCAGCAGCGCGCGGCCCTTGGGCGTGACGAACGCCTGCGCCAGCATGTCGTCCGTCGCGCCACGCGTCTCGACCAGTTTGTCGCCCGGCGCGAAGTGATCGTGGATCAGTTTCAGCACCCGGAAGCGCGCATTCGGACTTCCCGTCGTCCAATCCACCATGGTCACGCTCGGAAACTGCGTCGGGTAACCGACAAGCTGCGACTCTCCGACAATATCGATTCCCATGCGCATCGCCTCCACATAGACGTACGCATAGAGCGCGCCCGAGGCGTTCCAGTAGATATCGGGAATGGTCTCCTTGCCGGCGGGATCGCCGGGGAGGATGTTGCCGATCTCATCCAGGGTGGTGCGCGTTTCGGGCGATAGCCGACGGCGGATCTGCTCGACGTAGCGGACCGTGGTGAGGAATCTGTCGGCCTGGTCGAAGAAGGTGTACTGCCAGTGCTCGGGCGTCTCGGATGCCGCCGGGGTTGCATAGAAGTGATACGAGATCATGTCGAGCGGTATACCGGAACCATGGTTCTTGTGGTCGAGGAAGTACTCGAACATTTCCGGGTGCTCGCTGGGAGCCGCGAGCGCGAGCGCGACGAACTTCGTCTCGGGCGACACGGCATGGATGGCAGCCACCACCGCGTCATAGCGCGCGGTATAGTCCTGCGGAGACATCCCGTGCTCGAAGTCGGGCTCGTTGAAGACCTCCCAATATGGAATCTTGAAATGAAAGTTGGAAGCGTGCTGCTTCCCCTGCCGGTCCGTGAAGCCGCCCTTGGTATACCAGCTCACCAGGCGCGCGTAGTAATCGGCCAGGTCCCGCAAGCCGCCTTCGCGCAGGTCCTTGCCCTGGGTGTAATTCCACGTCGCCTCGTCGGGATCGGCCGGATAGGTCACCGGCTTGTCGGTCTTGAAAAGCCACGCGGGAATGGTGCTGAAGTTCAGAATGGTGGCGTGGCCTTCGGTGGAGTTGAAGAAGTCGATGGTCATCGGGTCGATGAGCGACGTGTCCCACACGCCCGGCTCAAGCTCGGCAACCGCGAGTTTCGGGTAGGGGAGCCAGGGGACGTAGCGGACATACTCCGCGCCCAGATCGTGCAGGGCCCGGAAGGCCGAATCGTGGATGGCGGACCCGCGCCGCAGCGGCGGATTGACCACCACCTGCAGGGTCGGGGTGGTTTTCGAAACCTGGGAGACGGCGTCCCATCGAATGTCCAGAACCGGGGTGCTCTGCGCGTGGACCAGCGCCAAAGGCGCAGCGCACAGCAGCAGAAGCGAGGCGGAAATGCTTGTTGGCCGCATAGCTAATTCATACAATAGCATCGGGGGAAACACGAAGCCGGATGTCTCCCGAGATCCAGCGAGTAAGCCGTTTGGCACGAATCCGCGGGCTAGCGGCCCTGCTGCCGCCGATCCTGCTGCTGCCCGCCCTGGCGACGGCGCAGCAGGCGCCCGCGGGGACTCGGATTTCCATTCGTCTCAAGAGCGCCGTCTCAACCCGGAGTTCCAAACCGGCCGACCCGGTGGAGGCGGTGGTTATTGCGCCCGTGGAGGCGAATGGCCGGACAATGATCGCCGCCGGCGCGGCGGTCCGCGGGACGGTGGAAAAAGTCGCGCAGCCCTCCGGCGCCGGCGAGCGCGCGGCGCTGCTGCTGCGCTTCACATCGCTCGAGGCCGGCGGCGCCCGGCGGCCCATTGTGGGGCGTGTCGAGAGCGTGGATAACGCCCGGGAGACCGTGGACGATCAAGGCCGGATCAACGGGATTCTGGCCTCGGAAACCGTCGGTGGCCGGTTGGACGCCGGGCTGGGCAAATTGGGCGAAGAATATACCGGATTCGCCGAC
>JBEKYE010000036.1:0-19107 GCA_049511275.1 Bryobacteraceae bacterium
CATCAAAGCCCCGACGTACATCGAGGTATATGCGGCTTTCGACTTCCTGCCGAGAACCAGGGGGGGCAGCAAGCCCGCAAACGCACGACGCATCAGGCGTCTGGGTTGGTTCGGCTGATAGACCACCTGAGCTGGTATTGTCAGCATGAATTCGACCAAGGGCCGATGTGCATATGGATGCGTGTAGGAGATGTGCTGGAGCGTTTCGGGCGTTTGCAGGCTGCGGGACCGCAGCATTTCGCCCGCGGCCCGAAATCGCCCCCGTCGCCCGGGAGGAGCATGGCGCCAAGGATCGTCGCCAAGCCGCTCTTGCTCGTACATTCCCAAGCGAGTACGCAGACCCTCGACTAAAGAGTCTTCCGTGCTGGCCCGAATCGCACCGACCGCCGCACGCGGACTCACCGGTGGAACCCAGGAGAAATAGGCCTCGCGCATGCTTCTCCACAGGATTGGGTAAATCGGCACCTGCATGGACCGGCCCCACGCGTATGCCTCCCGTGCAGCCTCCCAAAAACGCCCCTTGGCCAGCCACTCGGCCACCTGGCCCGAGTCGTCGGTACTATTCCCCATGATGAGGTCGCCAAGCTGCCCGGTCAACAACACGGCCGACCCCATAGCCGCCATGCGGCGCGCCAGTTCTCGAAACCGCGGCTCCCACCATGCCGGAGCCGCTGCCGCCTGATTGGAGACGATCAATGGGTATTCCTGGAGTTCCAGATGGCACCCCGACAGATGGCAGGCCCGCTCGATTTCGCGGAAATACTTTTCATCGGGGCAGTCTTCGTGGGTATAGCTGAACGTAGTCAAGTTCGGCGCGCGGCCGGGCGCCTCCCTTCGCAGACGGTCCGCCATACAGACTACCGACGAAGAGTCGAGACCGCCGCTCAGCTCCGCGCAGACCGGCGAGTCGACGCTGATCCGGGCTTGGACGCTTTCCCGGAAAAGTTCCAGCATCCGCTCTTCATACCGCCGTTCGTCTTGATATCGAATCTCCTGATGGATGGGCAGACTCCAGAAGGCCCGCTTGGCGATTCTGTCTTGCGCGATCAAGACCGCGTGTCCCGCCGGCACGGCGAAGATGCCCGCATACGGTGTTTGGGTTGATGCCCTGCCGTGGACCAGGATACTGCCGATGTATAGGTCATCGAGTTCCGTGACGCCCGTCCAGCGGACCAGGTCGGCGAGAGAAGAAGACCAATAGAGGCTGTCGACGCTCCGGCGGTAGTAGAGAGGCCGGATTCCGGCATAGTCGCTGGCCAAGACGATTTCGCGGCTATTGGCATCCCAAATGCACAGGCTCCAGTCGCCCACCACGTCGCAAAGGCCATTCACGCCCTTTTGCTGGTAGAGGCATAGGACAATCGCGCTGTCCGGGCAGTCTGAATGAAGTCCTGTCTGCTGCAGCAGATCTTTACGGTTATCAAGACGTCCATCCCACAAGCTGACACTTCGGTCGGCCGATTGGAACAGCCCTCGACTGCGCGGAGCATCGGAACCGGCCGCCCAGCCCATGAGCAGCCCGGGATCCCGGTACTCCCGAGGGGCAGTATAGCCGGGAACGGTAAGGGCGGTCTGGACCCGTGTCGCGTCTTCCCGAGAAACGGGCTGCGAGTCGAAATGGCAGACCCCGCAGAACTTGCTCACCGGGCCTCCGGCAGGCAGCGCTCGTGGCCGTGAAGAATCTGCAATTTCCCTAGGGCGAATCGATAGGACTGCACGATGAGACCTAGCACGGCACGCAACTCCTGGCGATCCCGGGGGGCGTATACGGTAACCAGCGTTGCCAAGACGCCGGCCTCGGCGATCGGATGGGGTTCGCCCCAGCCCAGCGACACAACTTCTTCCCGGAGGATTCTTGGCAGAGTCAGGTGAATACTGCCCTCCGGCATCGGATGAAGGTGACAGAACTCATGGTCGTCGATAAAGGCTTCGGGCGGGCCTGCGGCAAATTCGTCGGCCAAGTATAGGGCATGGCTCCTCGGAGACGCCATTCGGCTCTGCTTTGACCGAACATAAGGAATTTCCAAACTTCGCTCGACCAGCTCTTCCAGAGTTTCCGCCGGTGGCAGTTGGTTTAGCTGGAGATGCGGAAGAGCCGGCTGCATCCGCGGACGTGTCCCCAATCTCGAAGGCGGCAGGACAGCAACTCTCGTGAGCGTCGCGATCAGTGGCATTGCGGACATCTTCCAGGGCACGCGATGTTTCAGTTTACGATTGATCCGACCTTTACGGAATCATCCATCCCAATCGTCGTGCCATTCCCAAATCTGATGACTTGCCGATCATCCAGGGACTTTTCTAGTGTGCGAATCGAGGGGGCATCTTAAACGATGCCATTCCTGTGGAACGGGGACATTTTAAACGAGGCTTGACACATTCCTGTGGAACGGGTGTCGCCGTTCGTGCCCGGGTGTATACTGAACGGAACACGCCCCGGGAGTCCAAAATGTATATTCTTTTAAGCGCCATCAGATGTCAGACTGGACAAGCCGATGCCAATTGACTTGAGGAATATACTGAAGAACCTCTATACCCAGAGGGAACGGCTGGAGCAAGTGATCACGTCGCTCGAAGCGTTGCACCAGGGTTCGGCAGGGGGGCTGCCTCCCCAGAATAAGACCAATCGAGGTAGGAAATCAATGGGCGCCAAGGAACGGCGCGAAGTATCAGAGCGTATGAGAAAGTACTGGGCGGCGCGCCGCAAGATGAAGACGCAGGCGGCGGAATCGGTGACGTAGCGATCCTACTCCGCGCGGGTATGGAAATCGGCCCCAAGGGTGGAAGCGAAATTGAGGTCGTCCTCGCTGAAGCTCGCGATGCTCGCCGGGTCGGCAAGAAGGGCCTGGCCTAACTGCCTGCGGCCTGCTTTCACATCCTCTCAGGTACCCATCCAACCATGCTCCTTGTCAGACGGTATGGCAGTTCTCCGTCAATTTGCGGAGACCGGCTAAGTGGTCATCGCGAGTGCGGGGCTCGCGCCGTGTCCGCCTACCGATATCCCAGTTAAGGCCTTCCACAGAGCGATTGCCTGAGCGCCAGGTCGGCCCCCCAAGCCCCAGCAAAGGACGCGACGGAAGGAGCGCGCCCTGCTCATCGTCCGCGATGACTTCCGGCCGGGTATGCCTTCGATCGGGTTGCTCGCCAGTATTTGCGCGTCTCCGCTTCACCGGCAAGCTCACCCGATCAACCGCTCTGGGATGTATAAGTTCAAAACGTGCCCATGGGGGCCCGGTATGGACGGCTGCCGGCGGCCCACACGAATCATTCTGATAGCACTAACCGTTGGCAGGTTCGATCACAGTGCCAGTTGGGCCGCGTAAGGCCGACACGTGTTCAGACTGGGGAGCCGCCCAGTAAGCGTTCCTAATGCGATCCCATGGCCGGCGTGCTACGCATCGCTGTTTCCAATTGCCGCGCCCGGCCCTCCTGCCTGGCCTGCCGGTCCAACCTCCGGAGCGCCAGGTAGCCCAGCCGTATGGCATCCGCCGTGCGGTATATCCAGTTGTCCCGAATAAAGTGGTTGCGCGCCGTCAGCGTCACCCGCCGGATCAATCGCACCACTTTGGAGGGTTTCGGAAACGGCTCCGCCGATGCGAAGTCGTCGCGCGGTTCCGGGCAGCCGTTCAACGTGACCACCGCTACCCGGGCGTCGGTGCTCACACCTTTCCGGTAGTCCTGTCCCGTCTCCCGCACACCCTCCGGCCTCGGCACGTACGCCACCGAATCCACGCACCCGGCGAAGACCAGGTCGTGGATCACTTTGTCCCGCTCCAGGTCCACATCGCTCTGAACCTCGTGCGTGAACCCGAACGGGTGCATTCCGAATGTGGTCCCCACGTCGCGGGTCGCGGCCGACGCCCACATCGGACGCCCGTCCAACTCCCCGTTGCGCTTCCAGATTCGCAGATGGTCGCGCTTCTCGAATGTATCCAGGCTCTTTTGCAGCCGGAGATCCGGCTCCCGGCCGTCCAGCAGAAGTGTGCGCATCGGTGCGTCGGGAAATCCGCGCTCTTCCACGACCGCGCGGATGGCCGCCACTGTCGCCCGCATCGAATTCGCGCGCGATCCAATCCACCCCGCCGCCGCGAAGGCCCGGTCCACCTCTTCCCGCGATCCCACAAATAGCAGGTTCACCAGGTCCATCGGCTGCGGCTGCCGCTTCGAGTACGTCCAGTAGGGCAGCGCGTCCACCGCCTCCTGCATGGCTGCCCACTCTTCCGGCGAGGCCTCCACCTCCGGCAGCGGGCACGGCGCTAACGCCCCGAACTCCTCCGGAAATTCGACATCGAATTGAATCTCAGTGCCGCGCCGGAATTGGATCTCCGGTTCGGGAAAATGGAACATACTCGATTCCAGTATGAGCAGCGGAATCATGGCCGCCGGATGCCCGAATGCCGATAAGACCATCCGCTCTCCGAGCCGGTTCGAGAGCGTCGCCGTGGCGCGGATTCCATGGATATTCTCCTTCCGGTCCACCCGTTCCCGCGCGTTATCGATCGCCGTCAGGTGCGTCAGCACGGCATACTCCCTCCCGTCCGGGAGGTCCAACTGCGTGAATTCCAGCTTCAGTGCCGCGCTCTCGTACAACAGCCCCAGCCCCACCTTGTGGACCCGTTTCACCACCCCGCGCAACTCCGTCCCTTCCGGCAGCACGCTCGCCCCGCCCGCGCATAACGGCGTGGACACCGCCGCCGCAACCTCCATCCCCGGCTTGGCGCGGTAGCTCGAAATGGGAGTCAACAGGCGGGCTTCAATCGCCGTGCCATGCGGCGATTGCGCGGCGGCAAGGGTCCCGGAGAGACACGCGCAGGCAAGCGCGGCTACACTGCCGCGAGTGAGCCGAGCAGGAGAGCTCGCATGGTTTATGCTCATCGGCTTAGGGTGCCAAGCGGTTCAGTTTTTCAATTTCCGCCGAAAGAACCGTTCTTGTACGTCGGGCCAGAATTCGTACATCAGGTTACCCAGCACATCCCCCGTCAGGCTCGTAGCGACCCGGCTCGCCATGACAGTCCCCGTGCGGCTGGCAGAAATAGTATATACATTGGAAGCCCCGATTCCTACAACCATTCCGAAAATAATTGATGCGCTCAATGCCGTTGCGCCAGAATCCTGACGTCATCGCCACGATCCGGCTGAGCGCATACCCCCGCCGCTGTTGCATAGCGTTCACGTTCAGGCTGGTACTCGCAGTCTATGTAATCCGGGAACATGGTGGCCCAGTCCACCCGGTTACGGCTTGATATCGCAGCGACCCCGAGGTAATGTCCACATGGCCGATATGGCCCATTAACGGGACGGTTTTGACCGAATCCGGCGGGTGGAAAGGACGACCGACAGGAGCACGGCATCGCTGCTTCGGCGCCTTCCTGGCTGCGGTCGACGTGCCAAAACCCGATGGTTTCTGAGGAGTGCCGGGAAGCAGGCAAAGTCCTTGTGGACCCGCCTCCCGTCCCTGGATCTACGATGAGCGGTTTTGGAAGGCAAGCTGCCCGGCGTCGTGAGCACTGAGGACCCGAACCACCGTCCCGACGCCGAGGCGCATCTTTCGGGAAATCTTCTCGATCGACAAGCCCGACGCCCCTCGCGTCGTTCATGAGGATGCCCAGGCCGGGGCGATCTTTCTTCGCTCCGGGCCATTGGCGCCAATTAAGACGGCGCCGATCAACAGCGACGCGTATTCCGCCGCGCTGCCCAGGTCAACGCCCATTATTAACAGGCCCATGGCGTTGCGGCTCAAGTCCACGGCTTGAATTGCCACGCCCAGCCGCGGCCCTGAGCCGTTGCGGGCGAAATCCAACGCAACCGAACCTGGAATGGCGAGTGCCATGCCGTCCGCGACGATCATGGCATTGATGCCGACGAGTTTTCCGGCGGCATCGGCCAGCGGACCGCCCGAGTTACCAGGCGCCAGCCGGATGGCCCCCTGCACCCAGGGCCGGCGGCCAAGGCCGTCCACGGGACCGACCGCGTGCACGACTCCGGTGCTGAGCGCGCCGGTAAAACCGAGAGGATTCCCGACGGCGACCACGAGTTCGCCGGGTTTTGGAGGAGATTCGCGCAGGCTCACTGCCGACAGACCGGTAGCCGGCAGTTTCAGCTTTGCGAGGTCGCGCGTGACGTCTCGCGACTTCACCTCCACGGGAAGTGTTCGGCCGTCCCGCATCTCGGCCGAATAGGCTCCGCCCGTCAACACGTGCGCGTTGGTAATCAACGTGCCGTCGCTAGCCCAGATCACGCCGGACCCGGCGCTCTGGAGAACTCATTGCCTCGGTGCCGTGCTATAATCCTAGGGTCTTTCCTGTTCGAAATGATCCAGGGAATAATTATGCCGAAGCTCAAGACTCACAAGGGTGCGTCTAAGCGGTTTAAGAAGACTGGCACGGGCAAAATCGTTCGCAATCATGCCTTTGGACGTCATATCTTGACCTCGAAGCCGCACAAACGTAAAAAGAAGTTACATCAATCCGTGGTCGCCGATGCGGCCGATCAACCCGTTTTGAAACGGATGCTCCCCTATTAAGTAAGGGAGCGCGCGATTGCGCGGACGGTGCGCGTGGCACGTGCCCGATTCGCCAGTCACCCGGTATCACCCACAAGGAGATGAAACGTGCCTAGAGTAAAACGTGGAACCCACCGCCGGGCGTCCCGCAAGAAGACGCTCCATCAAGCTTCCGGTTATTTCCTGACCAAGAGCAAACTGTACCGTGCGGCTCAGGAAGCGGTCGAGCGCGGACTTAAATTCGCCTACGTCGGCCGGAAAAACAAGAAACGCGATTACCGCGCTCTGTGGATTGTGCGCATCAACGCGGCCTGCCGCGCCGCCGGCATATCGTACAGCCAGTTCGTGCACGGCCTTAAGGCTGCCGGCCTCGACCTCAACCGCAAGGTGCTGGCGGATGTGGCGCTCAAAGACGAAGGCGGTTTCCGCCAACTGGTGGATGCCGCCAAGGCCGCGCTAGAGAAAGCGTGAGTCCCCACATGAGTCCGGCCGAACCCGAAACCGATTCGCTCAGCAGCCTGGAAGAACGGATTCAGCAGACCGCCCAACTGATCGCGCGTTTGCGCCGGGAACGGGAATCCGCCGTCGAGGAAGCCGCCGCGGCCCGCGCCGAAACGGCGCGCCTGGCCGGCGAGTTGAAGACGCTCCAGGCGGAGCGCAAACAGGTCCGCACCCGCATCGAAAAGCTGCTGGGGCAGATCGATCAACTGAGCGCCGGATAGCGGCGCCGCATCGCACGGAGAGTGCCGCATGGAAAGCAGCACACCCGATAAACAGCCGGTTCGGGTAACCATTCTCAGCCGCCCCTACGTGCTGCGCACGGCGGGCGACCCTCGCGAAGTGGAAGCCGTGGCCGCCAGCATCAACGAACTCATGCTGGCCATCGCGGCAAAATCCCCGAACGCCGATTCCACTCACATCGCCGTGCTGGCCTGCCTGCACCTGGCCGATAAACTGCGCCTGCTGGAACGGGACTTGCAAGGGTTGAAGGAGCGCGTAGACCGGAAGTCGGAAGAATTCTCCGCCCTGCTCGACCAGATGATTGCGCCCGCGGAACAATCCTGATGCCGGCGCGCGCGGCTCCGTTCCGGGCCGCGACCGAGGGCGTTGCTATAAGGGTGTTCTTGCCTCAACCGCCCCTGGCTTCTTTGCGATGATGGAAGGGTCATGATCGAAACAGGATTGCAGGACCGGGTCGTCATTGTGACCGGCGCCGCCGGCGGCATCGGCAACGCCACTGCGCGTCGCTTCGCGCAGGAAGGCTGCCGGGTGGCCTCGTGGGATGTGAAGGACGGGCAGGCCTCGCCGGGCGGCATTTTTCAGAAAGTGGATGTCACCAGCGCCGCGTCCGTTGGCGCCGCGGTGGAAGAAGTGGCGGCCCGGTGGGGCGCAGTCCACGTGCTGGTGAACAACGCGGGCATTCTGCGCGACGGCCAGCTGGTGAAATACAAAGAAGGCGCGCTCGCCGGCATGATGAGCGACGAGCAGTTCGACGCGGTGATCTCCGTCAACTTGAGGGGCGTGTTCGTGTGCACGCGGGCCGTGGCGCCGCGCATGATCCAGGCGGGCGGCGGCGTAGTTCTGAATGCCTCCAGCGTGGTCGGCCTCTACGGCAACTTCGGCCAGACGAATTATATCGCCACCAAGGCGGGCGTCATCGGCATGACACGGGTGTGGGCGCGCGAGCTGGGCAAATACCATATCCGCGTGAACGCCGTGGCGCCGGGTTTCATCGCCACGGAGATGGTGAAGGCCATGCCCGAAAAGGTGCTGCAGACCATGGTGGACCATACGCCGGTGGGACGCATGGGCCAGCCCGAGGACATCGCCAATGCCTACCTTTGGCTGGCGTCCGACGCGGCTTCGTTCGTGAGTGGCGCGGTCATCAGCGTGGATGGCGGCGTGGTCACGGGAACCTAGACTTCCCAAGGGAGAACCATCGTGAAGAAAATTTATATAGGCGCTTATCATCAATCCAAGTTCGGAAAGCTGATGGGTCTGACCGTGCCCGAGATTGTGGACGCAGCCATCCGGCAGGCCTGCGGGCAGATCGGCGTGCCGGCGTCGGCCCTCGACACCGGCAGCATCGGCGCCGCTTGCAACTTCTCCCTCAATCAGCAGGGATTGCTGGCCGGCCTCATGGCTATGACTCCCGGCCTGGAGGGCAAACCTCTGGAGGCCGTGGAAAACGCCTGCGCCACCGGCGGGCAGGCGGTGCTTTCGGTCATCCACAAGCTGCAAGTTGGCATCGGCGACACGGGCATCGCCGTGGGTTTCGAAAAAATGCGCGACGCCGAAGGCAAGATGGACGGCAAGCTGATCGGCCAGGTGCTGGGCTACTTCTCTTACCCCGCCGAGCGCGAGGGCAAAGTCTTCGTTTTCCCGCATCTCTTCGCCGAAGTGATGCGCGAGTACATGGATCGGTACGGCGTCACCGAGGCGGACCTGGCGGCCATCGCGGTGCAGGAATACGCCAACGCGAAATACAATCCGTGCGCTCAGATGAACAAGGTGCAGATCACGCTCGACCAGGCGCTGAAGATCGAAGGCTTCAACCGCTATGTGGTGGATGGTCTGCCGCTCAAGACCTACGACTGCTCGCAAATCACCGATGGCTACGCCGCGTTGATTCTGGCCACGGAGGAAGGCCTGGCGAAACTCGGCGTGCCGAAACAGGACTGCGTCGAAATCGCGGGCTGGGCCCAGGCCACCGACCCCCTTCGCAAAGCCGGCCGGGACGTGTTGCATCCCACGGGCGCATTCCGGGCGATGAATACCGCTTACCAGATGGCGGGAGCGGGCGCGAAAGACGTGAACGTCGCCGAGGTGCACGATTGCTTCACGGTGATGGGCGCCATCGGCACCGAAGTGATTGGCAAAGCCGAACCGGGGCGCGGCGCGCAGTATTGGGTAGACGGCAAGGCGAGGCCGGATGGCGAATGCGGCATCAACACCTCGGGCGGCCTGATTGCCAAAGGCCATCCCATCGGCGCGACCGGCATCGCCATGATTGGTTGGAGCGCTCTGCAACTGCTGGGGAAAGCGCCCACCGAATTGCAGGTCAAGGAACCGAAGCTGGCCGCTACTTTCAACATCGGCGGCCCCATCTGCGCCAGCGTCTGCACGGTGCTCCGCGCGGTGGACTAGTACTGCTGTGTCGCCGATGTGGGGCACCCAATCGTGGCTGCCGCAGGCTTTCAGAGGCGGCTGGCAGCGGGACGAGGGCGTCCCGCGCAGACCAGGGGTCTGCCCCACCAAACGTCGTACACTCGAAGCATGGCCGCCCGAAAACAGCCCGAGCTCCTCGACGCCGGGTCGCCCGTGCCGGATGTCCGCTTGAAACTCCTGAGCGGCGGTGAGGCCACCCTGCGCGAGATCGCCACCCGCGCGCCGGCGCTGCTCGTATTCTTCAAGATATCCTGCCCGGTCTGCCAACTGACGCTTCCATTTCTGGAGCGTCTGAACAACACCGGGATCCTTCCTGTCTACGGCATCTCGCAGAACGGCGCGCGCGATACGCGCGACTTTAACGAGGATTTCGGCGTGACGTTTCCGACTCTGCTGGACGACGAAGATGAGGGCTTTCCGGCAAGCAACGCCTTCGGAATTTCGAGCGTGCCGACGCTGTTCCTGGTGGAGCGCGATGGCGCCATTTCGCGAGTGGTTGAAGGCTGGAGCAAGAAGGAGATGGAATGGCTCGGGGCCAGGGCCGGCGCGGCTGTGTTCCGCCAGGGCGACAACGTCCCGGAATGGAAGGCCGGCTGAGGGTCGCGCAATTAGCTGCCCGGCGGGCGGCCACGCTAGAATAGGACGAGAGCGAATGCCCAATACCATTGAAGGAATACTGGGCGCCGCGGGCGCCATCGCCAAGGGGATGAGTGTCACATTCAAGGAGATGCTGTCTCCCACGGTGACAGAGTATTACCCCGAAGAGCCGGCCCAGCTCGAAGAGCGCTACCGCGGCGTGCACGTGCTCGAGCGCGATTCGAACGGCATGGAAAAGTGCGTGGCCTGCTTCCTGTGCGCGGCTGCGTGCCCCGCCAATTGCATCTACATCGAAGCGGCGGAGAACACCGAGCAAGCGCGCATCTCCGGTGGCGAGCGGTACGCCAAGGTTTACAACATCGATTACAACCGCTGCATCTTCTGCGGCTATTGCGTGGAGGCCTGCCCCACCGACGCGATCACGCATGGCCACGGCTTTGAAGCGGCCAGCTATAACACGTCAACGCTGGTGAAGCGCAAGGAAGACATGCTGGCGCCCGTTCCCCCTGGCGCCCATGCGCCGGTTATAGCCGCGGAAAAGACAGGCGCACATTAGGAAGCCCGCCGCATGCTGCGAGCGATCCGGGAACAAATCGACACCATCTTCCGGGAAGACCCCGCCGCTAAGAGCGTACTCGAAATCGTCCTGTGCTACCCGGGCTTCCACGCCATCCTGTGGCATCGCTTCGCGCACAAGTTGTACCGCTGGCATGTGCCGCTGCTGCCACGCGTGGTCTCGCAGTTCAACCGTTTCCTGACGGGCATCGAGATTCACCCCGGCGCGACCATCGGACGGCGCTTCTTCATCGACCATGGCATGGGTGTGGTGATCGGCGAGACCGCCGAAATCGGCGATGACGTGCTGCTGTACCAAGGTGTAACGCTGGGCGGCACGGGCGGCGAGAAGGGCAAGCGGCATCCCACGCTGGGCAATCGCGTGGTGGTAGGCACGGGGGCCAAGATTCTGGGCAATATCCGCATCGGGGACAACGTCAAGATTGGCGCGGGCTCGGTGGTGGTGCACTCGGTTCCGGACAATTCCACGGTAGTGGGAGTGCCGGGGAGAGTGGTGCGGGTGCGGCCCGAAGGCGGCCTGCTGGAGCACGGCCACTTGCCCGACCCGGAAGGCCAGGCGATTGACGATCTGGCGCGCCGCGTGGCGGATCTGGAAGAGTTGCTGCGCCAGCACCTGGAAGCGCGCGATAAGGCGAATGGGCGCGGCTGAGTCTCCAATCAGGGACTTCAGTTACACTCAAAGAACCGTGGACATCGCTCGAAGCGCGCACATGCGGCGACTGGTTGAACAGCTTGGCAAGCTGGAGGAACGGCTGCGCGCGGGCGGCGGCGAATCGCGCATCGAAAAGCAACACCGCGCCGGGAAGATGACCGCGCGCGAGCGCATCGCGGCGCTGCTCGATCCTGAAACCATGTTTCTGGAAATCGGGCTGCTGATCGCCTACGACCGTTACGACGGGCAGGCGCCGGCGGCGGGCGTGGTGACCGGAGTCGGGAAGATCGAGGGGCGGCCGGCGGTAGTGGTGGCCAACGACGCCACGGTGAAGGCCGGCGCGTGGTGGCCGGAGACCATCACCAAGATTCTGCGCGCGCAGGAAGTGGCCATGCGCAACCGGCTGCCCATCGTTTACCTGGTGGATTCGGCGGGCGTGAATCTTCCTTACCAGGATGGAATTTTTCCCGGGCAGTATGGCGCCGGCCGCATCTTCCATTACAACTCGCTGATGCGGAGCAAGCTGCGCATCCCGCAGATCGCCGCCGTGATGGGACCGTGCATCGCGGGCGGGGCGTACCTGCCGGCGCTCAGCGACGTCATCATCATGGTGGAGGGCGTGAGCTTCATGGGCCTCGGCGGGCCCAACCTGGTGAAGGGCGCCACCGGCCAGGTGATCGGCGCGGAGCCGCTGGGAGGCGCCGCTATGCACACCACCGTCAGCGGCGTGGCGCATTACATGGCCACCGGCGACGCCGATTGTCTGGCGCGCATCCGGCAGCGGTTCCGGCAATTGCCCGCGGCGCGCGCTTTCGGGCGGGCGGATGCGCCGGCTCCGCGACTCGACCCCGCGGATCTGTATGGCGTGCTGCCCGCGGACCATCGGCTGCCCTACGACATCGAAGAAGTGCTTTTCCGCATCTTCGATGGCGGCGACTACGCCGAGTTTCAACCCGGGCATGCGCCGGAAATCCTGTGCGCCAATGCCGGCCTGTGCGGCCAGCCGGTGGCCATCATCGCCAACCGCCGCGGCTTCCTGAAGTCGGAGGGGCGGCCGCGCATCGGCGGCATCATTTATGCGGAATCGGCGCGCAAGGTGGCGTACTTCGTCGAGACCGCGGATCGGCTGGGCCAGCCGCTGGTTTACCTGCAGGACGTTTCCGGTTTCATGGTGGGGCCTGAGGCGGAGCGCGCGGGCATCATCCGCGCCGGCGCGGAGATGGTGGAGAGCATGTCGTGCGCCACGGTGCCCAAGATCGTGCTGACGCTCAACCACGCCAGCGGCGCCGGATACTACGCCATGGCGGGCCAGGGCTTCGACCCCAACTTCACGTTCAACTGGCCCACGGCGCGCATCGGCGTGATGGAAGGCGAATCGGCGATTCAGGCGCTGTATGCGGTGGAACTGGAAAAGCACAAGGGGGGCGCTCTGCCGGAGGAGCTGCAACAGGCCGTCGACAAGACGCGCGCCGACTATGAGCGCTGGCTCGATTCCAAGTACGCCGCGGCGCGCGGCCATTGCGACGCGGTGATCGACCCGCTGCGCACGCGCCAGGTGCTGGCATTCGCGCTGGAAGCCTGCCAGGGAGGAGTGCGCGCGTGATTCGCATCGCCAACGGGCAGGGGTTCTGGGGCGACTGGCTGGAAGCGCCGGTGCGCCTGGTGGAGCAGGGGCCGATCGATTATCTGGCGCTGGATTACCTGGCCGAAGTCACCATGTCGATCCTGCAGAAGCAGCGGCAGGCCGATCCGGCGCTGGGTTACGCGCGCGATTTTCCGCCGCTCGTCGCGCGCATTTCGGGCGCCATCCGGGAGCGCGGCGTGCGCGTCGTCGCCAATGCGGGCGGCGTCAACCCGGTGGCCTGCGCGCGCGAAGTGGTGCGCCTGGCCCCGGGGCTGAAGGTGGCCGTGGTGCTGGGCGACGATGTCTTCCCGCGGCTGGACGAATTCCTGGCGAAGGGCTACCAACTGCGGGACATGGACACGGGTGAGCCCATCGCCGCGATTCGCGATCGCATCCAGAGCGCCAACGCCTATATCGGCGCGTTTCCGCTGGCCGAGGCGCTCGGGACGGGCGCGCACGTGGTGGTCGCCGGACGCTCGACGGACACGGCCCTGGCGCTGGCGCCCATGGTGCACCGCTTCGGCTGGAAGCCCGGCGAGTTCGACAAGCTGGCGGCCGGTACGATCGCGGGGCATATCATCGAATGCGGCGCGCAGTCCACCGGCGGGAATTGCCAGGTGGACTGGCAGACCATTCCGGATATGGCGAATATCGGCTACCCGATCGTGGAAGCTGAGCCGGACGGAACTTTCGTCGTGACGAAGCATGCCGCCGCCGGCGGGCGCGTGAGCGTCCATAGCGTGAAGGAGCAGTTGCTGTATGAGCTCGGCGACCCGCGGCAATACATCACGCCGGATTGCGTGGCCGATTTTACCAGCATTCGCCTGGAAGACGCAGGGCCCGGCCGCGTGCGCGTGAGCGGCATCCGCGGCGGTCCGCGGCCTCCCACCCTGAAGCTTTCGATCAGCTACGCCAACGGATGGAAGGCCATCGGCACGCTGGTGTATTCCTGGCCGCAGGCGCTCGAAAAAGCGCGCGCGGCCGATCGCATTGTGCGCGAGCGGCTGCGCGATCTGGGGCTCGAGTTCGATGAAATCTACACCGAGTATTTCGGCGTGAACGCGTGTCTGGGCCCGGCCGCGCCGCCGAATCCGGATCCGCCGGAGGTGCAGTTGCGCATCGGGGTGCGCGGCGCGGATAAGAAAGCGGCCGACCGTTTTACGCGCGAGCTGATTCCGCTGGTGCTGAACGGGCCGCCGGGCGCCACGGGTTTCGGCGAGGGCCGCCCGGTGGTGCGTGAGATTGTAGCTTACTGGTCGGCGCTGGTGCCGCGTGAAGAGATTGTCACGCGCGTGGAAGTTGTCGAGTAGCGCTTCACTCCACCGAACTGCCGTCCCACTGGTGCGCGGGGTCGGGGTAATACGTGGCGGCGGCGCCGCACAGCACCAGCCAGCCGCCCGGGACTTTGGCGCGTGAGACCGAGACGCCGTTTGAGACCACTTGTTCCCATTGGAGGCCGGACGTAACGCGGTCTGCTCCGGGTGCCGGCTTCCCTGCTTTGCTTCTGGTCTGCGGCGGGGCGCTGCCGGTGGCGGAAACAAACGCGTCGCGGCCGCAGGCATAGAGGTCGCCGAGATAGCGGAACCTTTCCAGATCGCGGTCGCTCCCCACATGTTCGATCAGGGCGCCGTAAGAAATGGTGACGTCGGGAACCCCCAAGGCGGTACCGGTCTTCGGGTGCAGTTTTGTAGCTTCAATCGACTTGATCAACGAGATCTTGGCCAACTTGCCTCCCATGGCGCGTCGCGGACAATTCGTCCGGGACGGGCTATCAGATCTATCTTAGCCTTGGATTACGCGGCGTGCAGGGCGCCGGCGGAGCGAGCGGACGACGGGAGCAGCCCGAGTGCATTCATCGCTCCACCATACGTGCCAGAATGATGACAGGCATACAACATGAGGGTTCCGCTTTCGAAGATTGCGCACACACGGTCGGGCGACAAGGGCGATACCTGCAACATCGGGGTAATCGCCTGCCATGAGCGCGATTACCCGGTGTTGCTGCGCGAAGTCACCGCGGAACGCGTGAAGCGCCATTTCGGCGAGCTGGTGGAAGGCCCGGTGGAACGGTTCGAGTTGCCCAACCTGGGCGCGTTGAACTTCCTGCTGCACGGCGCGCTGGGCGGCGGAGGGACGGTTTCCCTGCGGACCGACGCCCAGGGCAAGACTTTTGGAGCCTCGCTGCTGTCGCTCGAAATCGACATTTCCGGGGATCCCCGGGCAGAGCGGCACGGCGCCTGAGGTCCAGCCCAATTACCACGGTGTAAGCCCTCAAGACGTTATCTTTGGTCATGATTCGTTCTCTAACCATTGACGGCTAGCAAATCTCTGCCCGTTTTTCCGATACTCAGACCAGGAATAACAACGTGTCATTGGCGGCCCAGATTAGCCCCAGGAGAAAAGGCCGGCGGGGGACTGAACTCGTGGAGTTCACGATGGTGCTGCTCCCGCTTCTTTCCATCCTGTTCGTGTTGGTCGACGTTTCCTGGGCCATCTTCGCCAAATCCACAATCATATATGCGGTCCGCACCTCGGTCCGCACAGGGATCACGATTACCGGCACACAGGCAACCGCGGCAGGCGAAACACTCACCCAAATGGTCAAGGACGCGGTGCAGGCGAACGCCCTGGGATTTCTAAACGGCACTACCGGCAGGAGCTACATTCAGGTCCACTATTTTAAGCAGGATTCAACCTCCTCCACCGGTTTGACCGATGTCTCCACCCTGGCGAGCGGCAACTCCCCCGGCAACCTCATGCAAGTCTCGGTGACCAATTTCCCGCTTCCCGGACTGGTGCCTCGCATTTATTACTGGCTTACGGCGGTCGACAAGAGTTCGTCCTACCTGAGCGCCGTCTCCGCCGACAAGATCGAGCCTTCTGGAGACGTGCCGCCCATTGGGACGGCTCCCTAGGTGGGGAGGATCGGATGAGACGAGAACTTCAACGGGGCATTGCCTACATCGAGTTTGCCCTGTCCCTGATGGTGCTGATCCCGTTGCTTCTCGGTGTGATCGGTATCGGGCTCAGCATGCACCGGCAATTGCAGACCGTGCAGTTGGCCCGCGACGCCGGCCACATGTACGCCCGCAATATCGATTTCACGCAGTTAGGCAACCAGCAGGTCTTGAGCGGCATCGCCGGAAACCTCGGCCTTACCGCGACTGGTGGAGTGGTTGGAACCGCGGGCTCGGGCACCGCGATAGTCGTTCTTTCAGAGGTCCGGTATGTCGACGTCAGTGCGTGTGCGCTGGCCGGCAAGGTGGATTCGCACGGCAACCCGAGCGGTTGCACGAACTACACCCAATGGGTGTTTTCCGAGCGGTTGGTCATCGGCAACAGCGCGCTCTGGACCAGTAACTTGGGAACTCCGGCGGCTTCAATCGTCGGTTCTGACGGGACGATTACCATTATCAATCAGGTAACCAATACCACCGATGTCGCGACGATTACCGGCTTCAACCCGTGGAACAGCGTCACCAGCACAGGGCTGCCCTCGGGACAATGGGTTTACGTGGCCGAAGCCTGTGCCACGGGATTTCGAATGGCGCCCTTCAGCCTGGGCACCAATACTTACGCGCAAATCTATTTTTGAACGATTTTCTGGAGTTGATTCACATGGTCAAAAAGACACGTTCGCAGCGCGGCCAGCGCGGCAACATCCTGGTCTTTCTCACGCTTGCATTGCCGTTCTTCGTCGGCTTGGCCGGGCTCGGCATTGACGCCACAATGTGCTACATCGTCCAGACGGAGCTTTCCGCGGCTGTCGATGGGGCGGCTCTGGGCGCCGGCCGTCTGATCAGCGAGTACAACAGCACGTCGTCGGATTCGGCCATCGCCAGCGAGTTCCTGAACGCGAACTTCCGCGTTGGCACATATGGATTCTGGGGAGCCTACAATCTGACACCGACCATTACGGTCACCTCCGGCATTACCAAGACGGTGACAGTGACCGCTACCGCCAATGTTCCGCTGTTGTTCTTGCGGCTGCTCCACCAGAACGCGGCCACGGTTGCAGCCACGGCCACCGCTACGCGCCGCGATGCGCGCATCGAGATCGTCATCGACCGCTCCGGCTCGATGAATCATATTGGCAGCGACGGCAACACGGTGATTTCCGACGTCGTTACAAAGGCGCAGAGTTTCGTCGAGCAATTCACGAGTTGCCCGTCAGCCTCCTGCACGACTCCACTGAATTACGACGAGCTAGGGCTGGTAGTTTTCAGTGGCAGCGCCGTAGTCGGCTACCCAACCACCCCCTGGCCTGCCCCTCTAGCCTATAACGGCGCGGGCGGTCCCGACATTTATTTCTATAATGGCGCCAGCACCGATATGGTGCATCAGCTCGGGAACGTCTCAGCAGATTCCGGCACCGCCATGGGCGATGCGCTGGCCCTGGCCTATATCGAATTGCAGAAGGCCCATGTGGCTGACATGGCTGCGAACGGCGGCGTCGATACGCGGGTGAACGCGGTTGTGCTTTTTACCGACGGCGTGCCGTCGTCCTCTGTCACGTATCTGAACAAACACGGCAGCTCCGTGATCTCAGGCGGCAGTGGCTGCACTTACCAGACGGACACCGCGACGCCCAGCCACCCGATGTATGGCTATATCGTCCAGGCATCGGGCGACGGCAATCCCCCCTATTCGTCATCCTGGGGCTTTTATCAGCTTGCCAGCATTGATCCCAACACCGGCTCCCACACCTCTGCCTGGTACATGGCCAACCCCACCGGGGATTATGTCGCTCCAAATCCCTCCACGCCGGAAAACGGCTGCGGCGGCTGGAATCCGCTGAACAATCTGTCCGCGATCCCATCTATCGATAAATATGGTTACAGCCTGGCCATGAACACGAACCCGGGCGGGACCGGGAGCGGTTACAAGGTTTCCAACTTTGTGGGCAATCCACACGGAGCAACCAGCCTTTATAACGGCACTGCCTTCAGCACTGCCAGTCCAACAAGCGCCTACCAATGGGGGCTGGCGTCATGGGACGAGGTTGACAATGTTGCCGAAGCCATTCGCAGCGACTCCAACTATACAACCCGAGGCGAAACCAGCCCGATGCCTATTACCATCTATACGATAGGCTACACGGGCAATGGAGGCACCGACAACGGCCTGCTGCAGAAAATCGCGAATGTCGCCGCCTGTAATGTGAACGGCTATGCCTGCTCGGTCAGCACCGAGCAACAAGGCATCTATGCCGAAGCCAGCGACGCCGACGCGATCTCCAACGCGTTCAATGTCATTCTTACCGCCATACTGCGGCTGAAAACTTAAGGCCGCCAACCCACATAGACCCGCGACGGTTTATAATAAAGCACGGCGCGTGCTCCGCGCGCCGGCCGATCTGCTCTGCCTGCCTTCTGCTGCGAACTCGATGACTCACGTCCTCGAATCCGTTTTGCAGGGCCGCGTGTTGCGGGTGACCCTCAACCGGCCAGACAAGCGTAACGCCCTGAGCTCCGAACTGTGCCTGGAACTGGCGCGGGCGCTAGACCAGGCCGCCGCCGCCGCGCCGGTTGGGGCCATCCTGCTTTGTGCCAACGGACCGGCTTTCTGCGCGGGGATGGACCTCGATGAGATCGGGCCCTCCGCCAGCGAAGCCGTCGATATCGCCCACGAGCGGTTGTTCACCATTGGCGCGCGGCTGGCGAAGCCGATTGTAGCGGCGGTGGGTGGCGCGGCGCTGGGCGGCGGCACCGGGCTGGTGGCCAACTGTCACGTGGTGATTGCGTCGGAAGCGGCCACCTTCGGGCTTACGGAAATCCGGCTGGGCCTGTGGCCGTTCCTGATCTACCGCGCGGTGTCGGTCGCGCTGGGCGAACGGCGCACCACGGAACTGGCGCTCACCGGGCGGATCTTCGGGGCAGCCGAGGCGCGCGAATTGGGTTTGGTACACGAAGTGGCCGAGGATCCAAACCGGCGCGCCGCCGAGGTGGCGGCGCAGATTGCGGCTTTTAGCCCCACCTCTATCCGCAGCGG
>JBEKYE010000037.1:0-18919 GCA_049511275.1 Bryobacteraceae bacterium
GACGCCGGAGATCTGGTCGTCGGGAACTTCGAGGATGCGCACGCCGCGCTCCGCCGCCACCTCGCGCGCCGAGGGCGTGACAATCGAACCGACGGGTACGCGAAGGTCCCCGGCGGCCGGCACGTCCTGTGCGGTAATCACTCGCTTCATAGGGCCGCTCGTCGTATACAATTCGTAAGGACCATTGTAATGAAATCAGGCCTGCTACCGTCGGTCTTTCTGGCCGCCATTCCCGGCGATTACCTCTCGCGCCTGTTGCAGCGCGGCGATTTGGGATGGGGCGTGCTGGCGATCGGCATGGTGGCGGCTTTCGCCATGGGAGCGGTGCACGCGCTTTCGCCGGGTCACGGCAAGACCATCGTGGCCGCTTACCTGGTGGGAACGCGCGGCACCGTGAAGCACGCGGCAATCCTGGGCCTGGTGGTGACCTTCACTCACACCATCACGGTTTTCTTCCTGGGGTTTGCGACGCTGTTCCTTTCCCGCAATCTGTTGCCGGAGAAAATCTATCCGGTGTTGGGCGCGGCCTCGGGCCTCGCGATCGCGTGGATCGGGGTGACGCTGTTCTGGAAGCGGCTGCGGGCGGCGCGCGGGCACGCGTCCCACGCGCATCATCATCATTCACACAACGGCGGCGCGCACACGCATGACCACGGCGATGGCCACGTCCATAGTCACATGCCGGAAGGCGAAGTCAGCATGGCGAGCCTGGTGGCGTTAGGCGCGAGCGGCGGCCTGGTTCCCTGTCCTTCCGCGCTGGTGCTGCTGCTGAGCGCGGTAGCGCTGGACCGCATCGCGCTCGGCCTGACCCTGCTCGTGGCATTTTCCGCCGGCCTGGCGGTGGTGCTGATGGCGATCGGGATGACCGTGGTCTACACCAAGCACTGGATTCCGGACAGCGGGAAAGCGGCCGGACACCCGGCGTTTCGTTATCTGCCGGTGGCATCGGCCGCGGTGATCGCGTGCGCGGGAATTATCATGACGGGTGTGGCGTTGGGAGTGATTCGCGGCTTGGGAGTGTAGACGAGACCGACCGATCGCGAGCTGGCCGGGCTGCGCCCGGCTGGATCGATCGACAATCGATCCGCAGGTTAACAACCTGCCCCACCAGGCGTGCGGGGATCCGAGGTCCGTCTATTTCTTGAGAAATTCCACGCGCCGGTTCCCGGCTCTTCCTTCGGGCGTGTCATTTGATCCGATCGGCTGGGCTGCGCCGAAGCCATTCGAGGTGAGCCGCGCGGCATCGACGCCAAACTGCGAGACCAGCACGGACATGACTGCCTGGGCGCGGCGCTTCGAAAGATCCAGGTTGTGGGCCGCGTCACCGACCGAATCCGTGTACCCATCGATCTCCAGTTTCAGGTTGGGGTTCTTTTCCAATCCCCCCGCCACTTGCTTGAGTATCGGGGCCGACTCGGGTTTCAGCCGGTCGCTGTCGGTATCAAAGTGAATTCCGTGGGTCACATACTTACCGGTTGCGCCGATCACCGTGGAGAAATCCGGCGTCGATTCCGCGACACGGACGCGGCGAATTCCGACCTCCGCGGCGGCGGTGCCTCCATTGAAAGCGACGTACATCTGGGATGGTGGGGGAACCTCCGTTTCGTTGACATCCAGGACCCGCTCGCTGTTCACGTAAACCCGCACGCGCTTATTCTGCACCCAAAGGGCGATGCGGACGGGTTGCGTGAAATCGATATTAGGCACATCTTTCCCGCCGAGGTGGCTTTTGGAATCATTAGCCGAGAAAGCCAAGAGGTGTTCAGCCAGACGGGCACCAGTTGACAGAGTGGCCGACGCGCCACCATCTTTTCTCAGGAATTGCCATTCCGCACTGGGCCATGATTTGGTTTGCGGCGAGAAAACTTCATCCACTTCAAACGTAAAGTTCTCCGGGAAGGCGATGGGCGCCGACGTCAGATTCGAGTGTCCGGTGATGGTCAACTGGTGGACTCCACCGCCGGTGCGCAACTCCACCGCGTCGCCGCGGACTTTCCAATGCGGCGGCGGCTCGTCCTCCGCCATGTCGCTGATGTCGTCGTAGAAGACCGTTCTTTCGCCCGGAATGAAATCAATCTTGGTGGACTTCAATTCGGGCTGGCCCCCGGCATCGCCCGCAGCGGCCGGCGGCGCTGCGGCGTTGGGCGCCGCCGCGGTGGATGCAGCGGGCGGCGCCGCGGCCGATGCGGCCGGCGGATTCCCAGCAGCGGCGGGACGGGCGGGCGCATTCGGGCTGAGGCTTGCCAGGTCCGGGCCGCTGGTCGATCTCGCCGACAGCATGAGCGTCGCGCCGGCTCCCAGTTCCAAACCCGATCCCTGCGCGGCAACTTGAATCGCCGGCGGCGATCCCCCTGTCGCCGGCGCGTCAGGGACAGACACACCGGCACGCGAGCCGATCAATCCTCCCAGTCTCGATACTTTCGACGGAGCCGGCTGGGTGCCGGGAGTGTTGCTGGCGCGGAGCGACCGCCCCTGTTCGTCCACCCCCTGTTGCCCGTTGGAATTCCAGACCGACTGAATATCGGCTGTGATGGCTACGTCCGTGTGGCCGTGATGAAGCACGTTAAACGTGAACTCCAATACCGCCTGGCCGCGCGATGAGTTGACTTGAGTCACCTTTCCCTGGAGGGTGTCGCCTTTGAGCGAGTCGGGGCTTGCGACATACGCCGTGATTGGGTCGCCCTTGTGAGCGGATGCCATACCGAGCGGGTTGTTCAGTTGCACGGTCATCGGAACTTGAGCCGATGCCGGCGCTATCGCCCCGGCGAACGCCGCTGCCAGCCACAAATTTCTTCGCATCATTTTAGTTATCCCCCCACTTGACAACGCAGCGTGGCCCGCCAAAACAGCTCACGCGCGCCGCTCTCTGCATGGCCGGGTCAAGTGCATGTTACCGCAAGGGTGGAGAACACATCAAGCAAGAACCGAGGTGCGGGAATCGATGTTCCCGTCACTTTGCGATTGCGGCGCCCATCCTGGCGTGCGGTTATGGGCAACCGGAATGCAGTAATACGAGGCTGGTTGGTTACAGATCCGACGTGCAGAACTTGCAGCGGGTCGCGTCCAGGGCCACGGTTTCCTTGCACCTGGGGCAGGTTTTCGAGGGCCGCGGCGGCGGCGCCGGCGTTTCCTTCAACAGCATCTTGGTCATCACGTACACCACGATGGCGATGATCAGAAAATCGACCACGCTGCCGAGGAAGGTGCCGATGTTGATGGTGTTGACAACTTCCTTGCCGTCTGCGCCAATCTTTTTGCCAAACTCGATGGTGGCCGCGCGCCAGTTGCCGCCGGGAATCAACGGGCCGATGAGCGGCATGATGATATCGGCCGCGAGCGAGGATACCACTTTCCCTACCGCGCCGCCGACGATCACCGCGACGGCCAGCGCGAGCACGCTGTTCTTCAGCAGGAATTCCTTGAAACCTTTGATCATGTGTTCTCCTTATCGGTGTGGCGCGGCCCTCAGGGACCGCTCCGCAGAAATTTAGTCAGTCGTTCCATGGCGGGCTCCAGAATGGCGGGCTCCGCCGCGTAGCAAATGCGAATCGAGCCTTCCCCGCCGGCGCCGAACGCCACGCCCGGCGCCAGGCCCACGCGTGTCTCTTCCAGCAGTCGCTTGCAGAAGCCGAAAGAATCGTCCAGCCCTTCGATGCGCGGGAAGACATAGAAAGCGCCGTCAGGCGTGGGCAGGGTGACTCCGCGGATGCCGGAGAGCGCGTCCATGCAGATGCCGCGATTCTCCCGCAGCCGTTCCAGCATGCGCACCAGTTCGCTCTCCCCTTCGGCGAGGGCCGTCTCGCCGGCCTTCTGCGCGATGGTGGGGGCGTTGGAGATTACGAATTCGTTCAACCGGGTGGCCTTGGCAGCCAGGTCGCGACGCGCCACCAGCCAGCCCACCCGCCAGCCGGTCATGCAGTAACTCTTGGAAAATGAATGTACCACCATGACGGCATCGTCGCGCGTGGCCTTGCGCAGAATCGATGGCACCGGTTCGCCCAGGCGCGCGCCGCCATAATAGAGGCGGTCGTAGACTTCGTCGGCGATTAGCCAGAGGTCGTGACGCCGCGCAAAATCGAGCAGCCCGTGCTGCTCTTCTTGGGTGGCCACCCATCCCAGCGGATTCGAGGGCGAGGTGTAAAGCAGCAGCCGCGTGCGCGGCGTGACGGCGGCGGTGAGCGCGTCGAAATCGATCGAGTAGCGCGCGCCGCGGAGCGGATGCGGAATCTGGCGCACGGCCGCGTTGGCCATCATGACGCTCGCAGAGCCATTGGGCCACGCCGGCGTCAGGACAATCGCTTCGTCGCCGGGGTCAAGCGCGCAGCGTATGCCGACGTTCAACGCCTGGACGCCCGAAGCTGTCACGACGATCTCGGTGGCGGGATCGAGTTCCACCGCCTGCAGCCGCCGGTAATTTTCCGCGATGGCCCGCCGCAGCGACGGCAAGCCGGCGTTTTCGGTATAGAACGTAAAGCCGTCGCGCATGGCGCGCACAGCCGCCTGCTTGATGTAATCCGGCGTCGGCAGATTGGACTCGCCGAAATAGAGACGCAGCACGCCATCCATTCCCATGGCGATTTCGGCCAGCTCGCGGATTCGCGAGCGAGGCACTCGTTCGACGGAACTCGCGACTTCGGGCATCTTTGCCATTCTCTCACTACCGCGGTCCCATCCTGGAGGCGGCGTTACCGATTGGGTGCGCGACGTAAAAGGGATCGACTCGTAGCCGTCTAAACCGAACGACGGAGTCTGAACGCAGGGAATCCTTTGGGCCGAGCCGCGACTGTTATTTAAGGAGCGGCACCTTGAGCCCTCGCCATGGCGTAACGCCCCTTAGCACTTGCGGATGCCAGCCCGCAGGACCGGTTCGCAACTCAGGGCAAGACTGCCTGGCTGGCGATGGCGCAGGGCGGGCGTCCTTCGGAAAGACGTTATTCCACTCGCGTTTTGCGGCGTGCCCTGACCGCGAGCAGGATCGTCGCCGCTAGCAGGGGTATCATTGCACTCGGCTCGGGTACTGTGTTTGGCGTACCCGTTCCGTAAAGGATGTTTCCAATGCCGATGACGTCCCCTGAAGGGTTATCGGGCTGGCTCAGGACGATTGAGCCAATGTCAATATCGGAACTTGTGATCCCCATGAAGTACACGTAATTCACCGGATTGCCTTGAAAGTTGTACGCCGCCGCGTGAAAGATGCCCAGCGCAGTTCCCGTCCCGTCCGTCCCGGTAAAAGCCTGGATCGTGACATCGTCGCAGAGGCCGCCGCAGAGTGACGTGCTGTACGGGTTGAACAGATCAATCAGAAAGAGACCCGCCCCTGACACTGGTGAAGCGAAGCTGACTGTCAAAGTCTGCGGCCCGGTCGTGAACTGGTCGCCGATGTAACTCGCCGCGGCGTGAGGGCCCTCTCCGTCCGAAAGGGGTGGGGTAACGGTGTTCCCTTGGCTCGGTCCAACTCCAAACGTCACGGTATCGAAGCTGCCCGTCCCGTCCAACGTCACGCCGGCGAAAGCTGAGGGATTTAACGCCCCTGTAGGCAGACTGCCGACATTCAGGGTGGTGACCGATCCGCCGAGCGCGGCGAGACCAGCGCCAAAGTCTGTAGAATCGCCGGTCGGGTCATTGACATAACCAGTTATGGTTCCGGCCCGCGCATGACCGGCCGCTAGAAGGGCCAGGCAGCTTGTGACAAGGATAATGTTGGCGCTCGCCGCGCGTGAGTGTTTCACGATGAGTAATCCCTCCTGTATTGTGGCGCAAGTTCCTTTGCGGTACTCCGCCTTTTGTCTTAACTGTATCAGAAAAACCAGGAATCGAGTCGAGAAAAGTAGAACCCAGCTCTCACTCTTATGCTGCGCACCCATTACAATTTCGTGAGGCTTTCGAAGGAGGCGCGGACGGGCGAGTGGTTGTTCCGGGCACAAAAGTTCAACAGGCCCGAGGCTTTCCAGGTACAGCGCTGAGCCGCGGCCCGCAAGTCGATCAGGTAGGCGCGGGCCGGGTGGCCGGCTTCCAGGTTTTGCAGGGATTCCGTGACGCTGCTCAAGATGACAGTCAGTTCGTTATTCAGTTCGTGGGCGGCGGAAGCAGCCACGATTCCGGTACGGTCTGTTCTCATGATTGGTTTCCTGGCGCGTAGTGGCAGTGAGTGTTGAGCAACGCGGCCCGCGCGACTCTCACCTGGCTTCAGGGTAACAGGAGCCTGGAGCAAGCAATCGTCAGGAAGTGTTTGATTTTAAGGGAGAAAGAAATTGAAATGGGCCGCAAGGCGGCTCTATGGGTCGACTTTCACGTGCCGGCGCACTGCGGTTCAGTGTGCACCGTTGATGGCGAGAAACGTATAGGGCGCGGCAAAGGCCCCGCGCTGAGCCTGCTTCCGACTGAATCTCGCCTAATGCCTGTGCCAGCGGCTGAGCACCACATTCACCAGGCCGAAACCGCCGATGGCGATACCCGCCACGCGGTTCATCCAGCGCATGGAGCCATCGGTGATCCTGCCGCGCAGCAGGTTTGCCGCGCTGGCCAGAATGGTCCACCATAGCATCGACCCGCAGAATATGCCGGCCACCAGAGACGAGGTCTGCCACCGCTGCCGCTGGCTGCCCAGGCCGAGAATGGCCAGCACCGCCAGAAAAGAGAGCACCGTAGTAGGGTTGGTCAAAGTCAGGAAAAGGGTGGAGATGAAGTCCGAATGGGCGGAGGAGCGGACCTGCACCGCTTGGATCGGCTTTGGCGGCTTGCGATAGTACACCGCTCCGATACCCATTAAGAGAAGGCCGCCCACCAGCCGGATCAAGGATTCCTCGCGGATCAGAAACTGAATTACCAGGCTGATGCTAAATGCGGCGACGGCGCCATATAGCGTGTCCGCAAGCGCCGCGCCCAACCCGGAGACGATGCCCGATTTCCAACCTTTCTCGATGGTCCGCTGAATGCAGAGAACGTTGACGGGGCCGACCGGCGCTGCGATGATCAGGCCCACGGCCAGGCCACGGATGGGCAATTCCAAGTCCATCGCCATGGCGTTACATTCCGGAAGCAATGAGCCCGGCCGGGCCGCGCAGTTGAGGAATCGGACTATTCTTCAGAACTGCTCCTTCCATCAACAAAGTTTGCAAACCCGGCTCCGCCCTCCATTATGCGCATGAGTGGGTGGCGGAGGAGGAATGGGGTCTATATCAGGTCCGCGAAGAGCCGGACCAGGGGTCCGGCGCAGGCGAGGGCGCCTGCCCCACGTTGTACAATAGGGTACAACTGGAGTTTGTCCCCAATGAACATCCGATCCGCCGCACTCGTGTTGGTATGCGCGGCTGTTGGCCTGCCGCTTCCGGCGGCTGACGCCCCTCCTTCCCGGCCCATGGCCGGACCCGTGGAAATCATGCGCCTGAAGGATGTCAAGCCCGGCATGAAGGGTATCGCGTGGACCGTTTTCCAGGGGACGGAGCCGGAAGCCGTGCCGATCGAAATCGTGGGGCGGCTCAAGAACCAGAACGGGCCGAACCAGGACATCATCGTGGCCAAGATGTTGGGCAAAGCCAAGGTGACCAACGTGGCGGGCGGGATGAGCGGCAGCCCGGTGTATATCGACGGCAAACTGGTGGGCGCGGTGGCGCTGCGCATGAGCACCTTTTCGCCGGATGCGGTTTGCGGAATCACACCCATCGAATTGATGCTGGAGATCAACGAATTGGATAAGACGCGGCCCGACGACGCGCGCACGCCGGAAAAAGCGCGCGCGCGCAACGGCGCGGTTTCCGTTCCGGACAACATGCTGGACTTCCCGGCTTCGGCCGGCCCGATGCCCCAGCCGATGATGGTGCCGATTGAAGCGCCGCTGATGCTCTCGGGCTTCAGCGACAGCGCGCTGCGCGAGTTCTCGGCCGTGTTCCAGCAACTGGGCGTCAACGCCGTGCAGGGCGGCGCCGCTTCCGATATTCAAAGCAATCAGCCGGCGCCCGGATGGGAACACGCGCTCAACCCCGGCGACAGCATCGCGGGCGTGCTGGTGGACGGCGACATGAGCGTCACCGGACTGGGCACGGTGACCTATAACGACGGCAAGCGCGTGCTGGGCTTCGGCCACTCCTTCTTCAACCTGGGGCCGGTGGACATCCCCATGAGCAAGGGCGAAGTCGTGATGACGCTGGCGTCCAGCTACCAGCCGAATAAGATGGCGAACGCCACGGAGATCGTGGGGGCGCTGCACCAGGACCGGTTCACGGGCATCATGGGCGTGCTGGGCGCGGAGTCCGACATGATTCCGGTGACGGTGAAGCTGCGGTCGCTGGACGATCAGGAAAAGCTGACGCGCGAGAAGGATTTTCACTTCAACGTTTTCGTCCACCAGAAGTGGACGCCCTACCTGATGATGTTGACGCTCTACAATTCGCTTTCGCAATTGAACGAGCTGGCCGATGAAACCACCTACCGCCTGAGCGGCACGGTGGAGTTGAACGGCGCGGGGCTTTCGCTTTCGTCCATTTCCCTTTCCACCATGGCGGCATCCGGGGAAGCGCCCATGCCGGCGCCGCTGGCGATGGCGGCGTGGTGGGGCAACATGTTCAACCGGCTGTACCTGAACAACGTGAATACTCCCGACGTGAAGCGCGTCAACGTCACCGTGGACCTGCTGCCGGAGCGGCGGGTCGCGACGATTGAAAGCGCCTGGGTGCAGGAACCAGAAGTGCGCGCGGGCGATTCCGTGCCGGTGAAGGTTTTCCTGCGGCCCTACCGCGGCGAGCGCATCGAGCGCGATTTCACCGTGAAGATTCCCGCCGGGCTGGCCAAGGGCGACCACCGCATCATGCTGAGCGACGCCGACACCGTGAACCGCATGCAGAACATGGCGGGCATGATGGACCGCTACATCGATCTGCCGCAAACCGTGTCGCTGCTCAACCAGGAGCGGTCGAACAACAAGCTGTATGTGTCGCTGGTGGAGTCCACGCCGACGGCCTATTTCGACGACAAGACGCTGCCCAGCCTGCCGGCTTCGGTGCTGAATGTAATGCAGGCGGGCCGGGCCTCCAGCCGGACCGTGGTGACGTCTCCGGAGACGGCCACGGAGCAGATGTCGTTGCCGTTCGATTCGGTGGTGACGGGCAGCTATTCGCTGCGCGTCCATGTGAAATAGACTGCAGAATCTCAACATGAAAAAACCGATGGGTAAGTGGATGGGGCGCGCCTCCGGCATTTTGCTGGCGGTGACGGCGCTCGGGGCGGGCGAGACGCGAAGCTGGACGCAAAGCGAAGCGGCGGATTTTGAAAAGGGCGTGATCCAGAAACTCTCGCTGCGCAGCGACGGGCTGTTGACGCTCGGGCCGCGCTCGCGCGAAGTCTTCGACACTTCGGCGGCCTACCTGTGGGCGCTGGCGCGGGATTCCCAAGGCAACCTCTACGCCGGCGGCGGCACCGGCGCGAAGCTGTTCCGCATCCCGCCGGGCGGGCCCGGCAAGCTGCTGGCGGAACTGGATGCGCTGGAGATCCATGCCATCGCCGTGGACGCGCGCGACCGCGTCTACGTGGCCACCGCACCCGACGGCAAGGTCTACCGCATCGCGGGCAACGCCAAGCCGGAAGTTTTCTACGACCCCAAGGCCAAGTACATCTGGGCGCTGGCCTTCGACCACCAAGGCGACCTGCTGGTGGCCACCGGCGACCATGGCGAGATTCATCGCGTGACGGCCGACGGCAAGGGCAAAGTCTTTTTCCAAAGCGATGAAACGCACGTGCGCTCGATGGCCGTGGACGCGGCGGATAATCTGATTGTGGGCACGGACCCGGGCGGCCTGGTGCTGCGCGTGACGCCCGCGGGCGAAGGCTTCGTGCTCTACCAGATGTCGAAAAAGGAAGTGACCGCGGTGGCCGTGGCGCGCGATGGCTCGATCTACGCGGCCGCGGCCGGAAACAAACGGGCGGCCATGCCGTCGGCGCCCGCGCCGGGCGCCGCGCCGCCCGCTCCAGCCGGTGGATTGACGGTTACGGTGAATCAGCCGGGCGCGCCGGCCAGCCCCGCCAGGGCCCCCGCGCCGCCGCCGGCAGCGCCGGGCGCGCCGGCCGTGGCCGGCGGCAGCGAGGTGGATCGCATCGAGCCCGGCGGATATTCGCACCGCATCTGGAGCCATGCGCAGGACGTGGTCTACTCGATTGCCTTCGACTCCTCGGGGCGCGTGCTGCTGGGGACGGGCAACAAGGGCGGCGTCTATCGCGTGGAATCGCCGGCGCTCTCCACCGCATTGCTCACGCTGCCGGTGACGCAGGTGACGGCGTTCCAGGCATCGCCGGACGGCCACCTTTATGCGGCCAGCGGCAACACCGGCAAGGTCTACGAGATCGGGCCGGAACTGGAACACCAGGGCTCGATCGAAAGCGACGTGTTCGACGCCGCCATGTATACGCTATGGGGACGCCTCACCTTCGAAGCGCGCCTCAACGGCGGGCAGGTGGCGGTGGAGACGCGCAGCGGCAACCTGGACCAGCCGCAGAAGAACTGGAGCCCCTGGTCGGCCGCCATTACCGCGGCCACGGGCGCGCCGATCAGCTCGCCGCCGGCCAGGTTTGTGCAATGGCGCGCGACATTGACAGCGGCGGGGACAGGCGCGGGCAGCGGTGCATCGCCGGAATTGGAATCGGTGGACGTGGCCTATCTGCCCAAGAACGTGGAGCCGCGCGTGGACCAGATCGAGATCACGCCGGCGAACTACAGATTCCCGGCGCCGTCGTCTTCGCCGCTGCTGGCGATTGTGGCGCCCTCGCAGACGCTGAACCTGCCGCCGCTGGGCCGACGCTCCACGGTAACGGTTCCGACGCCGCCTTCGGAGAACACCACCACCACGCCGGCCATGCAGTTCGCCAAAGGCTACCTGGGCGCGCGCTGGCTGGCGATCGATCCCAACGGCGACAACATGGTTTACCGCGTGGAGATTCGCGGCGCCGCCGAGAGCCAATGGAAGCTCCTCAAGGACAAGGTGACCGAAAAATATGTGTCGTGGGACTCCACGGCCTTCCCGGATGGAGAGTACCGGCTGCGCGTGACGGCTTCGGACGCGCCCAGCAATCCGCCGGCGGAAGCGTTAACGGGCCAGATGGAGAGCGATCCGTTCTGGATCGACAATACGCCGCCGAAGATCGCGGGGCTGGCCGCCACGCGCGCCGGCGGCAAACTGGAAGTGCGCTGGCACGCCGCCGACGCGATCAATAACATCGCCAAAGCCGAGTATTCGCTGGATGGCGGCGAATGGGCGGTGGCGGCGCCGGTGACCAGGCTGTCGGATTCGCTGGAACTGGATTACGTACTCGGCCTGGATGCCGGCCCCGGCGAACATACCATCGCGGTGCGGGTGTCGGATGCCAATGACAACATGGCGGTGGAAAAAGTGGTGGTGAAGTGAGGGAGACCCCTTCAGCGGGCCACTTGAGGCCGGCTTAAGGGAACAGGATCGGGGCTAGAAGTGTTTCCGCAGGTCCTCGAACTGCTCCAACATCAGCAACCGCCCCGGTCCTGAACGGATCTCCTGGTGCTCCAGCACCCACGTATGGGCGTGCGGCACGAAGACCGCATTCAGGCCGGCTTCGAGCGCCGGGTTGACGTCCGATTTTGGGCTGTTGCCGATCATCCAGGTGCGCCGCGCGTCGAGCGAGCGCTCATCCACCAGGCGCCGGTAGGCCGGGGCATCCTTCTCCTTCACGATGGCCGCGTGACGGAAGAAGCCAGCCAGGCCGGAGCGGTCGATCTTCAGCTTCTGCTCCTCGGGATGGCCCTTAGTGAACAGCGTCAGGTCATGCCGGCCGGCCAGGTATTCGAGGGTTTCGGGAACACCCGCGATCACCTCCATGGGGCACTCGAGTATCCGTCCGGCCAGCGCCATCACGGCGTCGAGGTCCTCCGGGCGGACGGCGCGCTCCGCCAGGTGCTGGTAACACTGCTGGAGGTTGCGGGCAAAGTTCAACGTCCCGTAGCCGTGTATGCGATTGTTGGCCTCTTCGATCTCGTCGAGCACGCCGCGCACCTGTTGCGGCGTGAGAGCGGAATGGTCCAGGAAGGCCACAAACTCCTCGAACGCGCGCTCGAAGTAGATATTGTTCTCCCAGAGCGTGTCGTCGGCGTCGATCAAAAGGAATTGTGAAATCATCGTCGCGGAGGTTTGGGCGCCAGGCGGAAGGGAACTTCGAACACCGCATCCACCTCCACCGGGACGCCGCCATAGCGAGCCGGTTGGAAGAGCCACTTGGAGAGCGCTTCCCGGGCGCTTTGGTCCAACCGGTCGTCGAGATGCGAAAGCAGCGTCACCTCGCCGACGTGGCCGTCCCTGCCGATTACGGCCCAGAGGCGCACCTTGCCTTCGACGCGTTCATCGGCGGCGGAAGCGATGTACTTGGGGTCCACTTTGCGGAGCGGCTGAGGCTCCTCGACGTCGGCAGCCGGCCCACCCGGCGAAACGTCGCGCTCCGCGAACCATACCAGCCAGCTTCCCGAATAGCTGGTGACGTTGGGCATCTGGATGGCCATGGTGTACACCGCGCGGCCATACAGGCGTGGATCGGGCACGCTGGAGACGCGCGTGGCCGGATGGCCCGCCGAAGAACCGGTTGCGACGGGAGAGCCGTGAGCCGCGCGCGCAGCCGCAGCCAGGCCCTCCGGCGAAGTCGGCGATGCCGTTGCCACCAATACCGGGCGATCTTCCTTCGCGCCGCCTTCGACCATCAACCCGGGAACCGCGAGCAGCGCAGCCCCCGAACTGCCCTGGCCGCCCTCGGGATTGAGCTTGGGCCCGGCGGAAAAGGCGGCCGAACGGGAACCCGGAGGCGTGGGGACCTCGGCCAGCTTGACCGGCTCAAGGCCGGCGATGGCCAGGGCGGCTTGCGCGCTTCCGGAGTCCGCGCCGGGCGCCTGCTGCGGTTCCGCCGCGACGACGGCTGGGGGCGGCTGCGGCGTGGATGGCCGCGGCGGCGCCACGAAGCCGTGGGGAAGCCTGGAAAGCGCCGCGGGCACGGCCGTGACTGCGGTTACCGGCTGGATCTCCGGCACGGCGGGCAATACCACGGGCGCAGCGTCGACGCGCGGTGGCGGCGGCGCCTTGAAAGGCAGCGCGGCCGGATGGTCGGGCGGCGGCAGGACGGGCAGACTGGGAGTGGTCCGCGCGGCGGCAGCCTGTGGCGCATCCGGCAGCACGGGCGCGGATGGCGGCGCCGGCGCCGGCTGGGGCGGCGGCGTAAACCGGCGCGCCGGACGGGGCGGGGAGAGCGCGACCACGTTGGGCAGCGGCAGCAGCTTGGGAGTCTGAACCTCCGGCGCCGGGGCCCAGATCAACTGCGGCGGGCGGGAGTCGTCACGCTTGCCGGCCACGATGGTCTGCTGGAATATCCTGGCAGCCCGCGCCGGCCGCGGGTCGGCGGAGGTCTGCGCCGGACGGATATCCGGCAGGCGATCGCTCAACTTGTACCAGATCAGCCGATCCTCGTGAGGCCGGATGGCCATGTCGTAAAGCGAACGCGGCGGCGGCGGAGGGACAAGCGGACCCAGCGCCACCCACGCCAGCAGCGATCCGTGGACGCCCAGGGAAACCGAGAAGGAGAAGGGCCGCCGCATCCCTCACATCCCCGCGGGCTTGCCGCCGAACCCGTTGGTTGGCGCGAGCGATTTCAGGCGCTCGATGGTGCGCTGGCGCGGGATGTATTCCGACAGGTAGTGGTTCAACTGCTTCAGCCGCCCGTCTTCGGAGCGGGCGCGCAGCAGGCTGCTCAGAAAATCGAGATCGGGCAGGCCCTGGGCCAGTTGGAAACTGAGCTGCCGGTCGGCCATGTCGGGTTCGCCGAGTGCCCGCGAAACCGGCAGCGCCGCCAGTTCCTTGAAATGCAGCACCGCCTGTTCGCGGAGTTCGGGCGACGCGGCGTTGTCCTCGTCGTCGAAGAAACTGACTTCGGCCTGGAGATAGTCCTTTTCCTCGTTGATCGTCACGATCTCGAATCGCCGCTGGCCGCGCGTCAAAATGTCCATGCGGCCGTCGGGATACATCTGCAGCAACTTCTCCACCTTGACGGTGCAACCCGTGCTGGCGATGCCGTTTTCGTGGGCCGGCACGATTCCAAACTCGGACTGGTCGCGGATGGCGCCGCTCACCATTTCCTTGTAACGCTCTTCGAAAATATGCAGCGGGAGGTGCGTGCGCGGGAAGACCACCACGCGCAGAGGGAAAAGCGGGATGAACCCCGGCGGCATGCTAATATTATGACGGTTCGGCGCCGGAAGCAGCAATGCTCCAATCGGTCCTATGAAGATTGACGGCAAGGTCGCGATCGTCACCGGAGCGTCGGAAGGCATCGGCGCGGCGTGCGCCGCGGAGCTCGGGCGCGCGGGGGCCGGGCTTTCGCTGACGGCGCGGTCGGAGCCGGGCCTGGCACGCGCGGCGCCGCCGGGCGCGCTGATCACCGCGGGCGATCTCACGCTGGGGGAAACGCGCCGGCGCGTGGTGGAGCGCACCATGGAGCGTTTCGGCCGGATCGACATCCTGGTGAACAACGCGGGCGTGGGAATCTACGTGCCCTCCTGGCGCGCTCCCCTGGAGGACGCGCGCCGCCTGATGGAACTGAACTTTTTCGCGCCGCTCGAAATGGTGCAACTGGTGGTGCCGCACATGCGCGCGCGCCGCAGCGGCGCCATCGTCAACGTGAGCTCCATCGGCGGCAAGATCACGCTGCCTTGGACCACGCTGTATAGCGCGTCGAAATATGCCCTGGGCTCCTTGACCGAAGGCCTGCGCATGGAGTTGCGGCGCGACGGAATCCAGACCATGCTGGTTTGCCCGGCGTTCGTCAAGACCGGATTCCAGCAGCACGTGCTGGGCGGGGAGGCCCCGGCGGACGTGATTCGCGGCCGCCGCTTTGCCATCGCCGCGGAGGACTGCGCGGTGGCCATGCGGCGCGGCCTGGAGCGCGATGCCCGCACGGTTCTGGCGCCGCGAGCGGGCTGGCTCCTGGTGGCCCTGGCGCGGCTGTTCCCGGCGGCCGTGGAAGCGCGTATGGCGCAAATGAACGGCACGGCATGAACCTGCGGCTCAAGCAAACTCCGGGAATCTACGTGGTGGGCTTCATGGCCTCCGGCAAATCCACCATCGGGCGCCTGCTGGCGCACCGGCTGGGTTGGAGCTTTTTCGATATCGACCATGAAATCGAGCACGCCGAGAAGACCACCATCGCGGAGATCTTCGACACGCGCGGCGAGGCGGAATTCCGGCGCATCGAAACGCAGATCCTGGAACAGCACGTGCACTGGATCGAGCGGGGCCGGCCGGCCGTGCTGGCGCTGGGCGGCGGCGCGTTTGCGGAGCCGCGCAACCGCGAACTGGTGCTCGGGAACGGCGTCGCGGTGTGGCTGGATTGCCCGTTTCGCGTGGTGGAGCGGCGCGTTGGCGAGGCATCCCACCGGCCGCTGGCCCGCGACCCCGCGAAATTCGCAGCCCTCTACCAGGCGCGCCGCGAAGCCTACGCGAAGGCAGACGTGCGCATTGCGATCGAGAGCGACGACCCGGCCACGGCGGTGGAGGCCATCCTCGGTCACGCGTTCCTCCGATGAGCGCCGCTCTTCTGCGCCGCCACGCGCTCTCCATTTTCCGCGCCGCCCTGGCGGCCGCCGACCCGGCGGAGGCCGTGGCGCGCCATCTGAAGCGCCTCGACCTGGCGCGCTTCCGCGACGTCTACGTGCTGGGCGCGGGCAAAGCGGGCGTCTCCATGGCGCAGGCAGCCGAACGGGTGCTGGGGCATCGCATCGCGGCCGGCCTGGTGAATGTGAAAGACGGCAGTATCGCGCCTGGCGGTGCGGCGCTGCCGCGGCGGATTGAGCTGAACGAGTGCGGCCACCCGGTCCCGGACGCGCGCGGCACCTTCGGGGCGGAGCGCATCGCGGAAATCGCGGCGCGCGCCGGCGAGCGCGACCTGGTGGTGTGGCTGGTTTCGGGCGGCGCCTCCGCGCTACTGCCCTTTCCGGCCACTCCCGTGACGCTCGAGGAAAAGCAGGCGGCCACGCGGCTGCTGCTGGCATCGGGCGCCGACATCCACGAAATCAACACCCTCCGCAAGCACATCTCGCGGATCAAGGGCGGGCAACTGGCGCGCATGGCCGCCCCCGCCGCGGTGGAAGCGCTGCTGCTCTCGGATGTGATTGGGGACGACCCCGGCGTGATCGGCTCCGGACCCACCGCACCCGACGCTTCCACCTTCGCCGATGCGCTCGCGGTGCTCGACCGGTATGCCATCCGCGAGCGTGTGCCGGCCGCGGTGCGCGAACGGCTGGAGGGCGGCGCGGCCGGCGAATTCGCCGAGACTCCCAAGCCCGGCGACGCCTGCTTTCGAAAGGTGCGCAATACCATCGTCGGAAGCAACCGGCTGGCGCTTCGAGCGGCCGGGCGGCGCGCCCGCGAGTTGGGGTACCGGACACTGGTGCTGGCGAGCGGAATTCAGGGCGAGACGCGCGAGATCGCCCGCGTGCACGCCGCCATCGCGCGGGAAATCGCCGCCGCCGGACACCCCGTGAGGCCGCCCGCCTGCATCATCACCGGCGGAGAAACCACCGTGACGCTACGGGGCAATGGCCTGGGCGGGCGCAACCAGGAGTTCGTGCTGGCCGCCGCCATCGATATTGCCGTCGCCGGGCTGAAGGATGTCGTCATCTTCAGCGCGGGCACCGATGGCACCGACGGCCCCACCAATGCCGCCGGCGCGATGGCCGACGGCAACACCCTGCGCCGCAATCCGGATGCGCGCCGCTACCTCGAAAACAACGATTCATACAACTACTTCCAGCCGCTCGGCGGCCTGGTCATCACGGGGCCAACTCATACCAACGTGATGGACGTGCAGATCGTCCTGGTAGGATCGGGAAAGTGAGCTTCTGGCGCCAAGAGGTGGTAGCCGGTGGGGCAGGCGCTTCGCCTGCCAACCCTGATCACAGTGTGCACTCGCGACCAGCCAGTAGGACAGGCCTCTCGGCCTGTCCAGCCGGGCGAAGCCCGGCGCCACGGCAGAAAGCTGGTGAGAAATGCGGGCTAACGCGGTTGACAGGCTGGTAGCTTTTAGGCTACTATGAGCAGAGGTGGTTCAGCTCGAGATTCTCCTATATCGCGAGGGCCGTTCAACTCCGTTTTTGGAGTGGCTTCGCTCGTTGAAGGATGGCCGGGCGGTTGGTATTGTGCGCGCACGTCTCAATAGGATTCGGCTGGGCAACTTCGGAGACTGCAAGTCCGTTGGCGGTGGCGTCTACGAACTGCGTATCGACTTCGGTCCCGGCTATCGAGTCTATTACGGGCGGGAAGGCTCGTTAGTTGTGGTTCTGCTTTGCGGGGGAAACAAGCGGACGCAGGCCCGCGACATTGTCACAGCGCAAGCGTATTGGAGGGAGTATTTGGATGCCAAGAACACTGGTTAGCACCGAATCTTATCACGAGAGTCTTTTGGAGTCCCTCAAGGACCCGGACGAGGCAGCTCAATACCTCAACGCCTGCCTGGAGGACGACAATGCTCGTGTGTTCCTTCTGGCTCTTCGTGATGTTGCTGAGGCCCGCGGCGGTATAAGAGCGCTATCGCGCGATGCGCATTTAAATAGGGAGAGCCTTTATCGAATGCTCTCCAAGTCCGGCAATCCATCCTTGGACAGCCTGTCAGCAGTTTTGAACGCGTGCGGTCTTCGGCTGGCGGTTCAATCCACTGCACTCCGCCGCAGGAAACGGCGAATCGCGTAATACCGAAGAAAGTGGGACATCGCGTTTTGTGGGCTTGACAAAAAATGCGCCTCCTTTGCCTCCAAGTCTCTAGGTGCTGTGTACCTTGATATCCCATACACGCCGTATCCAGTCGTGCAATGCTGCCTCTATCGCGATTTCATGGGGAACCCCAAATACGTCGGCGTAAGTAATCTTGAGACTCACTTGGAGGTTCGCCTTCCCTTGCTTGAGAAGGGCGATAGCGTCAGCGTCAAGCCAGCTATTAAAGGCATCGAAGGCTATCGCCAAATCGGTCGCCGGAGGAAGATCGTAGGATATTTGTGGGGCGACGGCTGTGGACTTATTGCCGGGGGTAATGGTAAGAGTTCCCTTTACGGTTACGTTGAGCGCACGAGTAGGCCCGTGATTCTTGATGCTAAGTAATACGGATGCATCATCAGTCACTGGCACGTCATCAGCCAGTGGTATTCTGCCGCGATTCAGTCCCATCGAGACGACTTGAATAAAAGCTCTTTGTGTCAGCTCCAACGAGTCTTTGGCGATTTTGGCACTCATTTTAGCGGCGTCGGCGGCTATGTGAGCAGCGGTGGCGTTATCCTCGGCGGCTTTCGCGGACGTTTCGGCAATGCCAAGCTGACGCTCCATCGTATCGACCTGCTGCCTCATTAGCGCAGCTTGCTCCCTAATAGCTGCCAGCATACCAGTGGCCAGCGCGGCCGCATCATTACCGGACTTCCGCGCTTCAATAGCTTGCCGGTCCATTGCGTCGGCTTGGCGCTTTATAGTTCTCATCATCAGCCAAGTGATGAACACGTAAGCTGCCGTGATGTATGCGATGATCCATTCCGGCCTTACGAACCGTGGGAGCGGTTGCTCTGCGGTTACATCTTTATCGCCGCTGGGTTTGGGGCTCTCCGATGGGCTGGGAATCGGTGGATCGATGACGACATGCGTTGGTGGAACTACCCGCTGGCCTTCTTCGGGCTTGCTGTTTACCTTCGTGGGGCTGGCCTCGTGTTCTTTGGGCACGTATGGCCATGCAGGCAGACATGCGGCGAAAAGTACAGCCAGGATCCAGATTGTTGCTCGCATGGACAAACTGTATCACCCGGAGGAGTCCAGCCTCGCAAGAGGACCAGCGCGTAAAGCCAGCCCCAGTTACTGCGTCGGCGTAAAGGTGACGGACGCATTTTCGTGAGAATCTC
>JBEKYE010000038.1:0-19891 GCA_049511275.1 Bryobacteraceae bacterium
GAGATTTCGATCGCGCGGTCGGTCTCGGAGTTGCAGGGCATCGGCCTGCTCGCGCGCGCACTGGCCAAAGCCGGACTCGCCTTGCCCGCCAATTTATAAATACCTATCGCGGCGAGGCGGGCAAGTGGTATGATGCCTCCCGGATGGTGCGTCGGTGGCCGGCGTGAAAGAGAAAACGAACCTCGGCCGCGGAATCCACGTATCCATCAACGAAAGGCCATCATGTTCTGCCACAATTGCGGTACTCAAGTCGCCGACGATGTCCAATTTTGCCCCAAGTGCGGCCAGTCCGTTGCCGCGTCGCCTCTTGCAGCCGGCGCGACGCCGTTCGCGCCGTGGGTGCCCCGCCCCGGGATCAGGGCCGAAGGAGGCCGCTGGATCGGCGAGGGGTTCGATCTGGTCAAGAAAGACCTGGGCAACTACATCCTGATCTCGCTGATTTTTTTCCTGCTCAACGGCGTGCCGCTGATTCAAGGCGCGCTGATCGCCGGCTTCCACATCTTCACCATGAAAAGGCTGATGGGGCGCAATGCGGAATTCGGCGACCTGTTCAAAGGCTTCAACTTCTTTGTGCCGACTCTGGTCGCGTCGCTGCTGATCGGCATCTTCACCTTCGCGGGCACGTTGCTGTGCATTATCCCGGGGCTGGTAGTGGCGGCCATGTACAAGTTCACCTACCTGTTCATCATCGATAAGCGGATGGATTTTTGGCCCGCCATGCAGGCCAGCCACGCCGTGGTGAAGAACGATTACTTCGGCTTCACCATGTTCCTGATCCTCGCGTTCCTGGTGAACCTGCTGGGATTCGTCTGCTGCATCGTGGGACTGCTGGTCACCATTCCGGTAACGTTCGCGGCCATCACGATTGCCTATAAGGAACTGGTCGGGTTCGAGCCGCGGACGGTGGACGCGCTGTAGCCGTGGCCTCGCGCGCGTGGCTGCGCATCGCCGGCGCGGCGGCCGTCCTGGCCGTGCTGCTATCCGTCTCGGTGCCTGCGGATCCCAGATTCCGCCTGTGCCCGTTTTACTGGCTCACCGGGCGCCCCTGCCCGCTTTGCGGCCTCACGCGGGGCCTCTTCGCTCTGGCCAAAGGCCATTGGAGCGCGGCAATTCATTTCAATGCGCTCACGCCCCTGGCCTTGGTAATGATCCTGTCGCTGTTCTGGAATCGGCCGTGGCGCGCGCGCCCGCTGTGGAGCAGCCATTGGCTGCCGCCGGCTTTCAGCCGGCGCTTGGCTCTCACCCTAATTCTGATGAGTCTCCAGCGAATACACCGCTCGTCCTGGCCCCGGGTGCTTGATCTTAAAATCGATATTCCCCCGCCGGTCCGGCGTGAGCCCGTCGGCCGGCAGCGGCGTGCTCTGCTCAAATGTGAGCGTCGAGCCGTCCAGGCGCACCGTCCGCTTCCAGCCCGGGCCGGCGAACTCCAGCGCGTCGCCGGCGGCGCGAACTTCCACCGGGCCGTGTGCCGCGAATGCCCCTTGCTCCGGCAGGTAGTTGAGGTTGGTGTCCTTCCAGTTGAATTCCATCCAGCGCCCGCCGTCCTGGGCGGAAAAAACAGCGCGCACTTTTTGCGTTTCCAGCACCCACTCCGGAGAGCCGTCGCCATCCAGATCGGCCGTCCAGGCCACCGTTCGGCCCCGCGGAACCAGCACCACGCGCAGGGGCAGGTCCAGCGTGGCCGCGCCGGTCACCTTGAGGTTCCAGGCGCGCAGGCCCGCTATGCCTTCCTTGGCGAAGATGCGGAGAGGAACGCGGCGCTCTTCGGTCGCGCCGACAATGATTTCGGTCTTGGGCGGGAAGAACTCCAGGCCGGCGCCCGAGGCTTCCAGAAAATAAGTCTGGATGGACGGCCAGTTGTTGCGGATGGAGAGTTCCAGGTCGGTGCCGGCCTTGGGCTCCGTAGGCGCGGTGGGGGGATCGGGACTCAACTCGGTCTCGCTGCCCCAGTGGACCTGCATGGCCTCCATGAGCCGGATGGAGACCGGGCGGAAGAGCTGCAAGCGGGCGCGGCCCAGCGGCATGCCATCGGCTTCCAGGGCCAGCGCGGCGTAATCGCCATGCAACGCGTCCGCCGGTACCGAGACTTCGTAGTCGATTTCGTCGGGTGATTTCACCTTGGCCGCCGCGGTGTAGCCCTCGGGCAGGCGCAGGCGCGACCGCGCCGCCACTTCGCCCGAGGAATACGACGTGGATACCACGTTCTTCTGCCCGATAATCAGGCGGTGCGCTTCGTTGAAAAATGCGGAGGTTTCCGGCTCTTCGATGCCGATGCCGATGCGGACGAGGTTGCCCGCCGCGGCGTTGGCGGGAATGGCGAGCCGCGCCCGCAGAGCCTTGTCGTCCCACTCAAACTCCATGGGCTTGCCGGCCGCCAGGTACGGCCCCACCGGTTTTCGCGCCAGTTGCATCACCACTTCGGCCGGCTCGGGCGCCGCGAATTCCATGGCCAGGATGCCGTTTTCAAATTCCACCGAGAGCAGCTCCGCGGTGGCATAGACAATGTGTTCGGCGCCGGAGAAGTTGGAGCACTCGTGGCACAGTCCGCTCGGGCCAATCGAGACGTCCAGCGGCAGCCAGAGCGATTCGCCGGCCGGGACCTTCACGTCCGGTATCACCAGGGTGCGTTTGGATTCCGGCTCGAAGACGTGGATCTCATCGTGGAAAGGCTGCCGGCCGCGGTTCGAGACGCTCACGGCGGAAGCTGCCGGTGAAACCAGCTCCGCCATGCTGACCTCTGCCTGCCGTTTGCCGGCCGCGGGCTTGGGCAGAGCCACCGGGCGCAGTGCCCCGTGAAGGGCTGCCCAGTTGCGGAGCAGGGCAGCGTGGCGGCGCAGCGCGACCGCGGCCGGCCGCTCGTCGCCGCTCAAGCCCACCGCGCCTTTGTGGAGCACCTCAGCCGGATTGGCGGACCAGCCGGCGGGCGGCAGCGTGTCTTCGACGTCCGTCCACAGCAGCGCGCCGGGTGAGCCCGTGGCGAATGCCTGGCGGCTGCGTGCCAGAGCCGCCGGATCCCAAGCCGAAACCACCGTCACCGGCGCCGGCGGAGCGCTGGCGTCGATCGCCAGCGCCCGGCCTTCCACCCAGGCGATCGGGCCGCCGTGGCTGGCCGTTTGCGTGGCCAGCAGCGATTCCAGCGCGTGCAGCCACGCCCGTTGGGCGCGGGCGTCGGCGTTTGCCGGAGCGCCACTCGAGGCCCAGCCGGCGATGGGTGGCAGCGGGCGCACCCAGGCTCTGAGACCCAGCCTGCGCAGGATGTGGACCAGCCCGACCAGGTCGCGGCGGGGGCTGGTGCGGCCCGTGAAATCGAAATCGCCAGGCTGGAGCTGGTGCCAGTTCCATGGGATGGAGAATTCCACGGCGTTGACGCCGATGTTCTTCAGCCAGACCAGTTCGCGCTCCCACAGCGCGCGCGGGTACGAATAGTACGGGAATTCCACCGCCTGGACGTATTCGTGCGGCGGAGCGGGCGCTGGCGGCGCAGCCAGCGCGGCCGCCCCGGCCAGCAGCACCGCGGCGAGGCGTCTCAAAATTGCTTGCCCTTCCGCACGCGGTAGTCTTCCACCAGCGGCATGCGGATCACCGTGCACATTTCGAAAAGGCGCGAGCGCGCGCGCCCCCCAATCTGTTCCGCCAGCGTTCGCCGGTATTCGGGCTTGTCGATCCCGGACTTCTGAACCACCACGCTGCCGGCGTCCGCATCCGGCATATTGGTGGTGGCCAGCAGAGGCTTCCGGTTGTCGCAGCGGTACGTGATGATGGAGTTGACCGTGTCCTCCACCCAGTCCGTGGCGCGATGCGCGCCCAGGTCGTCCAGCAGCAGTACCTCGGCATCGAGCGCGCTCTGATAGGCTTCGCGATTCGAGGAATTGGAGCTCGGGTCGTAGCCCGCTTTGATGCTGTTGAGCAGGTTCTGGTAATTGTAAAACAGCCCTTCGAATCCCTTTTCGATAATCTGGCGGAGCGCCGCCACAGCCAGGTGCGTCTTGCCCGTGCCGGTATTGCCGATCAGCAGCAGCCCGGGCCGTTTATCGTCCTTGAAATCGCGCACGAAGTTCTTCACCGCCAGCAGGACCGTAGTCAGCTCCCGGCGCGCGGTGGGGTTCTCCGGGCCCGGAATCGCGAAGTTGTCGAACGAAGCCTTCTGGTAGAGCGCGGGGATCTGCGACCGTTCCAGCAGCCGTTCGGTCCGCCCCTGCGCGCGGCAATCGCAGGGTTCCGCTCCGGAAATGCCGCCGCGCTCGATGATGATGAAGCCGGTACCCTCGCATTTGGGGCAAACCGCGTCCGTAGTCATTGCCTCTATTATCGCCGCAAAGTGGGGCAGGCGCCCCCGCCTGCGCGCGACCCCCTGGTCGCGCTCTTGTTCACCGTGGGATCGCATTGCCACGTCGTGATACTCTGTCTTTCGGAGCCTTATGTCCCTCACGCGCGAAAAAGCCCAACTGATGAGCGCTTCGGAGATCGACCGGACGCTGGTGCGCCTGGCGCACGAAGTGCTCGAAAAGACCAAGGACCTCGATCTGCTGGCGTTCATCGGAATTCGCCGGCGCGGCGTGCCGCTGGCACAACGGCTGGCCACCAAGATCGAGACCCTGGAGAATCGCAAAGTCCCCGTGGGGATTCTGGACATCAATCTCTATCGGGACGACTTGAGCACCGTCGACATCAAGCCGGTAGTCAGTTCCACCGAGATCGCCTTCGACGTGGAAGGCAAGGACATTATCCTGACGGATGACGTGCTCTACACCGGCCGCACCGTCCGCGCGGCCCTCGACGCTCTGTTCGACCACGGCCGGCCGGCGCGCGTGCAACTGCTGGTGCTGATCGACCGCGGCCATCGCGAGCTGCCCATCGAAGCCAGGTTCGTCGGGCGCAACGTGCAGACCACCGACCTGGAGATCATCGAAGTGAAGTTCCAGGAGATCGACGGGATGGAGAAGGTTCTGTTGGTGGAAAGAGTCGAGTAACCAAATATGTCTGCCGGATTGCTGGGGATCGAGGAGCTGGACCGCGCCGAGATCGAAGCTATTTTGGCGCGCGCCAAGGATTTTCAGCCCATTCAAAGCCAGACCGTGAAGAAGCTGGACACGCTTCGCGGCAAGATGATCGTGAACCTGTTTTACGAAGCATCCACCCGCACGCGCACCAGTTTTGAGATCGCCGCCAAGCGCCTGGGCGCCGACGCCGTGTCGATTACCGCCTCGGGCTCCAGCGTTTCCAAAGGCGAATCCCTGGTGGACACGCTGAACACGCTGGCCGCCATGCGGCCGGATGCCATTGTGATGCGCCATGCCGCTTCCGGCGCGCCGCATTTCCTGGCGCGGCACCTGCCCACCCCCATCATCAATGCCGGCGACGGGACCCATGAGCATCCCACCCAGGCGCTGCTCGACGCGCGCACCATTCTGGACCGGCGAGCCAGCCTGGAAGGGCTGCGGGTGGCGATTATCGGCGACATTGCGCACAGCCGCGTGGCGCGCTCCAACGTCCACCTGCTGTCGAAGTTCGGGGTGGAGATTGTGCTGTGCGGCCCGGCCTCGTTGCTGCCCGTGGAGCTGGCCCAACTGGCGCCGGGAGTTCGCCTCACCACCGATATCCGCGAGGCCATCGCCGATGCCGACGTCATCATGATGCTGCGCGTGCAACTGGAGCGGCAGCACGAGGCGGCGTTTCCGGCCAGCGAATATTTCCGGTTTTATGGGCTGCGGCTGGAGCACCTGGACCTGGCCAAGCCGGACGCCATCGTGATGCACCCGGGGCCCATCAACCGCGGGCGCGAGTTGTCGTCGGAGGTCGCCGATTTCCAGCGCTCGGTGATTCTCAATCAGGTGGAGAACGGGATCGCCGTGCGCATGGCGGTGCTCGAAAAGGTGATTGGATAAGCCATGTCGATCGTCATCAAGAACGGGCGCGTGATCGACCCGGCGTCCCAAACGGACCGGGTGGCGGACGTGCTGATCGTGGACGGGCGCGTCGCCGGCGTGGCGCCCAACCTGTCGTCGCCCAAGGCCGAGGTCTTTGACGCCACCGGCATGATTGTCTCGCCCGGCTTCATCGATATGCACGTGCACCTGCGGGAGCCGGGCTTCGAGCACGCCGAGACCATCGAGAGCGGATCGCGCGCCGCCGCCGCCGGCGGTTTCACCTCGGTGTGTTGCATGCCCAATACCAAGCCGGTGAACGACAGCGCCACGGTAACCAGCTACATTGTGGAGCGCGCGCGGCGCATGGCGGTGGTCAACGTGTTTCCCGTCGGCGCCATCACCAAGGCCAGCGCGGGCGAAGAACTGGCCGCCATCGGCGCTATGAAGGAAGCGGGCGCGGTGGCGATTTCCGACGACGGCTTGCCGGTGATGAACGCGCGCGTCATGCGCCGCGCCATGGAATTTGCGCGGTCCTACGACCTGCCCATCATCGAGCATTGCGAGGATTTGAACCTCAGCGCCGGCGGCGACATGCACGAAGGCGCCAACTCCGTGCGCTGGGGCCTGCGCGGCATTCCCGCGGCCGCCGAAGACGTGATGGCGGCGCGCGATCTGCTGCTGGCCGAGCTCACCGGGGCGCGTTACCACATCGCGCACATTTCCACGCACAACGCCGTCGCCATGGTGGACTACGCGCGCAAGCACGGCCTACCGGTATCGTGCGAAGCCACCCCGCACCACTTCGCGCTGGCGGACCGGGATATGGCGCCTTACGACAGCAATTACAAAATGAAGCCGCCGCTGCGGTCCGTGCGCGATCGCGCCGCGGTAGTCGATGCCATCGCCGCCGGCGCCGTAAGCGCCATTGCCACCGATCACGCCCCGCACCCCGGCAGTGAAAAGATGCAGGAGTTCGAGCGCTGCCCCTTCGGCATCATCGGTCTGGAGACGGCCATCGCGCTGTCGCTCCAGGAATTGGTGCACACCGGCAAGATCACCCTGAACCGCCTGGTGGAATTGTTCACCACCGGCCCGGAATCCGTGATGCGCCTGGGCCGCGGCACCCTGGCCACCGGCGCGATGGGCGACGTCACCGTCTTCAGCACGGAATTGAGTTGGACCTACGATGTCAACCAATCCCACTCGCGCAGCCGGAATTCCCCGTTTGATGGCAAAACCTTCCGCGGCGGGCCGGTAGCGACCGTGGTGGGCGGAGAGATGGTATGGCGGAGAGGCTAGCCCGATGTGGCGGCACGCACTCGTGCGTGTCGCCACATCATCAACCCTCCCCGCCCCTACTGCACGGTGATCATCGCATTCGAATTCGAAGCCACCCCTCCGAACGTAATGACCACGGCATTATTGCCCGAGGGCGTGCCCGCGGGAATCGTCACGTTCACCTGGTAGAGACCCGCGCCCACCAGCCCGCAATAGGTGACCTGCGCCGGCGCGCTCCCCACCATAACCGTTGGCGTGGTGGCGCAGGTCGACGCCGTAGTGACAATCGTGCCGCTCGAAATCGCCGGGTTCGTCTGGCCGAAGCCGGTGCCATAGAGTCCGATGGTCTCGCCGGAAACCGCCGGCGTGCTGAGACCCGCGTAGAGCGTCGTGGCGCCCACAATGGCGCCGTTCGCATGCAGCGCCGCAATCGAGATATTGTCCTTGAGCAGGAAGAACGCCGGCGAAAACGCCTGCATGGTCGCGCTGATGGAATTGCTGGCCAGCCCGTTATCGGTCACCTGCACCTGCACCGGTCCGGTGGTCGTGTCCACCGGCGTTAACACGTCGATCTGCTTCGGGCTTGTGTAGTAGACAAATGCCGCGTTGCCGTTGACCGTGACGCTCACGCCGTCCAGCGACGTCGGCAGTTTGGAGCCCGAAAAGTCGCTGTACGTCCAGTTGCGCGTGATGGGCGCGAGATCCGAACCGTAAATGCTGATGTAACTATTCATCGCGATGCCGCTCTGAATGTCCGCCGCGTTGCTCACCGCGGTGATGGTGGGCGTGGCCTGGATGCTGGCGAGTATGCCGTGCTTCTGGCTCGCGCCGCCCGCGATCAGATAGATGGCGTTCGGGTCACCCCCCGAACCGCCGTTGCCGAGGATCAAACCCCACAAACCCGGGAAGCTGATGATGTTGCCGTTTTGATCCTGCAACGCGCCCAGGGCGTTGCCCGTATTCGGGTCGAACGCATTGATCGTACCGTCGCCGAAGTTGCCGATCAGAACATCGTTGGCAAACGCTCCGAAAGTGGGGGGCGCAATGGCGACGCCCCAGGGCGCGTTCAGCGGGCCATTCGACGCCAGATGCTGGATCAGATTGCCGCTGAGGTCGAAGATGGCCACGTAGCCTAGGCCCGCTCCCGTAATGGCGAAACTCTTCACCCCGTTCTGCTTGGCGTACATCACGTAGAGTTTGCCGCCCAGGTTCTGAATGTTGAATGGCGCGTAGCCCGCCGGCACAGCCGCATCCACGAACCCGGCCGGCAGCACCGCCGGCTTGTAGTTGGTATCGAAAACGTCGATGTTGCCGCTCGCAAAATTCGCCGCGTAGAGCAGCGGAGCCGCGTTGGTGGTGGTGGCGCTGATCGCGAGTCCGTAGTACATGGCTCCGCTGCCGGAGTTATCCACCATCAACTGCGCCTGTGTGGCGCTCACCGAGGAGGCCCATGCGGAAATCGTCCCATCGGCCGTCACGAAAATGAAGCTGGGCGCTTTGCCTTGCACCAGGAAACCGCCGGTGCCGTTGAACACGATGCCGGTCGGCGTCGAGGGCGTTGTGCCTTTGGCGGACGGAGGCACGCTCGGTTTCGTGGCGCTGGGGGCGCCATTGCTGCTGTAAACCGTCGAAAGACCGGTGCCGCCGTCCGCCACCCAAAAGGGGCTCGTGGCCGACGTGGTGATTCCCCAGGGGTTCACCAGGTTGGGGTCGGTGAAATCGGCGATGCCGGGTTGGTCGGCCGTCAGGTTGTGCACCAGGTAAGCGTTGGCGGGAGTGGCGGCGGACGCTAGCCGCACCGCGGTAAGGAACAGAATTGTGCCGCACAGGCTTCGCGGGTAAATCGTCATCGGACCTCCAGAGTGCTTATTGGACCGTATTATATCCTTTCCTTAGGCGCGCGGTGCGAAATGTAAAAATGCGCACCAAACGCGCCCCGCTATAATGAAACGTATGTTCTTTCGCAGAGCGCAGCTGAAGAATCCGACGTTCGCCGACCGCATTGAGTCTCTCCGGAAAGCCGGTTTCACGACAGCTCCGCAGCCAGGCGGCGCGGTGCGCGCCAGCCGGGCGGATTGCGCGGTTGACCTGACAGAGGAGAACGGTACCGTGCATGCCGGCGTCGCCGGCATGGCCATGGGCGGCGAGATCGGCGCGCTGGTGGACGGCGGCTTTCAGAAATTCTTCCGCACGCCCGCGGGGAAGAACCGGCCTGCCCTGGCCGGAGATTTGAAGACGCTTCACGAGTTCGAGGAAGACCTGAAAGAGGCTCTCGGGCAGGAAACTTATTACAACCAGGCCCTGGGCACCGTGTCGACGTTCTATCTCTACGACCGCGTGAAGGATCGCGACCGTGGCGTGCCCAAGCGCGTGTGGGAGTAAGCGTCCGCCCGGCTACTGCTTCTTCGCCGCCACCGGCGGCGTGGCCTGCTTGCGCACCTGCTCGAAATACTGCTGCACGTAAGACTCGATGGCCACGGGAATTTCGTCGCGGCTGATTTCGGCGCCGTTCTGCGAGTGCTCCGCGCCGCGCGGCGCATACGGAGTGTGCAATTGCTGGCTGGTGGCCTGCACTTCCACCGTGGCCTCGCCCGTGATGCTGGCGGAGCGTTTCCCGAATAGCTCGGTGATCTTGCCCATGGCGGCCAGGTCTTCCGCCTGCTTGATGGTCTTGTCGCCGTTCTGATTGCCGATTCCGCTGCCCGGCTGTTTGCTGGCTTGTTGCGAATCGCTCTTGCCGTTTCCCTTGCCTTGCGGGTCCTGCGGGCTTTTGGCTTGCTCGCCGCTCTGCCCCTCTGCGGAATCGCCGGGGTTGCCGTCGTTTTGTTGCTGGCCGTTCTTGCCGTCCTGCTTGCCGGCGTTCTGCTGCCCTTTGCCCGGCTGCTTGTTCGGGTCGGAGTTCTGCTGCTGGTTGCCGGCATTGGTCTGCGGCGGTTTGACGCTGGAGAGCAAGTTTTGGAACAGGTCCTTCACCTTGTTCACCAAGCTGCCGCTCTCGCCGTTGTTGGCTTGCTCCTGTTTGCCCGCGGAGGCCTGCTTGGCATCCTGCTTGTTGTTTCCCTGCCGGCCCGCGTTCTCGCCGCCCTGCGGATCGTTGCCCTGCTCGGCCTGCGCTTCCTGATCCGCGTCGCCGGCCGGGCCCCCCTTTTCCCCTGGCTTGGCTTGCCCCTTGGACGCCGCCGATTTCTCCGCATTGGGATCCCCCGCGCCGTCGGAGTTGTCGTTGGCGGTCGGATCGGGAGCGCCCGCCGGGTCCTGGTCGGGGTTGGCGAGCGTCGCGCCGCCGTCATCCTGCCGGTCCGGAAACTGCGGCGGATGCCGCCCCATATTCTTAGCCGCATCCGAGCGCTCGTGCCACGGCAACTGGTACGGCAGCATGCTGGCCAGCGTCGGCTTCAGGTCGAGACGGCTGCTCAGCCCGTAACGCAAGGCGAAAAGGCTGCCGGCGATTACCATCAGCGCGCCCACCAGGTACACGGCGCGTGGCGCCGCGTATGGGACGGCCGCGCGCACGTCCGCCGATTCGGCCATGCGGCGGGCCCGTTCCATCTGCAACTCGCGAATCTCCGGCGATGGGCCCGCGGGCGCCGGCTCCTGGTTGAAGTAGAGCGCCGTCGAAATCGTATCGGCCAGCCCGAGCCGATGGTCCACCGCCTGGGCTACCGCGTACGGCGAAGGCAGGCGTTTGCCTGCGCGGTAGAGGCCGGCCGCCGCGGCCAGTCCGGCGATCAGCACGATCCAACGCCAGTCGAGAATCTGCGTCCCCAGCAGAAGCAGCAGGATAAAAGCCATCAGGGCGGCGCTCGCGGCATGGGCGCCCTGGGCCATCAGTTCATTGTGCAAAAAACGGCGCCGTGCCCGTCTGACCAGGATTAACAAGATTCTCCCTTGTGCGACACCGTGCCACTGCCCGGCACGGGACTGGATTCGTTTTTCATCCTATCATTTTCCCGAAAGCGGCTGATGGCGGCCGTAATCCTTCGTAAGCTTTCTTCAACGCGGAGACGCGGAGACGCGGAGACGCGGAGAAAACCAAGAGGGGAGAAACAAGCATCTCGATGGTGGATCGGCCGACGCGCTCCGTGGAGGGGGGAACAACTCTCCGATTCCTCAGTTTTCTCCGCTTCTCCGCGCCTCCGCGTTGCAGATTCCGGCTCTTTCTCCCTAACACGCGCGCGGCGTAGAATGGGTATGAATCCTCCACGGAAGGACCCGCCAAAGGTGAAAGTTTTGATCGTAGACGATGAGGCCAACCAGCGCAGCGGGCTGGCGGCCATGGTTGCGGAGTGGGGCATGACCCCGGAAACTGCCGCCGATGGCAACCAAGCCCTGGAGAAGCTGGCCGGGTTTCCAGCCGACGTCATCCTCACCGACCTCAACATGCCCGGATTGGACGGCTTCGGCCTGCTCGAACGCCTGCGCGACGCCGGAGAGATGCCGCCCACCATCGTGCTCACGGCCTTCGGCAGCATCGAAAAGGCCGTCCAGACGGTGCACGAGTTGGGTGCCTACTGGTTCCTCGATAAGCCCTACCAGGCTTCCGTCCTGAAGGTCCTGATCTCCCGCGCCGGCAGCCACGCCGGCTTGCTCGCGGATAAGCGCAATCTGGAGCGGCAACTGAGTTACAAAGGATCGCTTGGCGAACTGGTGGGCACGTCGCCCAAAATGCAGGAGGTTTTCGCTTTCGTGCAGCAGGCCGGCCCGAGCAAGGCCTGTGTCCTGATTACCGGCGAGAGTGGCACCGGCAAGGAACTGGTGGCCCGCACTCTGCATGCGCTCAGTCCGCGGCGGCTCGGGCCGTTCATTGCCGTCAACTGCGCGGCGCTGCCGGAAACCCTGATCGAGAGCGAGCTCTTCGGACACGAGAAAGGCTCGTTCACGGGAGCGTCGGAGCGCCGCGCCGGCTGTTTCGAAGTGGCCCAGCACGGCACGCTGCTGCTGGACGAAATCGGCGAGATGCCCGTCGCCACGCAGGCCAAGCTGTTGCGCATCCTGGAGGATTCCAAGGTGCGGCGGCTGGGCGGCAAGAGCGAGTTCCAGGTGGACGTGCGCGTGCTGGCCGCCACCAATAAGGTGCCCGAAGAGGCCGTTCGCGGCGGCCATTTGCGCGAAGATCTGTATTATCGCCTCAATGTCTTTCAGATCCACATGCCTCCCTTGCGGGACCGCCGGTCGGACATCCCGGCGCTGGCGGAGGCGCTGCTCGCGGAAATGAATCGCAAACATGAGTGCCGCGTCGCGGAGATTTCGCCCGCCGTGGTGGAAGTGCTGGAAGCTCACAACTGGCCCGGCAACGTACGCGAGCTCCGCAATGTCATTGAGCGCGCCGTGATTCTGGCGGGCGAAGGCGTGATCGAACGCAAACACCTGCCGGCCTTTCTGCAGGGCGCCGCTGCCCCCGCAACGGCCGCGGCGGCGGTTGCGGATGCTGGCGACGCCGTCCGCTTTGCCGTCGGCACCACCGTCCAGGAGGCGGAAAAAGGCTTGATTTTGCGAACCCTCGAATACACCCACAACAACAAGACGCGCGCCGCTGAGATTCTGGATATCAGCCTGAAAACGCTTCACAACAAGCTGAAGGAATACGCTGGCCCCAAAGGCGACGGCGCCGCCGGCAAGTAATGTATCCACGCTGCGGAGATTTCGTTGCTCCCGTAGCGCACGCACTCGTGCGTGCCGCGTCGACACTCGTATCGATGCTTTGAGCTATCTCACATTCGTTGCGGCGCTGCTGCTCTGTGGGGCGGCCAATCCTGGCCGCAGCCGCCTTTTTAGGCGGCTCTCCCGCGGACGTTGCACTAGCGGCCTTTCTTACCGGCCCGTGTGCAGGTTGTTGTGGATGGCGTAAAGCGCCAGTTCCAGACGGTCGGAGACGCCCAGCTTATCGAAGATGTTGTGCAGGTGGTTCTTCACCGTCTGCTCGCTGATAAACATCTTCTCGGCCATCTCTTTGTTCTTGAAACCCTGCGCCACCAGCGCCACAATTTCGCGCTCGCGCTGGCTGAGCGGCGAGCGTTCGCGATCGCGAGGAGCCGGTTGCGCCGAAGCAGGCGTTGAATCGTCCGCCGCCACGAACTGGCGAATCACCGCCGCCGTGGTGTGCGAATCCAGCCAGATCTCCCCGGCGTGGACCTTGCGAATGCTCTTGATCAGCAACTCCGTGGCAGTCTGCTTGAGGACAATCCCCGAGGTCCCCAGTTTCATCGCCTGGACGAATTCGTTCTTGTCGTCCGACGCCGTCAGAACGATCACGCGCGTCTTGTTCTTCACCACCTGCAGGCGTTGCAAGGTCGCAAGACCGTCGAGCCCGGGCATCTTGAGGTCCAGCAGGAGAATGTCGGGCTCATACTGCTGCAGCACATCCAGCACCTGCCGCCCGTCCTGGGCTTGCGCCACCACTTCGAAATCCTCTTCCAAGGCGAGCAGCTTGCACAGGCCGTCCCGAAAGATGGGATGGTCGTCCGCCACTACGATGCGGATCTTCGATTTTGATGAAATTCCCGAAGGCGACATGGGCTCACTCTTGGCGGCCGTGTTTTCGGACATACCTGCTCCGCTAGCGTACATTGTAGAGTTCTGTTAGTACTATGTCAAATTGCCTGACCCCTAGCGCAGCATGGTCACAAGAATCATCAGCCGATCTGCTCGATCCAGGTGTACACTAGCGGTGGGACGAACGTCGTCCCGGCGAGTATCCGGGCAGACTCCGGGGCGGCCACACTGCTGACTTCTCCGCGCGGGACCAGTCAGAGCCCGCGCTTCACCGAACCCCTCCGGGACAGGAGGTGGCACAACAGCTAACAACGTTTCCCCGCACAACAAGAAGGATGAACCGTAATGCCGACTTACATCACACTCATGAAGTTCACCGAACAGGGAGCCAAGGACCTGAAAGGGGCGCCCAGGCGCATCGAATCGGCGATCAAGGCCTGGGAACTGACGGGTGGCAAGGTGCTTGCCACCTACTTTGTGATGGGAGACTACGATTATGTAGCCATCACGGAAAGTCCAAATGACGAGGCCGCCGTCAGCGCCAGCCTGGCGGTGTGTACCCGCGAGCATGTCAAGACGGCGACTCTGCGGGCATTTTCGCTGGCGGAGTTTACCCGCGTGGTGGAGCAACTGCCGTAGGCGCAACCTCTTGGCGCTGAATGAGATAAACCGCGCTGAAAAATGGCCTTAACAGGGGCCGTCGTTTGCATTATGATGGTCTTGAAATCGTCACGCCAGCGGGGTGACGATCCGCGCAAAAGGAGGTTCCTTCAGTTGGCGAGCCATCGGTGTCCGGGACGCGGAACTGGTAAGGAACCTGGCATTATGCCGCGATCGGCCGGCTATTCCATTCGCACCCGGCCGGACCTGACGTCTGATCCTGCGTGGCCGATCTCCCCGAAAGAATCGGCAGAATCGGACACGGCATTGATGTGAATTGAACCCGCCTGTCGTCGCGGTTGCACGACGGCAGCACCATCGTGCCGGACGCACGGTGGCAGAGGATGGCGAACCCATGACGTTCCGCCACCCACCACCCCGGGAAGGGGATTATGCCAAAGGAAGCCTTAAGCATTCTCGACCAGCGTACGCAGGCTACCTATGAGATCCCGATTCACGATGGGACCATTCGCGCCATGGACCTGCGTCAGATCAAGACGGGGCCCGACGACTTCGGGCTCATGACTTACGACCCCGCATTCATGAACACGGCAGCGTGCCGAAGTTCCATTACATTTATTGACGGTGATAAGGGCATCCTGCGCTATCGGGGCTACCCCATCGAACAACTCGCGGAGAAGTGTACTTTCCTCGAGGTGGCCTATCTGATCCTGTTTGGAGACTTGCCGACTGAACCGCAACTGAAACAGTGGGTCGCCGAGATTACGCATCACACCATGCTCCACGAGACTACCAAGAAGTTCCTGGAAGGATTCCGCTACGACGCTCATCCCATGGGGATGCTGGCAAGCACGGTGGCGGCACTCTCCACGGTCTACCCCGAAGCCAAGAACGTGCTCGATCCCAACGTGCGCGCTTTGCAGATCAGGCGGCTCATTGGCAAAATGCCGACTATCGCAGCCTACACTTATCGGCACAGCCTGGGCTTTCCCTATGTTTATCCCGACAACGACTTGAGTTACACCGAGAACTTCATGAACATGCTGTGGAAGATGGCGGAGCCCAAATATCGGGCCAACCCCATCCTGGCGCGCGCCCTCGACATCCTGTTCATCTTGCACGCCGACCACGAGCAGAACTGCAGCGCCAACGCCATGCGCGCCGTGGGCAGTTCCCAGGCCGATCCGTTCCTTTCCACCGCTGCCGCTTGCGCCGCCCTTTCCGGTCCGCTCCACGGTGGCGCCAATGAGGAAGTCCTCAAGATGTTGGATGTCATCGGCTCCAAGGACAAGATCCCGGCCTATATGGAGAAGGTGAAGGCAGGCGAGTTCAAGCTGATGGGCTTTGGCCACCGCATTTACAAGAACTACGACCCGCGCGCCCGCATCATCAAGTGGGCTGCCGACAAGGTATTCGAAGTCACCGGCCGCAACCCCAAGCTGGACATTGCGTTGGAACTGGAGCGCATCGCCCTCGAGGATGAGTACTTCGTCAAGCGCAAGCTCTATCCCAACGTGGACTTCTACTCCGGCATCATGTATCAGGCCATGGGCTTCAAACCGGAGATCTTCACGGTGCTGTTTGCCATTCCGCGCACGGCCGGCTGGCTGGCCCAGTGGCAGGAGATGGTGTGCGATCCCGAGCAGAAGATCGCCCGCCCGCGGCAGGTCTATACCGGCCAGGTGACGCGCGATGTTGTGGCGATAGAGAAGCGCGGCGTCACGACCCCCGCCAAGGCGTAGCCGAAGCCGCCCTCGAGGCAGACATCTCTCGGGGGCGGCCCATCTTCGCGGCACGGCTCCCATCCGCGGAGCCGGCGCGACTGCCCCGCCAGGCGCGCCGGTTTCGCTCTCTCTCTCGCATTCGTCGAAGTTGACGGGAGTACGGAATATGACTAGTGTCGAGACGCTGATGGCGATTTTGAGCCGCTATCCGTTTGCCGAGGAACTGCGGCCAGGCGACCTCGCAAAGCTGTGCACGATGGCTTTCGAGATTCCGTTTCGCAAAGATGAGATCATTTTCCGCGAAGGCGACGACTGCAGTGTGTTCTATCTGTTGACGTCGGGGACGGTGATTTTGGAAATTGCGGTGGGCGGCCGCACCCTCGGCATCGAGACGCTGGGAGCGGGGGATGAGCTGGGCTGGTCGTCGATGCTGATGCGCGATCGGAGGCACTTCCAGGCTCGGGCCGTGGAGCCGTCGCATGCGCTGGCGTTTGACGGAGCCGAGTTGAACCGGGCCTGCAAAGAGGACCCCGCTTTTGGTTACGGCCTGCTATACCGGCTCCTTGGGGTAGTGGCGCGGCGCCTTCAGGCTACCCGGATGCGGCTGGCGGATACTTACGCGCCGGCCGCGGGTCAGGCGCCGCCGCCGCATTAAGGGCGCACGCGAGCCCGTCGGGCCAAGTGCTGGTGGTCGGTGTGCAACCTCGTGCGCTCGATTCCCTCAATGCCGCGCCGTTAAAGCAGCGCGCCAGGATTTGCCTGGCAATCGCGCGCCGGGCCCCCTTATAATGCGGCTATGACCGTCGAATGCGCGGCTGGCCCCTTTCAGGTCTGCGGGTCCTGCAGGCGCGCGTGGTCCACGTGGGAGAGCTTCGTCCTGGATCCGGCCGTGCGCCTGCTGGGCCTGCAGTCCGAGATCGCCAATCCAGATGTCAACCTGCTGGTGTTCGAGCACGGTTGCGGCAGCTCGATCTCGATCCTCTCCAGGCGCCTGCGCCACCTTTTGCCCGAACCGGAACCGGGCGATGCGCCTGTCAGGCTGATGGGCACCGACCAATGCCGTGGGCACTGCCTCCACTTGGAGGACCTGGAGGCATGCGACCAGCCCTGCAGCAACACGCGGGACCGTAAGCTGATCCTGCTCGTACAGCGCATGAAAAAAGGGGAATTCGGGCTTTGGCCCGTTCACGAACGCTAGCTGGATCGGCGGAAAGCGTTCCGAATCCTCTCGAACCGGGACCGCTGGAGTGCCGGTGAGTCTTTACGGCCTGGAGAGGCTGAAGACCTGACGCCTCGTTCCCTGTTTTGCGCCCATGCCCCGTCCTACTGTATCGGCAGCGTGGATTGCGCCGACGTTACGCCGCCCACCGTTATGGTTACCGGCACGGTATTGCCCGGCGTGACGCCTTGCGGCACCGCAACGTTGAGTTGATAGAGGCCCTGAAAGCCCGGCCCCAGACCGGCGAATGATGGTGTGGCTGTCTGGCCGCCGAAGTTCACCGTCACCGTTTGCGCGGTGTAGGAAAGCGGTACCGTCGCTGGATCGCCGCTTGCCGGTTGATTGGTCACCGGCCCCAGCCCGTTGGCGAACAGCACGATTGTCTGGCCGCGCTTGGCCGGATTGCTGGTGGTGATCAGCGCGCCAGTCAGGTCCACGGCGTCGGCGACGTTGGTGCCGTTGGTGAAGAACTGCGGAGCGTAATTACTGAGCGGCACCGTTACCACGTTGCCGAACAGGTCGCCATCCAGCACCACCTTCATCTGCGCCGAAGACTGGCCCTGCAGCTCCCACGGCACTTGAATCTGAATCACGGTCGGGCTGACGTAGGTCAGGTGCGCGGGCACGCTGATGCCGGCCGACGGCACATCGAAGGTCACGTTCACGAAATCGATCTGCAGAGGCAGAACGCTGTAGGTGCCGTTGGCGGCCAGGGCATCGGTGGTGGCGTTATCGATGTCCGTGAAGTTGCTCAATCCGGCGCCGTAAATGTTGACGTAAGATCCCGGCGCAACCGGAGACTTGTAAGCCGCCGCATCCACCACGCCGTTCGAAAGAACGCTGGGGGCCGTCTGGATGTTATACGAGAAGCCGCCCGAGTTGCCGCCCGCGGCGCTGAAGTCCACCGAAGGCGATGCGATTGCCGCCCCGTTAACCACCTCCACGTATGCAAAGCCGAACTGGTCGCTGTTGCAGACCACGCTGACGGTGGAACTCGCGGGCGAGCAGGCCGGCGCGCCGGAGACGCTCTTGAGCGTCACGGACCCGCTCGGCGAAGCCGAGAAGGTCACGCTGCTGCCGGTCACTGGAACGCCGAATAAATCCGTAAGCTGCACCATGGCCGGACCCACGTCTTCGCCCGGAACTCCCTCTCCGCCGCCCGCCGCGAGCACGTTGTAAACCGTGCCGCTGCCTTCCAGCAGCATGTATGGAATTCTGAGCGTGGTGCTGGAGTTCTGCAGCACCACGTTGCCGGAGTATTCGCCCGCCGCCGGCTTCGATCCGGAAAGCGTCACGGTCAAGTTCGCGGTCGCGCCCGCGGCCAGCGTCACGCTCGTCGGGCTTACCGCAACGGTAGCGCCGGAAAGCGAGCCGGCCAAGCCGTTCACCGCGCAGCACGATACCGACGCGCTCAGCGTCACCGATGCCGCCGAGATGTTCGTCAGGGTAATGGTCTTTGAGATCGGCAGCGTGGCGGAGTTCAGAATTCCGAATGAGACGGTGGAGGGCACGGCCGTTACACTGGCGGTGATGGCTGCGCCGGCATCCAGGTCCCCCGCTCCCATCCACTCGGCGTCCACCGGGTAGCCGAAATCGTCGGTGGTAGTGATCTGCGCGGCGTAATTCACCATCAGCGACTTGATCTGAGTGGGCTGCAGCTTCGGATGCGCCTGCTTCAGCAGGGCCGCCGCGCCCGCCAGCAGCGGCGTCGAAAAGCTGGTCCCGTCCCCCGCCGCATAGCGGTTCGTGCCGAAAACATTGACATCGTAGGCCTGGTTCGGGTCATAGTATTGCGTGGCGCTGTACATCCCTCCCGGCGCGGGCAGGTACGGGTCGTTCGGATCCGGCCCTAGTCCCACGTCGAAGCCGCCGGCCGTCACGATATCGGGCTTCAACTGGCCGTCCGGAGTCGGGCCCATGGACGAGTAGCTGGCGATCTGGTTGGCCGCCACGTTGATCCCCAGGGTTGGGCCATAGGTTGCGTTCCATGTGGTCACGTCCTGTTCCACACCGTTCAAGTCGACGGTGACCATCGCGCCCGGGTTGGCATCCACATAACTTTTCAACGCCTGGCCGGCGGCATTGGAAATCATGACTGCGGGCCCGACTTCATTAATGCCTTCCGGGCTTACGGGAGCGCCGGCAACATTGTTGTAATAGATGAAGCCGATGGCGCCGGCCGTCTGGGCATTGAACGCCTTGGTGTCGAACGAACAGTTGGACGGACCCCGCAGAATCAGCGCATAGCTGCCGGTCAGTGATCCCGCCGGCAGCGCCAGACACGCGGTGCCCGTATTATCCAGGGTGGTCACATCGATCAGCGGAGCCTGGTTGGCGCCGTAACTCGAAGGATAAAAGTAGGAATCGCCCGCCGCCGCGCTGATTCCCTTCAGGCTTGACGGAGCGCCGGCGGCGTTCATGCTCACGCTGGGAAGCAGCACGTGCGAGTTGATGGTGGCGCCCACCGAAATTACGTCGGGAGCGTTGGAAGGCGAGGAAATGGTGTTGAAGCCGGGATATTGATAGCCTTCGTAAAAGCTGTCGCTGCCGGAATCTCCCGAGGAAGCCACCACCACCGCGAATTGTGTGGCCTTCTCGAACGCCGCGGCGACCGGGTCGCTGGCCGCATCGGAGTTGGCAAGCCCGCCAATCGAGCAGGTAATGACGTCCATGCCGTCGCTCACGGCATC
>JBEKYE010000039.1:0-18628 GCA_049511275.1 Bryobacteraceae bacterium
CCGGCGGTGGGCGCTTCCACGTGCGCGTCCGGCAGCCAGGTGTGGAAGGGGAACATCGGAACCTTGATGGCGAAGCCCAGGAAAAAGGCCCAGAAGACCCACTGTTGCAAACCCAGCGGCATGGCGGTCTTCATCAATTCGGAAATTTCAAACGTATATGTGCCGAACTGGTGGAAGTGCTGGAAGTAAAGCGTCAGGATGCCCAGCAGCATCAGAACCGAGCCGGCCAGGGTGTAAAGGAAGAACTTGATGGCGGCGTATAGCTTGCGTGGGCCGCCCCACACTCCGATGATGAAGTACATCGGAACCAGCACCAGTTCCCAGAAAACGTAGAACAGGAAGAAATCGAGCGCCACGAACACGCCGATCATGCCCGTCTGCAACAGCAGGAACATGGAGTAGTATTCCTTGGTGCGATCCTGGACGGCGCTCCAGGAACAGAGCATCGCGACGAAGCCCATCAGGGTGGTCAACATCACCAGCAGCAGGCTGATGCCATCCATGCCGATGTGATAATGCGCGCCCAGCGAGGGGATCCAGTCGGCGCGTTCTTCGAATTGGAAGCCGGCGACGCCCACCTGGAAGCGCGAGACCAGCGGGAGAGAAACCAGGAACCCGGCGAAGGCCGCCAGGTTCGCCCAGATCCGGATCAAGTCCTTGCTCTTCGACGGAATGAAGAGCAGAACCAACAAGCCGGCCAGCGGCGTCAAGAGAACAATGCTGAGTAAGTGCTGGTCCATAGGTTTACCGCACCACGTAATAGCCGAACATCGCCAGAACGCCGACCACCACAAAGAAGGCGTAGGTTTGCAGGCGCCCGGTCTCCAGAATGCACACCGGGTAGGAGAGCATCTTCACGCAGAAGGAAGTGAATCGCACGGCGCCGTCGACAATCCAGGTATCCCACCACATGGAAAGCTTGGCGGTGAAGCGCGTCAGCCAGCCGGCGCCGTTGACGCCGCCATCCACCACGTTGCGATCGAACGCACCCAGCGCCAGTCCGCCGCCCTTGCACAAGCCATCGACGAACAGGAAGTCGTAGATCTCGTCAACGTACCACTTGTTGTAGAGCAGCGAGTGCAGAGGCTTGACGGCCTTCTCGATGGTGTCGGGAATTTGCGGCTTGTTGTTGTAGAAGTAGCGGGCAATGGTGATTCCGATGATTGCCACGGCCACCGAGAGCCCCATCAGGATCCACTCGGTGGACGCGGAGTGCTCGCCGTGTTCCGCGGCTTCCACCGCCGCCGAGGCGAAGGCCGGCGCCAGCCACCGTTCGAAGCCGTGGAAACTGTCGCCGAACAAGGTCCACACCTTGGGGGTTCCCAGCCAGCCGACGAACACGCTGCCGGCGGCCAGCAGCACCAGGGGCACCGTCATCGTCGCGGGCGATTCGTGAATATGTTTGGCCACTTCCGGCGCCACGTGCGACTTGCCGTAGAACGTCATGTTCATAAGCCGCCACATATAGAAGGCGGTCAATCCGGCGGTGGCCAATCCCACGAACCATAGAATCTGCGAGCCCTGCGGTGAGCTGTACGCCTGCCACAGAATCTCATCCTTGGAGAAAAAGCCCGCCAGACCCGGAATTCCCGAGATGGCCACCGAAGCGATGAACATGGTCCAGTGCGTGATGGGTATCTTATTCTTGAGCCCGCCCATGCGCCGCATGTCCTGCTCGCCCGACATCGCGTGGATAACCGATCCGGAACAGAGGAAGAGCAGGGCCTTGAAGAAGGCGTGCGTAAACAGGTGGAAGATGGCCACCCAGTAGGCGCCCACGCCCAGCGCCAGGAACATATAGCCGAGCTGGCTCACCGTGGAGTACGCCAGGACGCGTTTGATATCGTTCTGCACCAGGGCGATGGAAGCCGCCAGAATCGCCGTGAAGGCGCCGATCGACGCTACCACCGTGGAAGTGGACGGCGTCAACTGGAACAGCGCGGCGGAACGCGCCACCATGTAAACGCCCGCGGTGACCATGGTGGCCGCATGGATCAGAGCCGAGACCGGCGTGGGACCTTCCATGGCGTCGGGCAGCCAGACGTACAGCGGAAACTGCGCCGATTTGCCGGTGGCGCCGAAAAACAGCAGAACGGCCATGACGCTCAACACGCCGAAGCCCGTGGTCTCTGGGCCGAAGTGAGCCAGGGCGCTCTTCACGTCGAGGAATCGCGTCGTGCCCAGCACGGAGAACATCAGCAGCATCCCCAAGATGAAGCCGGCGTCGCCCACCCGGTTCATCACGAACGCCTTCTTGCCCGCGTCGGCCGCCGATTTCTTGTGGAAGTAGAATCCGATCAGCAGGTAGCTGCACAACCCGACGCCTTCCCAACCCACGAACAGCAGCACGTAATTGTTCGCCAGCACCAGCATCAGCATGAAGAAGACGAACAGGTTCATGTAGCCGAAGAACCGGTAGTAGCCGTTGTCGTGGGCCATGTACCCGATGGAGTACACGTGAATCAGGAATCCGATGCCGGTGACCACCAGGATCATGACCGAGCTGAGCGGATCGAGCAGGAATCCCCAGTCCGCCTGAAAAATAGCCATGTGCCCGTTCGCCATGTGGAACGGCATCCCGGCGATCCAGGTGAACTGGATGATCTGGTGGACTCGATTGGTCTGCTGCGAAAGCTGCCACACCGCGCCAACCGAAAAGAGGAACGAGAGCAAGACCATTCCCGGGCAGATGATACTGATCAGGGTTTTGAGCGGCGACGAATGATGGTGCCCGTGAGGGTGGTCACGATCCTGGTCGGGTGAGTGCCCCGGGGCGTGATGGTTCCCGTGCTCGTCAGATACCGGCTCCACACCGGGAGCGATCGCAACGTCGGAGGGCGGCTGCGGGTCGAGCTTCTTGCCCAACAGCAACATGAGCGCCGCGCCGAACAGCGGGAACAGAGGAATCAGCCAGATTTGGTCTAGGAAGTTCACGGCTCTCCTACCACTTCAGCAAATCGATTTCATCCGCCAGCACGGTTTCTTTATTGCGGAACAGAGCGATCAAAATGCCCAGCCCGACGGCGGCTTCGGCGACCGCATCGACGATCACGAAGATCGCGAAAATCTGCCCGTGGACGGCGTGCGCCTGGCGCGAAAAGGCCACCAGGTTGATATTCACGGCATTCAGAATCAGCTCGATGGACATCAGAATAATCACAATGCTGCGGCGCGTCAGCACGCCCACGGTGCCAATGAGCAGCAGCGCCGCGCTCAAGGCCAGGTAATGAACTGTGGTTACCGGATGCATCGTCAGATCCTTTTCTTGGCCATCACCACCGCTCCCACTACCGCCACCAGCAGCAGGACGGAAGCGATTTCGAAGGGGAGCAGGTATTCCTGGAAGAGCACGTCGGCCAGCACTTCCGTGTTGCCCGGCATGGGCACGGCAGAAGCGGCGGCGGAAACTCCGCCCGCGCTATCGGCCAGGCGGAACGCGCCCTGGCCGCGATACAGGAACCAGGAGATCTCGGCGCCCACGGCGGCCACCGCCACCAGCGCCACCATCCACTGGCCGTTGAACTGCCGCTCTCTGGCCGACTGGTCCAGGTTCACCAGCATGATCACAAACAGGAACAGCACCATGATGCCGCCCACGTACAAGACAATTTGGACCGCGAAGAGGAACTCCGCCTGCTGCATCAGGTACAGCCCCGCCACGCCCAAAAGCGACACAATCAGCGAAAGCGCGCTATGCACGGCGTTCCGCCGCGTGATGGTGAGGAGACCGCCCCCCAGCGTCAGGAGGGCGAAGGTATAAAAAAAGAACGTATCGATCAGCATTTGTATTGAGTCGGCTTCGGCCCCTCTTCGAGCATCTGCCGGTCCCAAACCTGGCCTTCCCGGTTGTAAGTGGCCAGTTCGAAATCCTGTGTCAGTTCCAGCGCGTCCACTGGACAGGCATCTTCGCACAGCCCGCAGAACATGCACCGCGAGGTGTCATACGTAAAGTAAGTCAGTTCCTTGCGCCGTGTGGCTTCGTTGCGTTCGCTTCCAACCACGATCAGGTTTTCCGGACAGGCCAGCGCGCACAAATTGCAGGCAATGCACAAGGTTTCGCCGTTGTCCGGGTTGTTATTCAGCCGCGGCGCTCCCCGGTACCGCTCCGCCACCTGAGGCCGCTCCGCCGGATACTGCTCGGTACAGATGTACTTGGGATTCTGATTCCGGAACGTCACCCGCAGTCCCTGGAACAGGTCCACAAGAAAGATTTTCTTCAGCAGATTGACCATAAACTCCCTCTCAGGGAAGACAGAAGTCAGAATTCAGAAGTCAGAAGAAAGGCGCCGGCTTCACGATTCTGACTTCTGCCTTCTAACTCCTGACTCCTCATCTATCAATCTCTCCCAACACAATATCCAACGTTCCGATCACTGCTACGACGTCGGCCACCAGGCCGCCGCGGATCATCCGGTCGAGCGCCTGCAGGTTCACGAACGACGGCGGCCGCACCCGGCAGCGGTACGGCTGCGTGGATCCGTCGCTGACCACGTAATAGCCCAGCTCCCCCTTGGGCGCTTCAATGGAAACGTACGCTTCGCCCACCGGCGGTTTGATCACTTTCCCGACTTTTCCCATGATGGGGCCCTCGGGAATGGCTTCGACGGCCTGCTCCATGATGCGCACCGCCTGGCGCATTTCCTGCATGCGGACCATATACCGGTCGTAGGTATCGCCGTTCTCCCGCGTGGGGATTTCGAAATCGTATTTCTCGTAACCCGAGTACGGCTGCGCCTTGCGCAGGTCCCACTTCACGCCGGCCGCGCGCAGCACCGGCCCGGTAACGCCGTATTCCTTGCATTCCTCGGCGCTCAGGATTCCCACCCCCACCAGCCGCGCCTTCCAGATGCGGTTGTTGGTCAACAGTTCTTCGTATTCGTCCACCTTCGGCAGGAACATTTTGCAGAAGTCCCGCACTTCCCGCTCGAAGCCGTCGTACGTCTCATACTGCAACCCGCCGATGCGGAAGGCGTGGGTGGTGAGCCGCGCGCCGCAATACTTCTCGAAAATCTTCAGGGCTTCTTCGCGCTCCCGGAAGCAATAAAAGACCGGCGTGATAGCGCCGATGTCGAGGGCGTGCGTGCCCAGCCATATCAGGTGGCTGGCGATGCGGTTCAACTCCGTGAGAATCACCCGCACGGCCTGCGCGCGCGGCGGCGCCTCCACGTTCAGCAGCTTCTCCACGGCCAGGCAGTAGCCCAGACCGTTCGACACCGCCGCCACGTAGTCCATGCGGTCCACGTAGGGGTTGAACTGCGCGTACGTGCGGTTTTCCGCGATCTTCTCCACGCCGCGATGCAGGTATCCGATGACGCAATCCGTCCCCAGCACCTTCTCACCGTCCAGCTTGAGGATCACTCGCAGCACGCCGTGGGTAGACGGGTGCTGAGGGCCCATATTGAGCACTAACTCGGTGGAATCTAGAAATGTCGCGTCGGGCATACTGATGTCACTGGCCGCTCTCGATACCGAGGTTTTCCTGAACCCAACGGTCGTCCTGCTGAAGAATACCGTAATCCTTGCGCAACGGGTACCCCTGCCACTCTTCGGGCATGAGGATGCGGCGCAGATCGGGGTGGCCTTCGAACTCGATGCCGAACATATCGAAGACCTCGCGCTCCAGCCAGTTGGCCGTCAGGTGCACGCCCACTGCGGATTCCAGCTTGAAGCCTTCGGGAATGTAAGTCTTGATCCGCACGCGTTCGTTCCGCGCGAAGCTGTAAACCACGTAGACCACGTCGAAGCGCTCAGGCCGTTTGGGCCAATCCACCGCGGTGATGTCCACCAGGTAATCGAAGTCGGCTTCGAGCTTCAGATATTCCAATAGGGAGACAGGCGCGTCCGGTTTGGCGACGATGAAATTCTGGCCCAGGTAGGTGGACGTCTCGCCGACCCGGGCGCCGAATCGTTCCTTGATTTCGCGGGCGAGATCGCTGTCCCAAGGGGTGGCCGCCATGACGGCGGGCGGCTTCGGAGGCGCGGGAGCCGCGGCGGGCTTGGGAGGTGCCGGCTTGGCTGCCTCGCCCCCGGCAGGCGGAGGCGCTTGCGAGCCCTCGGGCTTTTGCTCGTCAGCCATCGGATCTCCTAATTAAAGAACCCTACATTTATCACCGGCGTAGGACGGGTGTCAAATTGCGTAACGGCGTGATCCGTTCCAGGTTAACGGCCTGCGTGTCCCGGCCCGGCGGCGCCCAATTCCCATCTCGACCGTTCAACCCCCGCCAATCCCCAATCACTTCCAAAACCTCGGCCGGCGGCGTGGCTTGTGTTGTAATAGAAAGACTTTTGCCGGCATGTCTGATCTGACCAAACATCTCCGGAGGGGTTGGAAGGCGGCCAACCGCCGCATCCGGGAATTCCGCATGATCGGCAAGGGCCTCGCCTCCACTAGCCACCCGATTCTGGCTCACGTCATTCCGATGCGACGCTGCAACCTGGCCTGCGCCTATTGCAACGAATACGACGACCACTCCAAGCCGGTCTCCCTGGACGTGATGTACCAACGCCTGGATCAACTGGCTAAGCTGGGCACCGGCATCATCACGATTTCGGGCGGCGAACCGCTGCTCGATCCCGACCTGGACCTGCTCATCGCGCGCGTCCGCCAACACGGCATGATCGCCGGCATGATCACCAACGGCTACCTGCTGACCGCCGAACGCATCCAGCGCCTCAACCGCGCGGGGCTAGATCATCTGCAGATCTCCATCGACAACGTCATTCCCGACGACGTTTCGAAGAAGAGCCTCAAGGTGCTCGACAAGAAGCTTGAACTGCTGGCCGAGCATGCCGATTTTCACGTGAACATCAATTCGGTAGTGGGCGGCGGTATTCGCACTCCTCAAGACGCCCTGGTGGTCGGCAAGCGCGCCGTCGAGTTGGGATTCACGTCCACCGTCGGCATCATTCACGACGGTGACGGCCAGTTGCAACCGCTGCGCGACGAAGAACGTGAAGTCTATACGGCCATGCGCGCCATGGAAAAATCGAGTTACGCGCGCATCAATTACTTCCAGGACAACATCGCGCACGGCAAGCCCAACCACTGGCGCTGCCGCGCCGGCGCCCGCTACCTCTACATCTGCGAAAACGGCCTGGTGCATTACTGTTCGCAGCAGCGCGGCTACCCCGGAAAGCCGCTGGCCGATTACACCGTGGAAGACGTTCGCCGCGAGTACCGCACGGAAAAGAGCTGCGCGCCGCGCTGCACGGTGGCCTGCGTGCACCAGATTTCCTACGTGGATTTCTGGCGCGGCAAGCAGGACCTGGCGCCGGCGGCGATGGGCGAGCAGCAGTGCGAGCGGCTGGTGCAACTGCAGTCCAGCCCTCCCCATCGCCTGTGCTAACTTGAAACTTCATGCCCCCCGAGATTCCCGCGGAGGTTTTGCCCTGGAAGCCGGATTCCTGGCGCCGGTGGCCGGTCCTGCAACAGCCCGAGTATCCCGACGATGCCGCGCTCGACCGCGTGCTGGCCGAATTGCGAGTCCTGCCGCCGCTGGTCACCAGTTGGGAGATCGTGCAGTTGCGCCAGCAACTGGCTGAGGCTGCCGCCGGCAGACGCTTCGTCCTGCAAGCCGGCGATTGCGCTGAAAGGTTCGCCGCCTGCACGCCCAACCGCATCACCAACATGCTCAAGGTGTTGTTGCAGATGAGCCTGGTGCTGGTGGTGGGCGCGCAGAAACCCGTCATCCGCATCGGCCGTTTCGCCGGACAGTACGCCAAGCCGCGCTCCCGCAATGAGGAAACGCGCGACGGCGTTACCCTTCCCAGTTTCCGCGGCGATAATATCAACCGTCCGGAATTCACGGCCGAAGCCCGCACACCCGATCCGCAGCTTCTGCTGCGCGGCTACGAGCGCGCCTCGCTCACCCTGAATTTCATTCGCTCCCTGGTCAAGAGCGGATTCGCCGACCTGCACCATCCCGAATACTTCGATCTCGATTGGGTGGAACACTCGCCGCTGGCGGACGAATATCACCACATGGTGGGAACCATCGGCGATGCGCTGCGCTTCATGGAGAACGTGCTGGGCGTGCGGGCGGGCGAAACCGACCGCATCGATTTCTTCACCACCCACGAGGCGTTGCACCTGGGCTACGAATCAGCGCAGACGCGCACCGTGCCCCGCCGCCCGGGCTATTTCAACCTGACGACGCATTTTCCTTGGATGGGGCTGCGCACCAGTGATCCCAGCGGCGCGCACGTGGAATATCTGCGTGGCATCCAAAACCCGGTCGCCGTCAAAGTGGGACCGGACTTCACCCGCGAGCAGGTCGCCGGCTGGTTGCAGGCGCTCGATCCCAACCGCCAGCCGGGCCGGTTGACGCTGATCCATCGCTTCGGCGCCGGCCGCATTCCGGACGCGCTGCCGCGCCTGGTCGAGGCCGTACGCGCCGAAGGCGGTGGCGTGCTATGGATCTGCGACCCCATGCACGGCAACACGCAGATGACCGCCGGAGGCTGGAAAACCCGTAACTTCGCCGACATTATTTCGGAAGTGGAACAGGCCTTCGACATCCACCGCTCCATGGGCCAGACGCTGGGCGGGGTTCACATCGAACTGACCGGCGACAACGTTACCGAGTGCATCGGCGGCTCGCGCGGCCCCGGCGAAGGGGACCTGGCGCGGGCGTATGAGTCCGAAGTGGATCCGCGCCTCAACTACGACCAGTCGCTCGAGTTGGCCTTCCTGATCGCCCGCAAAATGAAGAGCGACGGCAAGTAACCGGCCTCGCGGCGCGCGATAATCGGCGCATGGCCACTCTTCCGTTCATCGAATACACCGGCGCTACGCCGGAAGTCCGCGCGGTCTATGACGACATCATGACTACGCGCCAGACCGACTGGATCACCAATTTCTGGAAAGCCATCGCGAACGATCCCGTCACGCTGCGCCGCACGTGGCAGAGCGTCAAGGAAATCATGGCGCCGGGCGCGCTCGACGCGCTCACCAAGGAGCTGGTTTATCTCGCCGTGAGCGTCAGCAACCAGTGCGCGTACTGCACCGCTTCGCACACCGTATCTTCGCGCAAGGCCGGCATGACCGACCAGATGTTCGCGGAACTGATGGCGGTGGTGGGAATGGCGAACGAAACCAACCGGCTTTCCAGCGGCTACCAGGTGGAGATCGACGAACGTTTCAAGCCGCGGTAGGCCTGCGTCAAGCCGCAAGTTCCGTGACAACTTGAGCCCGGTCGGCCCAGGGTACGGGCTGAATGGCGTAATTTCGGAAGGCGTCCATTACTCCGCCCGGGATTGCGCTTTCGGTGTCGTTCAGAACCGCGTATGCTTTTGACTCTGGCGTCCGAACTTGCCGAGTGTCGGTCCAGGCATGAATAAGCGACTGGGCGGCATCACGCGTCGGACGAGTGATCGCCTGCAGAATGCGTTCCGGCTGCCTTCGAGATTTCGGAATCACGAAATCGAACAGGTGGTCGTAGCCGCTGGTGCCGTTGAACTTCGCCTTCGGCGTATAGCGGATCTCGTTGGCGTCCAGCCAAGCAGTCACGTCTTCATAAAACAGGCTCTCTACCATGGGCTTTGCGAGGTAGAAAAGATCGTTCACGGCAAGCATGGCCTGAATGAGGGAGTGCTTACGCAGCGGGAAGGTCTCAGGGGAAGCGACCACTTCGAGTGCTCCGTTGTTCAGCCGTACGCCGAATCCGCTGAGGGCCATCTTGAGAAGGTCCTGGCGTTTCTCAGTGTCGAGATTGCAGCCGGATGCTTCCAGATCGTGGATGGTGTAGCTGTCGTCTGTGAGGACGAATCCACCATTTTCCCGGCGCGCGTAAATCTGGAGCGCATCGTTATGCCGGTCAAGGTAGGGCGTCGTGATTTCCACCCACGTGCTGTTTACTTGGCGAAGCGTTGTCTTGTCCTTGAGCCAAGCGCGATAATCATTCAAAAGCTTTTCGATCTCCGTAACCATTAGAAGAGCCCCGGTTGGACTTGAGGCGGATCTGTGATGTTGCAGTGCTTCATAAACGCCTCGAAAGTCGGGAAAAGGTCCTGCGTGTTTGGGTATTTGTCGGGCGGCGCGGGAATCGCCCACCTGTCGCCGAAACCCTCGCGGTACACATGCAAGTGCGGGCAAGGGATGTCCGCGCCGTCTGGGTTTCGATGCGCGGGGCCGTCGAGATCCAGCCTCATGAGTATAATCGCCTGGCGCGCCCTGTTCTGGTATGTCGCCTTGGTGAGCTTGATCTGGGCGCGAGTCACATCAAGAGTGAAGTTCTCTCTCTTGTCGGATGAGGTCAGGGGGATGGTCATCCTCTCACCCGGAGGTGGAAAACTCCACTGCTTATCATCCACGCGAATTTTCCCCATGGCGATCAGAGCATCGGCTTCTGGTTGGGTCAGGTTGATATCAGCCACAGCAGTTGTTCCCGCATGTTCTTTCCAAGTCCGTTTCCTCCGTCGCTGGTCGCATCTCCATCTGCCCTAGAGATTAGACACAAGTTATCACACGCCGCGCTCCGGTTCCTGTCTCCTTACAGCTTCAGCCTCAAATAGATCGCTCCCGGCGTCGGATGGTCGGAGTAAGGCTTGGTCCGCTCAAAACCCAGGCGGCCGTACATCTCGAGCGCCTTCTCCATCACCGGCATGGTGTCGCCCACCATTTCGCGGTAACCCGCGGCGCGGGCCTCCGCGATCGCCCAGTCGAGCAGCCGCCCTCCCCCGCCCTGGCCGCGGAACTGCGGCCGCACGTAAAGCCGCTTGGCCTCGCATCGTTCCGCGTCAAACCGCCGCAGCGCCACGCAGCCCGCGGCTTGTCCGTCGATCATCGGCAACGCCAGCCGCCCGCCCGGCGGCGAATAGTCGCCCGGCAGTCCCGCCACTTCCGCTCCGAAGTTCTGAAAGCACGGTGTAAAACCAAACGACGCCCAGTACTCTTCGAATAGCTCGCGCGCCTGCGCGATCTGCGACGCGCTCTCTGCCCTGACAATCTGCATCTCACGCCTCAACCGCGATGAACTGCTTCTTCGCATCGGTCGCAATCCGCGCGAAGGCCGCGCTGTCGTGGCCAAAGCCGCACAGCCACTGCCCTTCGGCCGCTGCGCCTAGCCATTTGACCTTGTTCGCGATGGTCTCGAGCGGGTACAGATCGAACGCCGCCACCCAGGTGGGCGGCAGGTGGGCCGCGGTGGGCACCATGTCGGAAAGAAAGCAGAACGTCTCACCGGCGCTCTCAGCCGTCACCACCATCATGTCGCGGGTGTGCCCCGGCGCCGTCCGCATCCGGATGCCCGGCAGCACCTCGCAGTCGCCCTCCACCAGTGTCATTTGGCCGGATTCCACCAGCGGATCGTAGTTGGCGTCGATGTAGGCTACGGCATCGCGCACGTTGCGCTCGTGCGCATGCTCCCACTCGCCGCGCGGCGCATAGTAGCGGGCGCGTGGAAAGGCCGGCTCCACGGCGTCGCCGCGCAGAATCGTATTCCCGCTGCAGTGGTCCCAATGCAGGTGGCTGTTGATCACGATGTCGATGGTTTCGGGGTCGATGCCCTGAGCCGCGATTACCGCCGGTAGCGATTCGGTGACCGCCGGGATTCGCATCCGTTCCCGCTCGTGCGCGCCGCGTTTATCGCCGAGCCCGGTTTCGATCAGGATGGCGTGGCTCCCGGTGCGAATCAGATAGCAGTTGAACGCCAGGGGAATGCGGTTGAGTTCATCGGGTGGAATCCTGCGGCTCCACAGCGTCTTGGGCACCACGCCGAACAACGCCCCGCCGTCCCACCAGTAGGCGGTCTCATTCACCCGCAGGATTTCAAAATCGCCCAGAACGGGCATGCCCGCCGCTTAACCCTTGACCAGTTTGCGGCCGCGTTCAAACAGATCGGCGGCGTCTTCCACCAGTTGCTTGCCGCGCTCGAACATGTCGCGGCTGGCTTCCACGATGTTGCTGCTGGTGTCGGTCACGGCATCTTTGCTCTGCTGCACTTTGCCGGCCAGGTACCGCCGGGTTTCCTTGCCGCTCTTGGGCGCATACAAAACGGCGACGGCCGCTCCGATAAACGCCCCCGCCAGAAACCACGCGACGTTGCCGGTGAAGTTCGATGGCGTGTCCTCGGTGCTCTCTTCAATTTCGTCAGTCATGCGAATGGGGGCCTCTATGGATATTCTGCGATATCCTGGAGGCATGGCGCAAGATCCCAGGCACGACGAAGATTCCGCGGGCGAAGATCAACTCGACCCTTCCTCCGATTTGGACATGGTCACGCTCTATGACGCACCTATCGTGGACGCTGAAATTGAGGCTGACATGATTCGCGGCGTTCTGGAGTCGAACGGCGTCCCGTGCATCCTGGTGCGCAACTCGATCCTTCCGTCTTTGGGCTTCGAGGTAAAGGTGCCGCGGGCCAGAGTGGAAGAAGCCGAGCGTTTGATTGAGGAAGCGAAGGCCGCCGGTCCGAAAGCCGCGGCTGAGGCCGAAAGGGCCTCTGAAGAGACGGCCTAGGCGCCCGTCAGGCCTCCAGCCCGGGTGAGAGGTGCGGTGCTGCGATCTGCGACAATCCCATTCCTTAACCGCACCACCCGGGGCCTTTGGTACAATACTTACCATCCACGCCCGGCACGTGGGAAATTCATTATTTCTATCCCGCCGATTCATAATTTTGACTGGACCGCCGGTTCCAACTGACCGGCCAGCCGTTTATGGACTTCGATCAGCTGCACACATTTCTCGAAATCGTCCGGCTGAAGAGTTTTTCCAAGGCCGCCCAGACCTGCTATCGCACGCAGCCCGCCATCAGCGCGCAGGTGCGCCAACTCGAACAGGAATTGCGCGCCGAGCTGTTCGAACGCTTCGGCAGCCGCATCTCCCTCACCACCGCCGGACGCATCTTCGCCGACTACGCCGAGCAGATTCTCGACCTCCGCCGCCGTGTGCAGGACGCGATCGCCGAGCTCGAAACCAATCCGCGGGGGGAGTTGGTGATCGCGGCCAATGAGGCCACCTGTATTTACATCCTGCCTAAAGTTTTTTCGGTCTACCGCCAGCTCTTTCCCGCCATTCAATTGCAGGTCGACCGTTCCTACGGCTCGCACGTGGTGGATGCCGTGCTCGATAACTCCGCCGATTTCGGTCTCACGCAGCTTCCGGCCGATGAGAAGCGCCTGCAGGTGGTGAGCATTTACCACGACGAGATCCGCCTCATCGTTCCCGCCGGGCACCCCCTGGCCGGGAAGAAATCCGTCACCCCGCATGACGTTGCCGGCAACTTTCTCATGCTTTCCAGAGAAGGCAAAACGCGCGCGCGCCTGAATCAGTGGCTGGAGCCGGTGGAAGACGAAATCCGTATCTCCATGGAACTGGACTCCACGGAGATGATGAAGCGCTTCGTGATGGCCGGGCTCGGCGTAAGCTTCCTCGCCGTAACCAATTGCCGCGAAGAGATCGCCGCCGGCAAGCTGCACGCGCTCTCGCTGGCGCCGGAGCCGCTGGTGCGGCGGCTTGGCCTGATCTACCGCAAAGACAAAGCGCTCTCCAAAGCCGCCCTGGGTTTTATCCAGGTGGTGCAGGAGCACCTCGGCAACGAAGCCGCCATGGTCGCAAAACCGCGCGCTCCACGGGTGGTGGCATGATTGCCTGTTCGGGTTGCGGGCGGGAGTTCCAAGAGTCCGCGCCACGCTGCCCCGGTTGCGGTGAGCGCAACCCCGCGGCGGCGGGCCTGTTCCAAACTTCGTCCGTGCTGATTTCAGCCGGCGGTTCCGACCGGGTGTACCGCTCGGTGGACGATGTTCCCGCGGCGCTTCGCCATCGGCTCCTGAAATCCACCAACGGGCGCAATGCGAGCACCATCCTGATCACCGACCGCAAAGGCCGCCGCATGATCGACAAGGCTCTCGGCAGACTCCCCGGACCCAGCCGGAAGCTGCATACCCTGGCGGCCGGGAAGGAGTCGCCCGATCCCCTGGCGTGGCTCACGCGCGGGCGCCGCAAATGGATCGGCGCGGTAGTCTTCCTGCTGGCCTTGGCGGTGGCCACGGCCGCCTTCCTGATTCGTTGGAAGTGAACCGGCGAATCACGTTATCCTGAAATCTTCCTATGAGCCGTCGAGCGGTTGTGTTTGGAGCGTCGGGCCAGTTGGGCGTGGAACTCGTCCACGAACTCAATGTGCGCCGCTATGCCGTCACCGGCTGGGAGCGCGATCAGGTCGATATTACCGACGGCGCCGCCGTCGAGCGCTCGCTCGCCCAGTCCGACGCCGACGTGGTGTTCAACTCCGCCGCTTATAACCAGGTGGACGTCGCCGAAAAGGAGCCGCAAGCCGCCTTCCTGGTGAATGGCCTGGCCGTGCGCAACCTGGCGCTGGCATGCCGCCAGATGGACGCCCGCCTGGTCCACTTCTCCACCGACTACGTTTTTGACGGCCGCGCCCACCACCCCTACACGGAGGACGATCCCACCCATCCCCTGGGCGCTTATGCCGTCTCAAAACTGGCCGGCGAACTGTATGCCCAGGCTTATCTCGATCGCGCCACGGTGGTCCGCACTTCCGGAGTCTTCGGGCCCGGCGGACTCTCGACGGCGCGCGGCAACTTCGTCGAACTCATGCTGCGTCTGGCGGGCGCCGGCCAGCCCATCCGCGTGGTGGAAGACCATGTGGCGTCGCCCACCTATGCGCCGCTGCTGGCCGCCCGCACCATCGATCTGGTGGATCGCGATCTCAACGGCGTCTTCCACATCGGCGGCGGCACGCCCATCTCCTGGTTTCAGTTCGCGCGCGCCATTTTCCAGGTGGCGCATCTGGACCCGCTGTTGTTGGCCACCAGTGAGCGTGAATACCGCACCGCCGCGCGGCGCCCCCGGTATTCCGCGCTCTCCAACGGCAAGGTCGAACGCCTGGGCCTCGACCCCATGCCGCCGCTGCAGCAGGCCCTCGAGCTCTATTTCGCGGCGCGTCCGCCGGCCAAGGCGTAGAGCGCCCGCGCGTTGTCGCGCAATACCATGCGCGCCAGTGCCGAAGCGCGCGCGCGTGTGATCTCGCCCGAGCGCAGCATTCCCGTGAGCGCCATGGCGAGCGCCCGCCTCCCGGCGCGTGCCGCCATCCAGCCCGATTCCTCCCATCCCATTTCCGGTATGTACGGGTAAGCGTCGGTCGCGAACAGCACCTTCTCCGGCACGTATTCCAGCCACTCGCGCAGAATTCCCGCCAGCGTCGCCGGTTCGAGCGCCAGGTCTTGCGCCGAAAAATCCAGCCACGCGTTGGGCTTGGTGAGCAGGGCCGTAATCTCCCGCGTAAACGGCCATCCGCCGTGCAGCATCACGAATCTGGTCTTGCGCAGCTCCGGGTCATTCAAGACGCTTTCGAGCAGCAGCGGATTAGCGCCGCCCACCTGGAAGTATCCGCCCGCGCCGGCGTTGGTGTGGATGTGCACCGCCATGCCCAGCCGCCCGCATTCCGCGGCAATATAGCGGAACAGAAAGTCCTGGAGCGGTTTGTATTCCGCCGCCGCGGGCGTGCCCTTCCATGCAAACCGCGCATAAATGGCTTCGGCCGCGCTGCGCTGCACCTTGTCGAATTCGAGCGGCCTCAGATACGCCGCCTCGAACTTTTCCGCCACCGCGCCGCCCGAGCGCTGCCGCTCCAGCGTGGGCGTCACCACGCGCGCCAGGTATTCGTCCAGGGTTGCCGGCACGGCTTTCATCCCCAGCGCCGTCAGATAGCGCCCGCGCAGCACGTCTTCCAGCGCAAAGAAAGCCTTCCGATCGGGATTGGCCGCCGCCAGTTGCGAATTGTCCAGCGGGAAGATGAGTGCGTCCGCATAGGGCACCCAGAGAAAGCGCGGCGGCTGAATCCCCGGGCCCATCTCGACGCGGTTGGCGAGCATCACCTCGACTCCCATCTGGTCCAGCACCCACGCCGGATACTGCTCGCCCTTCTCGCGCGCCGCCTGCTGCTTGCCCGCCAGCGCCTTGGCCGCGTCCAGCATGGCGGGAGCTCCCGGCCGCAGGTTGACGGGGTCGGACTGCGGCTCCATGTTGTCCACCGGCAAAGCGTCGAAATCGCGATCCGGCGGTTGGCCGCTCGCCGTCACCCGCACCGGATGCGCGTGATTGTCGATCGCCAGGATGCCGTCGATCTCCTTGACCAGGTCCGCATCCGCCGCCGGCTGCGGCCGCCCGCACGCCGCCAACAGCGCCAGCATCGACGCCACACCAAAGAGCCGCAGGCGCATTCTCGTTTCAACACCCGGTACCGACTGCATCATGAATGTATCTTACCCGACATATTTTATCTGTCCAGTTGAACCGCGGCATCCGCCGGGTTAGAGTAAAGACCGCCCCATGATCAAAGTTCTCCTGGTCTTTGGAACGCGCCCCGAGGCCATCAAGCTCTGCCCGGTGTTGCTCTATCTGCGGCGCCTAAGCCGCGATTTTCGCGTGCAGTGCTGCGTCACCGCGCAACACCGCGCCATGCTCGACCAGGTGCTCGAAGTCTTCGGCGTGGTCCCCGATTTCGACCTCAATCTCATGCAGCCCGGCCAAAGTCTGGCGCAATTGTCCGCCGGCATCCTGGAAGCGCTGGAAGATATCCTGGTCTCCGAGCGGCCCAACCTCGTCCTGGTGCAGGGCGATACCACCACCACGTTCTGCGCGGCCCTTTCGGCCTTCTACCAGCACATCCCCGTCGGCCACGTGGAAGCCGGACTGCGCACGGGCGACCTGGCGCAGCCCTTCCCGGAAGAGTTGAACCGCGTCCTCACGACGCGCCTCAGCACTCTGCACTTCGCGCCCACCAGCGGCGCCGCCGACAACCTGCGGCGTGAGGGCGTGCCCGAGGACTGCATCTCCGTCACCGGGAACACCGGCATTGACGCAGTTCTGCAAGTGCGCGATCAACTCGAAGCCGGGCAGCTTCCTTCCGCCGTGTGGCCGGACCTCGACCCTTCCAAGCGCCTCCTGCTGGTGACCGCGCACCGCCGCGAGAATTTCGGCGCGCCTCTCGAAGCCATCTGCAGCGCCCTGCTCCGCCTGGCCGCGCGCCCCGACGTCCAGATCGTTTATCCGGTGCACTACAACCCCAGCGTGGAGGGCCCCGTGACGCGCCTGCTCGGCAAGGAGCGGAATATCATTCTGTACGAACCGCTCGAATATCTTCCCTTCATCGACTTGATGCGCCGCGCTTACCTGGTGATCACGGATTCCGGCGGCATCCAGGAGGAAGGCCCCTCGCTGGGCAAGCCGGTCCTGGTGATGCGCGAAAAAACCGAGCGGCCCGAAGCCGTGGAAGCAGGCACCGTGAAACTGGTAGGCACCGACCCGGATGGCATCGTCCGCGAAGCCGAGCGGTTGCTTGACGATCGCGACGAGCGGGAGCGCATGTGCCGCATCCACAACCCCTACGGCGACGGCCACGCCAGCGAACGCATCGCCGAGGCCATCTTAGAGGCGTTCGAGCCGCGCCCCAGCCGCTGCCGCGCCGACCGCGCCCGCCCCAGCGGCGAAGAATGACGAAATGGTCACCACCGAGCAGCCCGTGACATTCAAGGTGCAGACCAACCTGGTAGAGGTCCCGGTAATCGGGCGTGACAGCTCGGGCCGCGCGATCGGAAATCTCAAGCAGGAAGACTTGCGCATCTTCGACAAAGGGAAGCGGCAGGAGATCGCCAAATTCGCCGTCGTGGCCGATGGCGGCGCGGCCGCACCGGCTCGAATGACCAGCCCGCGATCGTTGACCCTGCACGATTTGCGGTGCGTGACAATCAAGGCATGAAGATGCGGGCGATTGCGGTGTGGATGTGCGCGGCGGCGGGCATGAGCGCGCAGAGCGGAATGCCTGGCCAGGCGGCGGCGCCGGTGGTCAATCTGAACGTGGTCGCGAAGGACGCGCGCGGACAGCCGGTGATGGATCTGACGCGCGAGGATTTCCAGGTGTTCGAGGGATCGAAGGCGCAGCGCCTGGTTTCGTTCCGGCGCTCCGAGACAATCGCGAAGCGCGGCATGCGGGCTGAGCCGAACGAGTATTCCAACCGCGCGGGCGTGGCGATGTCGCGGGTCACGGTGATCCTGTTCGACCTGCTGAATGCGCGCTTTGAAGACCGCGGATACATGATGAACCAGCTGCCGCCGGCGCTACAGCACGTGGAGACAAGCGATTCGCTATTCCTTTACATTCTGACGATGAACGGCACGTTATACGCGGTGCACGGGCTGGCGGATGCGAACACGGGCCCGGGCAAGGCGGCAGGTGCGCATCCGTGGACGGAAGATATCAAGGCGCTGCTGGACGACGCGTCGCGGGAGTCGGTCCGGCTGCGGCCCATCTGGATCGACGTAGATACGCGGGTGCGCATGACCTACCAGGCGTTGGAGTCGCTGGCGAACCTGGTGGCGGCGGCGCCGGGGCGCAAGAGCCTGATCTGGATCAGCCACGGAGTGCCGATCGGGCTGGGGCCGCAAGCCACGAGCATCTACGACCAGGTGGATTACACGCCGCTATTGCGGCGCTTGACGACGATCCTGGACCGCGCGGAGGTGTCGGTGTACCCGGTGCGGCAACTGGAATCGTTGGCGCCGGGAGCTGCGTCGGCCGCGTCGGCAGGGGCGAGGCAATCGGCAGCTGGCACCGATGCGCCGGGGATCACGCTTTCGACGGAAGATACGCTGGAGCAGTTTGCGGAG
>JBEKYE010000040.1:0-18524 GCA_049511275.1 Bryobacteraceae bacterium
TGCCAAGGAAAATGCCTGCAAGGGTCTCCGGGGAAAACTTGAGATCCGCCGCAATGCCCGGGATGTTGTAGGTCGGAACCACCGCTCCCAGTACGGTCGGGAAGTGGAAGGCCCGCACCTTCAACTTCGAAAGCTGGTCGTCGGTCATTGGCATATCCGACGCCCCGAAATCCACCGTACCGCCCGTGAGTTGGGCAATCCCGCCGCCGGAGCCGATCGATTGGTAGTTGATCTCGATGTCGGGATGTAACTTGTGGAATTCCTCGAACCACTTTTGGTATATAGCTGCGGGGAAAGTAGCGCCCGCACCATTGATCTTCTGCTGCGCCATCGCGACGGTGGCGCCCCCCATCAGCAGGCCAGCCAAGGCCAGAGCTATTCTCTTCATATTTGTATTCCCCATAATTTTCTCACCCGTAAGTTACAGTTCGGTTAAATAATGTTACGATTCCGTGAATTGTTCGGCGGAACCGTGGGTTACTTCATGCTCGGCACGCCGCCGGGAAGCGTATACCGAAGGTCGAAATAGACGGTATGATCGCTGGCATGGTCAAGGGCGCCCGCAGCGACATACCACGGAGTGCGAGTGGCGTACTCATACTGGCCCATGATGTTGACCGCGCCGTACGCGGGGCTCTTCCACAAGGTCTGGTTGAAGCCGAACGTGTACTCATTGACGGAGCGGTTCTGGCTGTTGGCGGAGCCGGTGTAGCCCCAACCGATCAAGCTGGTGCCGTTGGCGTCGAGCGCTGCGTTCTTGCCGATGTAGATGCCGCCGAAATAAAAATACAGCAGCGTGTTCTTGATGGTGTACTCGAAACCATCGGTTGTGGTGAAGGTGTGAATCGGGCTGATGCTGCCATCGGAGCGCACGATAAAATCGGGGGCATTGCCGAAGAAGTAGCGGCCGATGCCATCGCCAAACTGATTGTTGGCGATCAGGCGAAATCCTTTCGCCACCTCGATATTCGCGTTGACTTCGCCGCCAGCGCCGGTCTTGGTGAATGTCTGACCCGAGGTCGGTTGACCGGTGGTGGTGTTAAAGACCTTGAAAGTCCGCTCGATTCCGCCAACTTCGACATGGATTCTGGAAACCGGGTCGAAGGCCAGTTTTGCAATGATATCCGGGGCCGGATTGGGGGTGCTCAGAGGGCTGGTGGAGCCGTTGTCGATCTGGGTGCCCAATAGACCCGTGAGCGCGGAAGGCAGAACAATGGAGCCGCCGCCGCCGTAACCTCCCATGTACTGGTTGGGGTTTTCCGCGGACAAGCCGAAGGTCACCTTGTCGCCGGCGCCGTGCACCAGGACGCGGAATCCCGGCTGGCGGGTCCAGGGCAGACCGATCAAGTAATTCACGTCGAAGACCTGGCTGTAGAAGATGTCGCCCGGCAAGGCCGAGATGCCTTTGCGGTTCGGGGTGAACATACTCCAACTCTGGCCGCCGAGGACTTCCCACGCACCCTTGCGCACGCTCAGCCAGAACAGGCGCAGGCGAGGCACGAAGGCGCCGTTGGTGATGCCGATGTTGTTGGCGCCGCTGGTGCCCAGGAAATCGGTTTCCAGGTAGTTGATGAAACGAGCGCCCTTCCAGTTGCCATCGATGCGGAAGCCGACGCGCGAGTTCTGCGGGCTGAAGCGAAACTCGTTCAGATGGCCGCCGGGGACGGCGTTGTCAAAGGGGATGCTGCCGAAGTTGCTGCCGATGCCCGAACCGGCGGCCTTGCTGCGCCACACGCCCGTGGCGTCGAGGAAGCCAACCGGCATGATGGTGATGTTGCCGAGTTGGAGCTGCAGGGGCGCGGGTTGCTGCTGTTGCCCGGCCTGCTGATCGGGGGGGGTGAAAATCCGCGGCGGCGCGACGGCGGCCGGAGCGGGAGGAAGTATCGGGGTGGTGGAAGCAATTTCGCCCAAACTGGCGGAGCGCGACGGCGCCGCGGCCGGGGCAGCGGGCGGAGCCGTGTTGGCCGTCACCTGATCGAGCAGCTTCATTTCGGCTTGCAAGGCGGCTTGCAACTGGTCGATCTGTTTCTGCTGCGCCGCGAGCTGGGCCTTCAAAGCGGCCAGTTCCGCGGCAGTGTCGGCAGCGGTCTTGGGCTTGTCGGCCGGGTCGGCCGCGAAGCTGGTGCCGAGGCACGCAACTGCCATCAGGGATAATGCGAATGCTGCTGTGCGTGATTTCGTCATTGTTCCTTCCTGAGAATTAGACATAGATTGCAAGGCCGGGGCGCGACGATAGACACGCGCGCCGACAGGCTTGAATTGAAGAGCCAAGGCTGAGGTTATCGAAGCGTTATTACTATGCGATGACTGGGGGATTAATTTTCAATTACCGGGATTGCATTGCGGTAGGGTAATCGTAAAGTGGGTACCAGCTCCCAAGCGGCTCTCGACGGCGATGGCGCCGTTCATTTGCTCGACGGCATGCTTCACGATGGAAAGGCCCAGGCCGGTGCCGCCCACCTGGCGGGAGCGAGCCTTATCCACGCGGTAGAAACGCTCGAAGACGCGCGACAGATCCTCGGGCGGAATGCCCACGCCGGTATCGGAGACGGAGATTTCGATGCGGCCTTCGGACACCGGGCGAACCTCCACGCGCACCTCGCCGTTTTCGCGATTGAATTTGACGGCGTTGTCCAGAAGGTTGAGCAGGGCCTGCTCGAAGCGAATTCCATAGCCGAGGATGAAGATATTGGGGATAGGCCCGACGCTCAGATTGAGGCCGCGCAGGCGCGCCGCCGGCTCAATGGCGTGAACGGCGCCGAGCACGGCGTCGCTCACCGGGATGGGTCCGGGCTCAGGATCCGGCCGGCCCGCTTCGAGTTCCGACAAGGTCAGCAAATCGGACGCGATGTTGTTGAGCCGCACGCCATTGGCCTGGATGATTTCGACAAACTTGCGACGGTTCTGATGGTCCTCGAGACCGCCATCGAGCAAGGTCTCGGCGTAGCCGCGAATGGTGGCGAGGGGCGTGCGGAACTCGTGAGAAACGTTGGCGATAAAATCGCGCTTGACGCGTTCCAGCCGCTCCTGCGGCGTTACATCGTACAGGATCGCGATGGCGCCGCGCGAAGTGCTGTGAGCCAGAGGGGCGGCGCGGACCTCAAATGTGCGGGCTACGGTGGCCGACAATCGCAGCCGCTGGCGGACGGTCTCGCCGGAATCCACCACCTGCTTTAGGACGCGAAAAAGCTCGGGGTCGCGGACAATACGGATCAAGGGGACCCCTTCGGCGGTGTTGTGGTCACCGACGGCCTGCTGGAAGGAGTGGTTACAGAACGTAATGTTCAACTGTGCGTCGACGGCCAGCACGGCTTCGGTCATGCTGGCGAGGACCGCCTCGCGGCGCGTCAACTCCACGCTGAGGCGGCTGACCAGTTCTTCGATGCGCGGCGCCATACGCGACAGCGAGCGGGCGAGCGATCCTAGCTCGTCATCGCCGGTTAGCAGCGTTGGGCGTGGTGCGGCCTGATCAAGCATGCCATCCACGAAGACAGTAAGCCCATTGACGCGGCGGGCCACAGAGCGCGCAACCAGCCACACGGCCAAAAGGCCGGCCAGCGCCACGACGGCCGAGAGAATGCGGACGGGCAGGCCGGGAACCCAGACGAAGACGATCAGCAGCAGAGGCGCCACCGCAGCCCCGCCGATCACGAGGGCTTTACGCGAGATCGAATCCCTCATCGCAACGTTGCCCCCAATATTATCACGCCGGACCGGCGCGCTCCAGGCGCGCTACCCAACCAGCTCGGCCTCGGCCTGCGCCGCGGTGGGATACATAACTAAGAGCCCGTCCACACCGGAGACCTTGAAAAGCGTCCTGAGCCGGTCCGACACATCCGCCATGGCGTAGCGCCGGCCTTCTCTCTGGCAGGAAACATGCAGTCCCAGTATTGGCCCTAGCGCGGCGGAATCCATGTAGGGCACATCCGCGAGGTCAAGGATAAGTACGGGTGGCGGATCTTTGCGAATCTCCGCCTGAAAATCAAAGACAGCCGCGAGCGTGAATGGTCCTGTCAACTTGAGAATGCGGACATCCTGCTTGCTTCCCGGCAACCACACCGACGTAAAATTATTCATCGACGCAAGTTTACTACGGCACTTAAGATCCAGCAAGACTTCTCGTAACTTGCCTTAAACTCAGTTACGAAATACCGAGATTTTCATCGGAGAGTAACGGTATGCGCGTAACATCGAAATTGGAAAGCACGGGAGGTGTATGGTGTCGCGGAATATTCGAGAAACTTTGCCGCCCGTTTTCAACACCGTGATTACTCCGGCTTCGCATTGCAGGTATGCGGAATCGCGCGGTATACGAGATTCCTGCGGTGCTCGAAGGAATTTTATCGCGCAGCGGCTCGCCGGGTGAATTTCCTCCCGGGCGGGAGAATACTTACGCAACCGCCGTGGTGTGAAATTCGTGATGGTCGCGGTTGTCGCAAGACTGACGCTGCGAGACATATAATGGAATCGTATGAGTATGCCAGAGCAGGAAAGCGCCGGCGTCTTAGTGGCCGACGGCGAAGAACGGGTTCTGCAGCAAGTCTCAACCACACTGGAGAAGTGCGGCTTCACAGTCTTCACCGCACTGGGCCAGTCCGCCGCGCTGAATTTTTGCCGCGCCAGAAAAGAGCCAGTCCAACTGGCGATCATCGATATGGCGATGGGAGCGGGCGACCCCGAACTGATCCAGGAGTTATACCGATCCAACCCTAACGTCCGGGTTTTATTCACGTCCAGCCAGGACGAGTCCAATACCATTCCGCAGACCGGGCCGTCGGGCCGCTTCCGCGGCTTTCTGAAGAAGCCCTTCCGCCGCTCGAAACTAATGGGGTCTGTTCTGAGGGCCATGGATGCTCCGCTGACGCGCACCGCGTAAGCGGCGCCTCCAAACGCCCAGCCTCAAAGGGATTATCACTTCAACACCGCAAGAACTGGTGCTCCTAGCCGCGTCCTATTCCGACTGCACCACGTGTTCGCGCTCCGGGAGCGGGCCCAGGTGCGGGTTTTTCCGCAATACGCGCACGCATGTGTTCCAGCGCAGCAGCGAGTCGTCATTCCCGGGCGGGCGCAACGACTCGGCTTTCTCGTACCACTCCATGGCGTGGCGGAATAGCGAATGAACCACGTGGCCCGAGCGGTAATCGGACTGCCGCAGCAGCGCTATGGCGCGCCGCTCGTCCACGATGCCGGAATAGTACGCGCGCTCGTAGTCCCCTTTCAGTCCCGCCACCACTTCCATCGCGTCCTTGGCGTTGATGCCGCAGTCGAACTGGTCGGTCAGCGCCAGAATCAGCAGGATCATGGCGGCCTGGTGACCGGGTTCCACGGCCAGCACGTCGCGGCAGATGCTCTCCGCCTGCCACGGCTCGTTCAGCAGGCGATAGCGCTCCGCCCTGGCGATCGCCGCCGGAACCGCGTCCTTCGATAGGGGCTTCAGCGCGAACATCATCCACCTCCCGAGTGCCTATCGGGTCAGACTACGCCCATCGAAGGCGGAATGCAAGCCGGGCCCGTGCCCGGCCTTGTCCGCCTCCATTCGCCGGTAACTCGCGTGCGTTGGCCGATAATTCCGAACCGCGCTTGCCGCCCGGCTCGTACGCCCGGGATATGGAGCCATACACCCGTCGCGAAAATCCGGCGGCTCATCCCGCTATTCGCCGTTTCGTCGGCACCCCCGACGCTTCGGGCGGCGAGGCTGCTAAAGTTAGAACGTTATAATACGATCTCGGCATCATACGACCTGACCCATGCGCTACTTGCCTTTGATTCTCAAGAATTCCTGGCGGAACCGGCGAAGGACCATTCTCACCATCGCCAGCATCGGCATTTCCATGTGTTTGCTGGGCGTCATGGTGGCCACGTTCCACGCATTCTACCTCAGCGACCCCACGCCGCAACAGGCGCTGCGCCTGGTGGCCCGCAACCGCATCTCTTACACCGTGTCGATGCCGCTTTCCTACGAAGCGGAGATTCAACACGTGCCGGGCGTGCGCGAGGTGATGGTCTCGCAATGGTTCGGCGGCGTCTATAAAGATGCGCGCGATCCCAAGAACCAGTTCCCGCGCTATGCCGTGGAACCCGGCAAACTGTTCACCATCTTCGCCGAGTTCCAGATTCCGGAGGATGAAAAGAAAGCCTTCGAGCACGACCGCGCCGGCTGCGTGATCGGCCGCGACCTGGCCAACGCGTTCCAATTCAAGGTGGGCGACCGCATCAACATGACCGGCGATATCTTTCCCGGCGACTACGAGTTCACGGTTCGCGGCATCTTCGACAGCCCGCGCGCGAGCGACGAAATGTACTTCGACAAGGAGTACCTGGAACAGACGATGCCGGAGCGGCGGCGCGGCAACGTGATCATGTACGACATTCTGATCGACAACCCCGCCAACTCGGCGCGCGTGGCGGCCGCCATCGACGATCATTTTCACAACTCCACGGCGCAGACCAAGACGGAATCGGAGCAGGCGTTCATCGTGGGCTTCCTGGCGATGCTGGGCGACGTCAAGATGTTCCTGCTGGCCATCTCGGGGGCAGTGATGTTCACGATCCTGCTGGTATCGGCCAATACCATGGCGATGTCGGTGCGCGAGCGCATCCGCGAAGTCGGCATTCTCAAGACGCTGGGCTTCACCCCCGCCAGCATCCTGGGCATGATTCTGGGCGAGGCTTGCGCGATTTCGGTGGCGGGCGGCGCGATCGGTTATCTGATCTCGACCGCGCTGATGCGCGCGGTGGCCAAGAGCCCCTTCGGCGGATTCATGCCGGCGTTGAAGGCATTCGATCCGGAGGTGGCGCTGATTTGCGTGGTGGCGGCCGGGCTGATCGGCGTGATGAGCTCGCTGGTGCCGGCCATGAGCGCATCGCGCACAACCATCGTGGAAGCGCTGCGCAGCACGGATTAATCGCCATGGCTATCCCCATCGCATACAACCTGCGCAACCTGGTGGTCCGGAAGACCACCACCATCATGACCGCGCTGGGCATCGGCTTGACGGTGGCCGTGCTGCTGGCGATTCTCGCCCTGGTGCAGGGCCTCGGCACCACGCTTTCGGTTTCCAGCGATCCGCTGGACGTGCTGGTGCTGCGAAAGGGGGCGGAATCGGAGCTGGTGAGCCTGTTCACGCGGTCGCAGTTTCAGGACCTGAAGTTCAAGGCCGGTATCGCCACCGGGCGCGACGGGCAGCCGCTGGCTTCCATGGAAGTGGTGACCATTATGATCCTGCCGAGCTACGCGAACCCCGATGGCGCCAACCTCACGGTGCGCGGCCTGCCGCCAGCCGGCATCGAAATGCGGCCCAACGTGCACCTGGCGAGCGGCCGCTGGTTCCAGCCGGGCCAGCGCGAAGTGGTGGTGGGCAAAAGCGTGGCGCAACGATTTCCGGGAGGGCAGATCGGCCAGAAGGTTAAATTCGGCCGCGGCGAGTGGGAGATTGTCGGCATTATGGACGCCGGTCGAGGAACGCAGAATAGCGAAGTGTGGGGCGATCTCAATCAGGTGAGCTCCGATCTGCAACGCGTTGAGACCGTCAGTTCGTGCCTGGTGAAAGCCACCGACGCGGTGACGGCGCGGGCCCTCATCAACGATCTCAACGACGACCAGCGGCTGGCCGTGCATGCACAGTCGGAAGACGCGTACTTCGCGGCGCAGACCGCCCAGGCGGTGCCGCTGGAATATACCGGGATTATGGTAGCGCTGATCATGGCGGTGGGCAGCAGCTTCGCGGCCATGAATACGATGTACGCGGCGGTGGCCCGGCGCGCCAGGGAAATCGGCACGCTGCGCGTGCTGGGATTTTCGCGCGGCAGCATTCTGCTCAGCTTTTGGGTGGAAGCGATGCTGCTTTCGGCGCTCGGAGGGCTGCTGGGGTGTCTGCTGGCGCTGCCGCTCAACGGCGTAACCACGGCCATCGGCAACGGCAATTTCGCGGAGATGGCTTTCGGTTTTCAGGTGACGCCCAAGATCATGCTCACGGGAGTGGTTTTCGCGGTGATCCTGGGCAGCATCGGCGGAATGTTCCCGGCGCGCAACGCGTCGCGAAAGGAGATTCTGACCGCGCTGCGGGAAGGGTGAGGCAAGGGATGCGCCCTTGAAATCCCTTCGGGATTTGGAAGTCAGGAGCCAGAAGTCAGAAGTTAGTAGCCGTGTTTTAGAAATGGCCAGCAAAGAATCAAACCTATGGACGCCGAGCTGAAGAACCTGCAAATCGACCGTGCGAGCCGCCGTTCCCGGGGGCCGTCCAAATGGGCGACGGCGTGGATCATCATCGGTGTGTTGCTGCTGGTGGGGCTGGGTGCGTGGGAACTGCTCTCGGCGAAGCTCAACGCCTCGCCCATCGTGGAAGTGCGCCGCGTCACAGCGGTTTCGGCGGCCAGCGCGCCGGAGGGCGTGATCCTCAACGCCACCGGCTACATTGTGGCGGCCCACAAGATCGAACTGGCCGCCAAAGTGGTCGGCAAGGTGAGCTGGATCGGTGTCGACAAGGGCGACCGTGTCAGCGAGGGCCAGGTGCTGGTGCGCCTGGAAGACGACGAGTACCAGGCCTACGTCACGCAGGCCAAGGGGCAACTGGCGAGCCTGCAATCCAAGCTGGACGAAGCCATGCACGGCTCCCGCCCCGAAGAGATCGCACAGGCTTTGGCGAACCTGGATTCCGCCAAGGCCGACCTGGAAAATGCGCGCGTGAACCTGGACCGCGCCCGCAACACGCTGCGCGACCACGTGGGTTCGCAGCAGACCGTGGACGATGCCCTGGGGCGCTACGACTCGGCGGTTCACAAGGTCAACGCGCTCCAGAAGGCCTACGAGCTGGTGAAACTGGGGCCGCGCCAGGAGGAAATCGATTCGCTGCGCGGGCAGGTGCAGCAGGCCAAGGGCGCGCTGGCGTACGCCGAAACCAACCTGGCCAACACGGTGATCCGCGCGCCGGTCACCGGCACCATTCTGGAACGCGCCGTGGAGAAAGGCGAATTCGTCACCACCAGTTTCGTGGGCGACCGCGGCGCCAAGGGCTATGTGGTTTCCATCGCCGACCTCAACGACCTGGAAGTAGAGCTCGACATCAGCCAGAACGATTTCGCCAAGCTGCATTCCGGCCAGCACGGCACCGTCACCACCGATGCCTTCCCCGACCTGAAGTACGACGGCTTCATTAAAGAGATTTCGCCCGAAGCCAACCGGCAGAAGGCCACCGTGCAGATCAAAGTGAAGGTGCAGAAGCCCGACAGCCATCTGCGGCCGGAGATGAACGCCAGCGTGGCGTTTCTGGCCGAGAAGAAGGCCAGCGCCGATGCGGGAGGCGCCAGACCGGTGGTGATCGTCCCCGCGTCGGCGGTGAAGGAGGGCGCGGTCTTCGTCTTGTTCGACGGCAGGGCGGTGCGCCGCGCCGTGAAGACCGGCTCGACCAGCGGCCAGGGGATTCGCATCGAAGAGGGCCTGACCGGTGGGGAAGACCTCATCGTCACGCCACCGGCTGGGCTGAAGGACGGCGACAAGGTACGCATCAAGGCATGAACCTTATGAGCGAAGCCATCATTCAAACGACTAAATTGACCAAGGAGTTCATCCGCGACGAGTTCCACGTGGTGGCGCTCAAGGATGTGAACCTGGAAATTGCCCAAGGGGAGTTCGTGGCGCTGATGGGCCCATCCGGTTCCGGCAAGTCCACGCTGCTGCACCTCATCGCCGCCATGGACCGGCCCACGGGCGGCGAGATCCGCGTGCTGGGCCACGCTCTGCGCGAGCTCAACGACCGCCAGATCGCCCACTGGCGCAATGAGAACGTCGGCTTCATCTTCCAGCAGTTCAACCTGATTCCGGTGCTCAGCGCGCTGGAAAATGTCGAGCTCCCGCTTAAGCTCACAAATCTCAAGAAGTCCGAGCGCATCGCGCACGCCACCACGGCGCTCGAACTGGTGGGCCTCGGGGACCGATTGCATCACCTGCCCCGTCAGCTTTCCGGCGGCCAGGAGCAGCGCGTTGCCATGGCGCGCGCGATTGTCACCGACCCCTCGCTGATACTGGCCGATGAGCCAACCGGCAACCTGGACGCCACGTCAGCGCTGGAAGTGCTCACCATTCTGGGGCGTCTGAACAAGGAATTCGGCAAGACCGTGGTGATGGTGACGCACGACCCCCATGCGGCACAGTTCGCGAGCAAGATGCATCATTTGGAAAAAGGCGAGCTGACGAATTAATGTGGGGCGGGCAATGCTGCCCGCGGACGCGGTGGTTCCGGCACGGGCATCCGCTATTGGGATGAGCTATAGTGACCACAAATGCGACTCAAACTGGTAAGTTTGATGGTCTGTGCCGTGCTCCTGCGCGCCGCGCCGGTGTGCGGGGGACATGGGGACAGCGCCAGCATGATCGTTTCCACGACGTGGATGGCCCAGCACCTGAAGGATCCGAGCCTGGTGATTCTCTCCGTGGGACTACCTCAGGACTACGACGCAGGCCACATTCCCGGCGCGCTCTACCTCGACTTCACCGACATCCGCACGATGGCCCCGGAGGGACAGGAGCCGAACGTGGAATTGCCGCCCATGGCGCAATTGAAAGAGGTTTTCGAGAAGCTGGGGGTGAACAACGATTCCCACATCATCCTGTATGTGGCGAAGGACCAACTCTCCACCACCACGCGCGCCTTCCTGACCCTGGATGCGATGGGCTTCGGCGCGCGCACGTCCATTCTGGACGGCGGGTTTCCATTGTGGCAGAAAGAGGGCCGCACCATCACCAAGGATGTGCGCCAGGTGAAGCGCGGCAAGCTCGACGTCTGCCCGCAAAACGACGTGATTGTGACGCTGGATTACGTGCGCGACAATCTGCACCATGCCGGCGTCGACATGGTGGACGCGCGCGCGGCGGAATTCTATAGCGGGGCGCGGATACCGCGGGGACAGCGGGCCGGCCACATACCGGGCGCGAGCAATCTGCCCTACAACACGCTGGTGGATGCCGACGGGAAGTGGAAGCCGGCCGACGAACTGCGGAGGCAAATGGAGAGCGTGGGGATCAAGCCGGGCGACCGCGTGGTCTCGTACTGTCACGTCGGGCAGCAAGCCACGGTGGTCTACTTCGTGGCGCGGTATTTGGGATTGGACGCGCGGCTCTACGACGGATCGTGGGAGGACTGGAGCGCGCATGCGGATCTGCCGGCGGAAGTGTCCAAGTAGTCGGCCGGTGAAAAAAGCCGCCCGTCAACGGGCTTGGCGGGCGGTCCCGCCCGCGCTCCGCACCAAGGGCGAGCGAATGATTCTCCGATACGGCGTGCTGCTGGCCGCTCTGAGCTGCCTTGGCGCGGCCGATGGCGGGCGCGTGCGGCGGGACTTCGACGACGCGTGGCGATTTCACCTGGGGGACGTCGCCGGCGGCGAACGCGCCGGCTTCAATGACAGCGGCTGGCGAAAACTCAACCTGCCCCACGACTGGTCGATCGAGCAGCCCTATAGAGCGTCCAACCCCAGCGGCAACGGATACCTGCCCGGCGACATCGGGTGGTACCGGAAGAGTTTTTCCGTGCCGGAAGCCGGCGGGGGGCGGAGAGTGTCTCTGGAGTTTGACGGCGTCTACCGCGACAGCGATGTCTGGATCAACGGCCACCACCTGGGACATCGGCCGTATGGGTACTCGTCGTTTGAGTACGATGTCACGCCATACCTGAAGGCCGGCAACCAGTCGAACCTGGTGGCGGTGCGCGTGGACCACAGCCAGTCCGCGGATTCGCGGTGGTATACGGGCTCGGGCATCTACCGGCATGTCTGGCTGACCATCACGGCGCCGGTGCATGTGGCGCACTGGGGGACGTACGTGCGAACCCCGGTGGCCGGCGCGGCGGAGGCGCTGGTATCGGTGGAAACGGCGGTGGTGAATGATTCGGCCTACGAGAACGCCGTGTACCTGGCCACTGCCATCGAAGACGCCTCCGGTCATGTAGTGGCTGGCGCCGGCTCCGGCGCGTCGTTGGAGGCCGGGGAGAGCCGGTCGATTGTCCAGCAGGCAGTCGTGACCAATCCGAAGCTGTGGGACCTGGAGCGGCCTGAGCTATACACGGCGGTATCGCGCGTCTATGTGGATGGGGCGGTCGCGGATGAATATCGAACGCCGTTCGGCATCCGCGACATTCGTTTTGACGCCAACACCGGCTTCTACCTGAATAGGCGGCCGGAAAAACTCAAAGGCGTGTGCATCCACCACGACCTGGGAGCCCTGGGAGCGGCCTTCAACGAAGCGGCGCTCGAACGGCGGTTGAAGCTGCTGAAACAGATTGGCGTGAATGCCATCCGCTGTTCGCACAACCCGATGGCGCCGGAGTTCTACGCCATCTGCGACCGGCTGGGCCTGCTCATCATGGACGAAGGTTTCGATGAATGGACGCCCGGCAAGAACAAGTGGGTGCAGGGACGGAATATCGGCACGCCCAGCCACGACGGGTACAACCAGGCCTTCGATGAGTGGGCGGTCCGCGACATTTCGGATATGGTGCTGCGCGACCGCAATCACCCGAGCGTGATTCTGTGGAGCATCGGAAACGAGATCGATTACCCGAACGACCCGTTCAGCCATCCGCGCGGCCGCGGCGGCATGCGGCCCAACGCACCTTCGGCGGATCAATTGCCGCCGGTTGCGCGGCGGTTGATTTCCGCTATCAAGCTGCTGGATGGCACGCGGCCGGTGACGCAGGCGCTGGCCGATATCGACTCCTCCAACGCCACCGGGTTGGCGGGGCTACTGGACGTGGTGGGGTACAACTACCTGGAGCACAATTACGCGCGTGATCACCAGACCTATCCCGAGCGCATCATCTTAGGCAGCGAAAATTCGCATTCCCCGGCGGCGTGGCAGACGGTGGCGCAGAACGCCTGGGTGGCAGGCCAATTCCTGTGGACCGGCGTCGATTACCTGGGCGAATCGGGGCGCTATCCCGACCGCGGCAGCACGGCCGGGCTGCTCGACTATTGCGGATTCCGCAAACCGGAATCCTACCAGCGCGAGGCGTTGTGGACCGACCATCCGATGGTCTACGCGGCGGCGCGCGAGGCGGTCCCGGCGGGTAGTCGCGGAGGCGGCCGGCTGGTGGAACATTGGAACTGGGCTGAAGACTCGCGCAAGACCATTCCGGTGGAAGTGTACACGCGGTGCAGTTCGGTGGAACTATCCTTGAACGGCCGGTCGCTCGGGACCAAGTCCCCGCCCAGCCTGCTGGAGCCGGTGCTGCGCTGGGCCGTGCCCAACGAATCCGGGGTGGTGCGGGCGGTGGGGCATTGGGTGGACAAGCCGGGCGAATGCGCGCATTTCGAGCTGGCAACCGCGGGAGCGCCGGCGCGCCTGGAACTCGCCGCCGATCCCTTCGACCTGGCGGCTGGTCCGGAGCTTATCAGCGTCGAGATTCGGATCGTGGATGCCGCCGGCCGTAGCGTTTGGGGCGCGGCATCGGCTATTGCGGTAGCCGTCACGGGCCCAGGGGAATTGGTGGCCCTCGACAACAGCGACCCGCGAGACGTAACTTCCGTGCAGGCGGGCCACCGTACGGCGTTTCAAGGCCGCATTTTGGCGCTGGTTCGGACGGGATCTGAAGCCGGCTTCGTGACGGTTCGGGCGTCGGCTAATGGACTGCCTGCGACTGAACTCCGGTTACAGCGCATCCCACGCGCCATTCGAAAGTTCTAGCCGATATGTAGGTTGACATATCCGGCGCCATCTGTTTCGCTAAAGGAGTATCTGATCTTTTTATATGAATCGCGCATTCTGCTGCCTTTTGCTGGCCGCGTTGCCAGGGAGCAGCCAAGTAGGATCGATCGCGATCTATACGCAGTTCCAACACGAGCCTTCCAAGGCCGTGCTGAGCGCCATCCAGGTAGAGGCTTCCGCTCTGATGGCGCCGGCGGGGCTCCGTCTCCAATGGAAAACCTTACCCTCGACGGGACAAGATGTTTCGTCAGCGGTAGCGGTGGTGACGTTTCAGGGCCGTTGCACGGCCGCCGATCTGCCCGCCCAGCCGGAGTGGGGAAAGCGCCTCGGATGGAGCCACGTCAGCGATGGAGAGGTGCTGCCGTTCGCGGGTATCGACTGCGACAGCATCCTGGGCTTCATCGACCAACGACTGATCGCCGTGTCGCCGCGGGAACGCGACCAGATGTTGGGCAGAGCCATCGGACGGGTGCTGGCGCACGAGTTCGATCATATTTTCGCGGAGACCCGCGACCACAAAGATCGGGACATGGACCAGCCGGAATACTCGGTACAAGAACTGACGGCTCCGAGCCTCGGGAGCAGCGCAGCGAAGCGGCACATTCTGCGTCTGGCGGCGGCCGGGCCGGCCAGGGCGCGACCTGGATCGGCGCGCGCGGGGGCTTCGGCATTCGCCGGAAGCGGCTGCAGCGGGTGCCATGGCGCGCACGGCGAAGGAAGCCAGCGCGGGCCGGTACTGCACGCGGCAGGGCGGCTACTGAATACCGTGATGCTGGCGACGCGGCTGGCGCGGGCCGAGCAGAAGATGTGCCGGCGCGCGGCGGCTCTCAAGCTGCCGGCGCCATCGATGGAAGAGACCGAGATTCAGGACGTGGTGAGTTTTCTGAACCAGATGAATCAGTAGCGTTTAGAAAACCGCCAGCTCAAGATCCGCAAAAAACACTGAGATCGCCGGTTTGACAGACGAAAGCGTCTGTCCCAGTCTGGTGCGCACGGGCGCGCGCTGCTGTGGGGCAGAGGTTTTGGTCTGCCAACCGATTTTTCATGGCTTCCACCGCGGCACGGAGGTTCCACCGTGCGAAATGGCTGCTACTGCTTGTCGTAGACCGCTTTGATTTTTTCGGTGGTGCCGGCAGGCACAGCTTCGTCGGTGAGAGTTTTACCGTCGGCGGAGACGCTGAACGAGTCCGTAGATACCACTTTGCCGTCCATCTTCTCGATCATTTCGAGCGAGCGCGCTCCAGTCTTCTTGACGGCCAGGGTGAAATTCTTGGGCACCGTGGGGCCGGTAGCGGGGTAATCTTTGCCATCGAATTTCATCGTGCAGACGGCGTTGAAGTCGACGATCTTCATGGTGAGACCGTCATCGCCGTTGGGGGTGATTTCCCACATCTCGGTGGAACTCTTCACTTCGGTCGATTTCCACTTGCCGGTGAGGCCGGGGCCGCCGGAAGTACGTTGCAAAGTGGCGCTGTCATTGAAAGCTTCGCCGTTGGGCTTGGTTCCCTTGGAGGTCACCGTCATGGTTTTGCCGTCGGCGGAAATGTGCGTGGTGTCCACACTCAAGACCGCGCCGTTGAAACGGTTGGTAGTCTCCCATGTGGTAGGATCGATCTGCTTCCAAGTGGCGCCCGCGCCGAAAGTGGTGGGATACTCCTTGCCATCGACCTTGAATTTGGAGGACTGGCCTCCAGAGGTTACCTGCATCTCCCCGGTGGGCAGCGCTTCGTAGGTGGTAGTGAGTCCGGTGAACTTGCTCTTAGCGGTGTTGAGCTTCCACTTTCCGACAAAAGGCGAATCGGCGGCCATCATCACCCCGGTGACGGCCAGGCAAAACAACAAAGTGCGTCGCAGTTGCATTGAATCCTCCTTCGGTAGATTATCCACGGAGCAGCGGCCGTGCGCAACTGCCAGATACGATGAGGCGCGGCCCGTCACCCCTGTTGATATTTGCCGACGCCCTGGTCGACGTGAGTCCAGTTGAGCTGGGCCAGGTAGAGCGCATTTCCGTCGGGATCTTCAAAGGCCGCGAATTTGCCTGATTTGCCTTCATTGACCGGGCCTTGGAATTTGACGCCCTTGGCTTCCAGGCTCTTCATGGCGTCTTCGATGGAGCCGCTCAGCTCCAGGCCGATGGCCATGGAACCCTTGCGCCCCGCCGGCGCTTCCGCGGACACCGGGTGCAAACCGATCGTGAGACCCTTGCCCAATTCCACCGATGCCCAATGGTCGCCGAACCGGTACGCCAGTTTCAGCCCGAGGGTCTCGGTATAGAAGCGCACGGCGCGATCCATGTTCGCCACGCCGATGGTTACGTTGCCGTTGGAAAACATAAAACCCCTCCCGAATGTTTCTTCCCTAGCATGCAACAAACGGTGCGAGGATGGAAAGAGCCATTTTGCGGCCGACGATCTCGATTCCCGACGACGCCCCACCGGTGCTGCGCGCGAGCGCGGTCTGGGGAGAACTGGCGGCGCACGGGATCGATTATCACGACAGCCTGCCGGGATCGGAAGAGCGGCTGGCGGAGCGCATCGCGAATGCCGAAGTGGTTCTCAACATTCGCGCGTCCTCCAAATTCGGCGAACGGGTTTTCGCCGCCTGCCCGCGGTTGCGGCTGCTCTCGCTGTGGGGAACCGGCACCGACCACGTGGATCTGGCGGCCGCCGCCCGCCACGGCGTCACGGTTTGCAATACCCCGGGGGTCTCGGCCGTCTCGATCGCGGAACATGCGCTGGCGCTGCTGCTGGCGGTGGCGCGGCACATTCCGCAACTGGACGCCGCCACGCGCGCCGGCGGCTGGCCGCGTGGCCAATCCATCGAGCTGCGTGGAAAAACCTGCGGTGTGATTGGCCTGGGCGCGGTCGGCCGGCAATTTGCGCGGATGGCCGGCGGCATCGGCATGCGGGTGGTGGCCTGGACCATGCACCCCGAGTTGCACCGGGATGTCGAAGCGCGAGATGTCGAACTGGTGGAACTGGACGAGCTCTACCGCACAAGCGACGTGGTCAGCCTGCACCTGCGGCTCTCGCCGGCAAGCGCCGGCTTCCTCGGCGCGGCGCAGTTCGCCCGGATGAAGCCGTCCGCCATTCTGATCAACACGGCACGCGGCGCGATTGTCGATGAAGCCGCGCTGGTGGATGCGCTGGCGAACGGCCGCATCGGAGGAGCCGGCCTCGACGTCTTCGCGGAGGAACCGCTGCCGTCCGCTCATCGGCTGACACAGCTCGCGAATGCGGTCCTCAGCCCGCACTGCGCCGGCATCACGCCGGAAGCCATGGAAGCCGGCTTGCGGCTGGCCGTGGAGAATATCCGGGCCTTCCTCGACGGCCGGCCGCAGAACGTGGTGGCTGGTTGCTAGCGTAGCGCAGCCGGAATCATGCCCGTTTTGTGCGGCACCCAATCTTGCCTGCGGCCGCCTTGCAGGCGGCTTTTCGAGGTCGGCGAGCATTCTCTTTCACCGAAAGATTGGCTGCCCCACAAATGTTGCCTGGTATCAGCGTGAATCCCAGCGCCGCTCCCAGCCGCGCCACCACTCGGTGTTTTGCAGGTTCAGCGCATTCCAGCAGAGATCGAGCGAGTGCGCGTCGCGCCGCAGCACGGCCGCGCGCGTGACTTCGGGCGGCAGGGTCACCAGTTGTGCGAAGCGGTCGAAGACCGCGCCCCGGTCGCGTTCCGCGGCGCGCGTCAGCAAGTGCCACAAAGTGAGCGCGTCGGCGGGTCGCGCGGCGTCCAGGACGCCGGCAAGCGCCGAGTCATTACCCCGCTCCAGAAGCGCCAGCGAATGCCGCAGGCTCTCCGGCGCGTCTTCATAGTACGGGATCCCCGGCCCGCCGCGTTTCCGCGTTACGCATTCCGCGCCGGCGGGGATGAACGATTCGCGGTCGTCGAATTGAAACGCCACCCAGCCGAGCGAAACCTTGAGCAATCCGTCACCCGATGGGTCCACTTGAAGCGTATACTGGCAGCCCAGATCGACGGCGCGTGCCGACGGCGTGTCCACCACGAACTGGCGCGGCGGCGCCCAGATGAATGCATGAAGCACGCCGCGTTCCAGCGTGACGCGCCGGTTGGTGGCGGCATGCAGCCGGGAATCGGGGCCGATGGAGATGGTTCCGTATTCGTCCGCCCGCAGGGTCACTTCGGAGCTGCCGTCCGTGGAGACCAGTTGTCCGGCATGAAGCGACATGGAGACGGCCGCCGCCTGGCCGCCCAATTGCGCCTGCCCGGCGAAAGAATCCACGCGCCATGCCGTGGCCGGCGCCGGCGGCGCCAATTGGGAAAGCGCTACCGCTCCCAGTACGGCTGCCGCCGCGGCCGCCCACCAGACGCGCGGCCGCGCCGGACGCGCGACCACTTCGCGTGGCCGCGCGGGGACTTTGTAGCGCAGGGCCGCGAGCCGCCGCTCCAGGTCTACGATTTCCGGATCGGGCGGTCCCGACCGGTCCCACAAGTAGTCTTCCGTCATCGCGCTTTCACGCCTCCCAACAACTCCCGCAACATCTTCATCCCGCGGCACAGATTGACCCGCACCGATTCCGGTTTCAGGCCGGTTTGCCGCGCAATCTCCGGCCCGGTCATGCCCTCCACCAACCGCATGAGCAAAGTTTCCCGGTACGCTTCCGGCAGGCCGCGGATCTGGTCCAGCACCAGCACCGCGTCGGGCCCGGCGTCGCGCGCCGCGCACTCGCGCTCCACATTCTCAAGCGGCACACTCGCACGGGCGCTTCGAAAATAATCCCGGGCACGGTTACGCGCAATGGCGCCCAGCCATCCGCGGAAGGCCGCCGCGGTGCGCAGGCCGGCAAGCTGCCGCATGGCGGAAACGAAG
>JBEKYE010000041.1:0-18521 GCA_049511275.1 Bryobacteraceae bacterium
GACCGGGGTTCCGAAGCCCGCGGCGCCTTCAATAAAAGCTCCAAAGCAGAAGGCGATCAGGAGCACTTGCAAGCGGCGGTCGCTGCCGACGCCGGCGATGGCATCTTTGACCACCTCGAAATCGCCGGACTTGACGGTCACGTCATATAAGAAGATGGCCCCCAGGACGATCCAGCCAATGGGGAAGAGACCGTAGGCAGCTCCCATGAGGGCGGCGGAGCCGGCAAGTTGGGCCGGCATGCCGAAGACCAGGGTGGCGACCGCCAACGAGGCAGCCAACCCGGATAGGGCAGCCCAGTGAGTCGTCACGTGGCCGAACGCCAGGAGCCCGAGCAGAACCACGACCGGGATGGCTGCCACCAGAGCGGATAGCGCAAGGCTGCCAGCCACCGGGGTATAGATTTGGGTCCACGTAAGCATTTAAGACCTGAAACTCCCTATATGGAACCGCCCCACAGGTGTTACACCCGCCGCCAATTGGGTAATTGACTACGACCAACCCAATGACCGGCGCGAGAGTGTTCCATTTCGTGTCAATCTTTGTGCTCCAGGTGACGACGTAGCCCGAGAAGCCTATAGCAGTTTCGCTATTTAAGATTCCAAACTCTTAGTTGTTTAATACCACAGTATATGAAAGTGTGAAAATCAGGTAAAACACCGAAGGTTAACAAGATATTGACGGAGCGTCAGTCGTTGCGGGTGTACGTGGGGCCCCTAAGGCTATTGGAACGTGCGGCTTGGGCCAAACACTTACGCCCGGTCCTGGCTTTCGTGACTCCCAAATCCCGCAGGGATTTCAAGGGCGAAGCCCTTGGCGAAGCAGAGCCGCGACCGTGAGGGAGCGGCTCCGGAATCAGGAGACTAGATGGAGGTGAGACCTTCGCGGAGGGCGTAGCGAGTCAGTTCGATGGTGCTGTGAATTTCCAGCTTGTCCATCACGTTCTGGCGGTGGGATTCCACGGTCTTGGAGCTGATGTTGAGCATGTGGGCGATTTCCTTGACACGCTTGCCATCTGCAAGCAATAGGAGAACCTCCTGCTCGCGCGCGGTGAGCATGTGAAGGGGCGAGAGGGGAGTACGCTCCTGCGAACTGGCCTGGCGCACGAAATCTTCCACCAGCGTTCCCGTAATCGCCGCGCTCAGATAGGGCCGGTCTGCCATCACCGTGCGCACGGCCTGGTTCAGCTCTTCGAAAGCACTGTCTTTCACCAGGTATCCCTGGGCTCCGGCGCGGACCATCTCGCTGACGAAGCGCCGGTCGGAGTGCATGGAAAGCGCGATCACCTTGGTGGCGGGCAGATCCTCGCGAATCAGCCGGGTGGCGGCGACGCCATCCATGCCGGGCATCACCACGTCCATAATGACCACATCCGGCCGCAACTGGCGCGCCAGGGCTACAACTTCTTCACCGCCGGAGGCCTCGCCCACGACGGAGATATCGGGTTGCTGCGCCAGCAGGCTGCGCAGTCCTTCCCGCAAAATCCGATGATCATCGGCCAGTAGAATTCTGATGCTCATATTCGGTTTCCATATTCCTGGCGGCGGTATCCAGCGGGAGGCGGATTTTGACGGCTGTCCCCGAGTTGGGTTGCGATCGCAGCCCCATGCGGCCGCCGAGATCGGACACGCGCTCCTGGATGTTGAATAATCCGAAGCCATCCTGGGCATGCGCGGTCCCCACAGCCCAATCCGAGTCGGCGCTCAGGCGTGGCCTGGGGAAGCCTTTTCCATTATCTTTGACCAGGACATCCACCCAATCCTCCAGCCAGCGGAGACGCACGGCGACTTGCGTGGCGCAGGCGTGCTTGGCGACATTCACAAGCAACTCGCGCACCGCCGAAAAAAGGAAGACGCTGCTTTCCTCGTGGAGGACGCCGGATTCTCCCTGGCGTGTAAAGACCACCCGGTAAGCGTACTGTCTTTCCATGTTCTCGGCCAGCCATTGCAGAGCCGCTTCCAGGCCCAACTGGTAGAGCACCGGGGGGCTCAACTGGTAGGTCAGGGAGCGGGTCTGTTGCAGGGCCTCCTCCACCAGGCCCTGGACTTCGGCGACCCGCGGCTGGAGCGGCTCGTCCGGAGCCACCGTTCCAAGCGGCCCGAGTTTCATCTTGACGGTGGCCAGCAGTTGTCCCAGGTTTTCGTGAAGCTGGGCGGCGATGGCCTTGCGCTCGCGCGCCTCCACCACGGTGAGTTCGGCCGCCAGCTTGCGCAGCTTGCCGCGATACTGCTCCAGTTTCCGGCTGGTGCGGGTTTCCTCGGTGATGTCGCGAACCACGCTCACCCACCGGATCATCATGCCCTCCTCGTCGTAGAGCGGCATCACGCTGTGCTGGGTGGAAAAGATTTCCCCGTTCTTGCGTTTCATATGAAAGGCGGCAATGTGCAAGTAGCCCTTCTCGCGGATGGCGGGCTGGGCCAACTCCCGGAAGTGCAGGAAGGCCGCGTCATCGACATGCAGCAGCCGGATGGACTTTCCCACCAGCTCCTCGCGCGAGTAGCCAAACAGCTTGATGGCCGCGGGATTGCAGTCCACAATCAGGCGCGTGTCCGACGTGATGATAAACAGCGCGTCACGCAGGCTGGCGAAGGTCTTCCGGAGCAACTGCTGGGATTCCCGCAAGGCTCTTTCGGTGCCCTGGCGCTTCAGAATATCCAGCCGCAGGCGGCTGTTGAGGTCTTCCAGTTGCGCCGAGCGGCTGGTGACCAGCTCTTCCAGGTGTTGCTGGTGTTCCCAGAGCGCCTTCTCGGCCGCCCTTCTGCGGCGCACATTCAGCACCAGAATCGAATTGACGACGATCAGAAACAGGGACAGCCCCATGGCCATCAACGAGGCGGTGCGATGCCGCAGAAAGAACGACTCCGGCTGGTTGACGATCTGGCTGCCCTTGGGAAGTGCGCTGAAGCGGATGCCCCACCGCTGCAATTGGGCGTAATCGAATATGTAGCGGTTGGGCCGGTCGGGAGAGAACCTCACCACCGGGATGGTGTCGGCGGATTCGCCGCGCAGCACGCGCAAAGCGATCTTGCCGGCCGTCTCGCCCTGGTAGAAACCGCTGATCAACTTTCCGCCGACGATCCCGAAGCCCAGGTTGAAATCCCACGCGCCGTAAACCGGCGCGGCGCTGGCCCCGGCAATCGCGGCGGCGCTCTGGTCGTATTCGAAGAACCGGCCGGTGCGATCGCGCGAAAAGAAGGAATAGAAGACCAGGCTGTGAGCCGGCAGTTTCCTGAGGGTGTCCAACAGCTCCGGCATGCTGTAGTTCTCCAGAAACGTGAAGTCCACGCTGCCGGCGTAAGAAGGCATCAGCTTCACGATTTCGTCGTGAACCGTCTGCCCGGTTTCGGTCACCTCGTTGACCACGTAGACATGATCGGTTTCCGGGTGCAGGCGCAGCGCCAGTTCCAGCGTATCCTTCACGTCGGCCTCTTCACTGACGCCGGTAAACAGGCGATGTCCTTTGAGGTCGTCCTGCTGGAAATAGCTGACGCCGCAGAACACCACCGGGGTGCCGGGGAAGAGCCGGTCCCGGTACTGGCGCAGGAAATCGAAAGCGTTGTTGTCGGTGGAGACAATTACATCGAAGTGATGAGAGGCAAGCCGCTGGCGATAGACCTCGGAGAGCTGCTCCAGCGAATCGCGCCCGGCAAAACGCTTGGTGTCCATGTATTCGATGTAGATGTTGGCGGCGCCCAATACCGGGGAAAGCACCGAATCAATGCCGCGATTCTCGTCGTCGGTCCACCGGTACCCTTTGTAATAGGAGTGGAGGATGAGAGCGGTTTTGTTCTGCAGGGAAGCGTCCGCGGGCGTAGAACCTGGGGAATCGCCGGCCAGCAAATGCGCTGTGGCGCCGAAAATGGCCCAAAACAGAGCGTTGCGAAGCACCAGACACCCTCTAACGCGGCAACCGGCGGCGCGGCCTGCTGTCACACACCGAGAAGACTCTCAGGTATAACACGGATACTACCATGCGGCGCCGTCGGGTGGCGCATTTGGGATTAACGGCTACTTTCCTTCGCGAATCTGCTGGCTCAAATACCGCTCGTAACCGATTTCCTGGATCTGGTGGATCTGGGCCTCCAGCCAATCGACGTGGCTCTCTTCGTCTTTCAGCAGCCGCTCGAAGAGCTCGCGCGACGCGTTGTCACCCTCGTCCCGGGAGATCTGGATCGACTTGTTGTACATGGCGACGGCGTTGATTTCCAGCTTGAGATCGCTCTCGATCTGCTCTTTCACGTTGGCGCCGACCGTGAGGTGCAACAGTTCGGTCAAGTTGGGCGCGCCATCCAAAAAGAGGATGCGCTCGATGAGGGCCTCGGCGTGTTTCATCTCGTCGATGGACTGCTTCTTGATAAAGCTGCCGAGTTTGTCGTACTTCCAGTTTTCGCACATCTCGGCGTGGAGGAAGTACTGGCTGATGGCCGTCAATTCTTCTTTCAAGGCGGCGTTCAGTTCGGCGATTACTTTTGGGCTTCCTTGCATAATGATTGGATTGTAAGTCGTTTGCACCGGTCCGGGCAACCGCCAGCAAATTGTCTTCTGCGACGACGCCGGCCGCGCCACCCACTACCGGTTTTCTGGAGTTTCAGGCACGGGCTACGAATCCCCGTAACCGTCGGCGGCAAGCCCCCCGTTCTTCATTTTGTGCGAAAGCCTCAGAACTTTCATCTGCCTTCGAGCGTCGGTGACGCAAACTCAAAATATTCTTACTCCCTTTCGTCCCCGTAACTTAAGACCCGGTTTCCCTGCCGCCACACCCGGGAATTTGGAGTTCGCCTGTCACAATGAAATCGGGTTGCCATGCGCCAGAAGCGGCTGGCGGGCGGCAGACAGATTGGGCTCGGCTGGCAATCGATATCTCCCTTGTTTTCTGTGGGCTGGTCCGTAAAATTGGGTTCGTTTGGTATTTTTGGTTTTTGGCTTCGTCGCCGCCCGTTTTCCCCGGCCGGTTCCGCCATCCATCTGTCGCTGACACGCAACTCACAGCCGCGGGGCGACTCGGTTCGGTTTCGTTGAGGAAGTGATATCTGATTTGTTTTCTTTCAGTTGCTCAGTGAATTGGGTTCGTTTGGTGCTTTTGATGGAACGTGAGTTGCCTCCCCTGCCCTGGCCGCGGCCGGTCTTTGACATCCACCCGCCACTGCTCCGCCGGGCCGAAGTTTTCTGTCTTCTGGCCTCCATATCCCGCGGGATATCAAGGGCCAAGCCGTTGCCCGGTCAGTGTTGCGTGGAGACGTCCTGGGTAGTGGGGAGTTTGGAAGCGTCCCAACCGCCGCCCAACGCCTGGATGAGCTGCACGGTCGCGGTCATGCGGCGGGTCAGCAGGTCGACGGCGGACTTTTCGTCCTGGACGGCGATGGTCTGGGTGGTGATGACTTGCAGGTAGTTGACCGTGCCGCCCTTGTATTGCTCGGTGGAGACCAGCAGGGAGCGCTGGGCGCTCTTGACGGCCTGATCCAGAATGGCCGCTTCGGATTCCAGAATGCGCAGGGCCGCGAGGTTGTCTTCCACCTGCTGGAATGCGGTCAGGACGGTCTGGCGATAGTTGGCTGCGGTGGCGTCGTATGCGGCCTCGGCCGATTGGACTTGCGCGCGCCGTTTGCCGGCGTCGAAAAGGGTCTGGGCCAGTTGCGGGCCGATCGACCAGAAGCGGCTGGGCCAGGTGATCCAGTTGATGAAGCTGGTGCTTTGCAGTCCACCCGACACAGCCAGGGTGAGTGCGGGGTAGAAGGCGGCTTTGGCGATGCCGATCTGCTCATTGGCGGATGCCACCTGTCGTTCGGATTCGGCGATATCGGGTCGCCGTTCCAGCAACGCGGATGGCACGGCGACCGGGATGGGCGGCGGCGCGGCTGTCAGGGTCATGGGAGGAATGGAGAGTTCCGCGGGCGCTTTGCCGATTAAAATGGCGATGGCGTGTTCGAATTGCGCGCGCGCCACACCCAGGTCGGTCAATTCCGCCTGGGTGGTGTAGACCTGGGTCTCGGCTTGGGCAACATCGCTATCGGAGGCCACGCCACCTTCGAAACGGTTCTTGGTGAGCGTCAGGTACTCCTTATAGGAGTCGACGGTCTGTTCCAGCAATTGGGTGTCGCCATCCAGGCCGTGGAGTTGAAAATAGTCGGACGCCAATTCGGTTTGATAGAGCAGGCGGGCGTTTTCCAACTGGGCGTCGGAGGCCTGCGCCAATGCGGCGCTGGAGGCGATAGTGCGGTGGATGCTGCCCCAGACGTCGGCGGTATAAGTGGCGTCCACGGGGAGTGTGTAGGTGCCAATTGGGCCCTCGTGGATGCCGCCGAGGCGGCTGGAGGCGTCCGATCCGATGACCGAGGGCGAGCTGGTGACGGTGGGAGACAGAGCCGAGCGGGCCACGCGCACGGCGGCCTTGGCGACACGGAATTGGGCTTCGGCGGCCAGAAGGTTCTGGTTGGAGACGCTGACCTGCTCTTCGAGCGCGTTGAGCGCCGCGTCGTGGAATACTTCCCACCACTTTCCGCGGAGGGCGCCATCGGCCGGCTGAGCGTTTTTCCAGCCTTCCGGAGGGTCTTCCTTGAAGCCCGCCGGAACGGCCACGGTGGGCTTCTGGTAAGGGGGCAGTTTCAGGCAGGCCCCGCAGAGGAGCGCTGCGACGGTGACGACCGGGAGCAGGAGCTTTCGCTGGGTCATAAGCGTCAGACCTCCGCGCCAATCGGCCCCGCATGGCTGGGATCGATACCCCGAAGCCGATACCACCATTGCTGCAGGCGGTCGAAGTAGAGGTAGACCACCGGGGTGGTGTAGAGGGTCAAGCACTGGCTGACAATCAGGCCGCCGATGATGGTGATGCCCAGCGGGCGGCGCAACTCGGAACCGGTTCCCCTGCCGAGGGCCAGCGGCAGAGCGCCCAACATGGCGGCAAAGGTGGTCATCATAATGGGCCGGAAGCGCAGCAGGCAAGCTTCGTAAATGGCGTCGCGGGGGCTCTTGTGCTCCTCGCGTTCGGCGGCAATCGCGAAATCCACCATCAGGCTGCCGTTCTTCTTCACCAAACCGATTAAGAGGATGATGCCGATAATGGCGATTACGCTGAGATCGGTTTTGGTGAGCATCAACGCCAGCAGAGCGCCCACGCCGGCCGAGGGCAGGGTGGAAAGAATGGTGATGGGGTGAATATAGCTTTCATAGAGGATGCCGAGGACCAGGTAGACGGTGATGAGCGCGGAAAGGATGAGGATGGGCTCATTGCGGAGCGAATCCAGATAGGCCGCCGCAGTGCCGGCGTAGGTGGTCTGGATGGTTGGCGGCAGGCCGATCGTCCGGGCCGCGCCGGAAATAGCCTCGATCGCGTCGCTCAGGGCAACGCCTGGAAGGAGATTAAAGGAAACCGTGACGGCGGGGAAAAGGCCCTGGTGGTTGACGGAGAGCGGCGCGATCGCCGGTCCGAAATGGGCAAAAGCGCTGAGGGGAACCTGCTGGCCGGCGGGCGCGTGCACCCAGAGCTGATTCAGGATCTCGGGATTCTGCCAGTATTGGGGAGCCACTTCCATGACGACATGGTACTGATTGAGGGTCTTGAACATGGTGGAGACCTGACGCTGGCCGAAGGCGTCGTAGAGGGTGTCGTCGATCAGTTGCGGGGCAATACCGAAGCGTGCCGCGGTCGCGCGATCGTACTCAACCAGGGATTGCAGGCCACGGTTCTGCTGGTCGCTGCTCACGTCGGCGATGATATGGATGCCGCGCAATTGCTCCAGCATGCGCGGGCCGTATAAAGTGAGGTCGTCGAGGTTGTCGCCGCGCATGGTGAATTGCCACTGGGCGTTGGCTTGGCGGCCACCGACGCGGATGTCCTGGGAGGCCTGGAGATACAGGGTGGCGCCCGGGACGCGGGCGAGTTTGGGACGCAGGCGGGCGATGATGAGCTCGGCGTTGGTCTGGCGTTCCTCGAGCGGCTTGAGCGAGACGAACATACGGGCCGTGTTGGTGGCCCCGCCACCACCGCCGCCGCCGCCAGTGAATCCGTTGACGGTGTCCACCGCGGGGTCGGCGGCGACGATGTTGACCATTTGCAGGAGGATCTTGTTCATGGCCTGGAAAGAGGTGTCCTGGTCGGCTTGAATGGAGCCGCTCAGGCGCCCATTGTCCTGCTGCGGAAAGAAGCCTTTGGGTGCGCGGGTGAAGAGATAGACGTTGAGACCGATGGTGGCCAGCAGGACGAGCAGGGTGACGGCGGGATGGCGCAGCACCACCGAGAGCGTCTTGCCATACAACCCGACCACCCAGTTGAAGCCGCGCTCGGTCGAATTGTAAAGCCAGCCGTGGGATTCGTGGGTTCGGAGAAGGTGGGCGCACATCATGGGAGTGGCGGTGAGGGAGACCATCATGGAGACGGCGATGGCGACGGAGAGAGTGACGGCGAATTCGCGGAAGAGCCGGCCCACGATGCCGCCCATCAAGAGCAGGGGGATAAAGACCGCGACCAGCGAAATGCTCATGGTCACGACGGTGGCGCCGATTTCCTGGGCCCCTTTCAGGGCCGCGGCGAATGGATTCATTCCCTGTTCGAGATAGCGGGTGATGTTCTCGATGACCACGATGGCGTCGTCCACCACGAAGCCGGTCGAAATAGTGAGGGCCATCAACGACAGGTTGTCGAGGCTGTAGTTGAGCAGGTACATGACGCCGAAGGTGCCCAGCAGGGAGACGGGGACCGCGACGCTGGGGATGAAGGTGGCGCGGCCGCTCCGCAGGAAAACGAAGACCACCAGGATCACCAGGCCGATGGAGATGAGCAGAGTCCGTTCGACGTCGTGGACGGAGGCGCGAATGGTAACCGTCTGGTCCATGGCGATCTGGACGTGGATGGAGGCGGGGATAGCGGCTTCGAGCTGCGGCAGGGCGGCGCGGAGGCGATCGACGGTGTCGATGATATTCGCGTTGGGCTGGCGAGAGACGATGATGAGGACCGAGGGTTTCCCGTTGGCGTAGCCGGCGTTGCGCAGGTCTTCGACGGAATCGACGGCCTGGCCGATATCGGAGACGCGAACGGCGTTGCCGTTCTTGTAGCCCACGATGAGAGGGGCATACTCGACGGCCCGGAACATCTGATCGTTGGCGCCCACTTCCCAGATGCGATAGGCGTCGGCGAAATGGCCTTTGGGGGCGTTGGCATTGGCCGTGGAGAGCGTGTTGCGAACCTGTTCGAGGCCGATTCCATACTTATTCAGGGCGGCTGGGTTGAGTTCGATGCGCACGCCGGGCAGGGCGCTGCCGCCGACGTTGACCTGTCCGACGCCCTGCACCTGGGCAATCTTCTGAGCCATGATGGTGGAGGCCGCGTCATACATCTGGCCCTTGCTCAGCACGTCCGAAGTGAGAGCCAGCATGAAGATCGGCGAATCCGCCGGATTCACCTTGCGGTAATTGGGATTGCTGGGGAGATTGGTGGGCAGATAGCCGCGGGCGGCGGCGATGGCGGCCTGCACATCGCGGGCCGCGGCGTCGATGTTGCGGTTCAGATCGAACTGCAAGGTGATGCTGCAGGAGCCCAGCGTGCTCGAGGAGGTCATCTCGGTGACGGCCGCAATGCGCCCGAACTGGCGTTCGAGCGGGGTGGCGACGGAAGAGGCCATGGTCTCCGGACTGGCGCCGGGCAGCGAGGCATTTACCGAGATGGTGGGAAAGTCCACTTGCGGCAGAGGCGATACCGGGAGGATGCGGAAGGCCACGGCGCCCGCCAGACCGATGGCCACGACCAACAACGTGGTGGCGACCGGTCTGTGGATGAAGGGAGACGACAGGCTCATGGATCACTCCGCCGGAAGAGGCTCCATGGCACGGCCGGCGCCGGGGGAAATTCGCCGCGCCAGCCGGTCGAAGAAGAGGTAGATGACGGGGGTGGTGTAGAGCGTGAGCAACTGGCTGATGCACAGACCGCCGATGATGGTGATGCCCAGAGGCTTGCGCAACTCCGAACCCGTGCCGCTGCCGAAAGCCAGGGGAACCGCCCCCAGCAAGGCCGCCATGGTGGTCATCATGATAGGGCGGAAGCGCAGCAGACAGGCCTGATAAATGGCCTCATCCGGCGGGCGGCCTTCCTTGCGTTCGGCGTCGAGCGCGAAATCGATCATCATGATCGCGTTCTTCCCCACAATGCCGATCAGCAGCACCATGCCGATGAGAGCGATCACGCTGAAATCGTAGTGGCAGATGTTGAGAGCCAGCAGCGCGCCGACGCCGGCCGAGGGCAGGGTGGAGAGAATGGTGACCGGATGGATGTAGCTCTCATAGAGCACACCCAGCACGATGTAGACCGTGACGAGGGCCGCCAGAATCAGTATGGGCTCATTGGCCAGGGAGGCCTGGAAAGCCTGCGCCGAGCCTTGAAACGCGGCTTGCACGCTGAGCGGCATGCCGATATCGTTTTTGGCCTGGTTGACCGCCTTCACCGCATCCCCCAGCGACGCGTTGGGGGCGAGATTGAAGGAGAAGGTAATCACGGGAAACTGGCCCTGGTGGTTGACGGTGATGGGGACGGCGATGTTCTCGGTGTGGCTGAAGGCGCCCAGCGGGACTTGGCTGGCGGGCGCGAAGACCGCGGAAGAAGCGATGGTAGTGCCGCCGAATGAGGCGCTGGACGCAGTGGACGTGGTGGTGGGCGGGGCGGAAGTGGCGGCGCTTTGCCCTGCTCTGGCGGTGGCAATGGACGACGAGCCGCCCGAGACCATACCGGACGCGGCGCCCGCCGACCCGGCGCCGGTGCGGATGTAGAGATTGCGCAGGTCGATGGGGTTTTGCTGGAACGAGGGTTTGACTTCCAGCACGACGTGGTATTGGTTGAGCTGGGTGAACATGGTGGAGACCTCGCGCTGGCCGTAGGCGTCGTAAAGCGTCTGGTCGATGGCGGAAGTGGTGATTCCGAGGCGCGCGGCGGTGTCGCGGTCGAATACCAGGCTGGTGCGAAGACCCTGCACCTGCTGATCGGTGGCGACATCCCGCAGTTCGGACGATTGCTGCAGGCGCGCGAGGAATTTGGGAGCGTAGCTGTTCAACTCCTCGGCGTTGGGATCCTCCAGGGTGTATTGAAACTCCGTGCGGCTGACGCGATCTTCCACGGTGAGGTCCTGGACGGGCTGCATGAAGAGGGTGACACCGGCCACCTCGTTGAGTTTCGGCTGCAAGCGGCGAATGACGTCGCTGGCGTTGATTTTGCGGTCGTCGAGGGGTTTCAGATTGATCAGGATGCGTCCGCTGTTGAGCGTGGTGTTGGTGCCGTCGATGCCGATGAAGGAGGAAAGACTGTCCACCGCGGGATCGGTGAGGATGATCTTGGTCAGTTGCTGCTGCAACGTGGACATTTCCTGAAAGGAAGCCGTCTGGGAGGCTTCCGAGACGCCCTGAATGACGCCGGTATCCTGGATGGGGAAGAAGCCCTTGGGAATCTTCTCGAACATGTAGATGGTGAGGGCCAGAGTGCCCACGGCCACCAGCAGCGTGGAGGTCCGCCAGCGGAGCACGAACTCGAGGCCCCTGCCGTAGAAGGCGATGACGGCCTCAAAGGCGCGCTCGGAGGCGCGGTACAAACGGCCCTGGCTGGCTTCGGGGGTGTGCTTGAGCAACTTCGAGCACATCATGGGAGTGAGGGTCAGCGAGACGATGGCCGAGACCAGGATGGTGACGCTCAAGGTCACGGCAAATTCCCGGAACAGGCGGCCGACGATATCGCCCATGAAGAGCAGCGGAATCAGCACGGCGATCAGCGAAATGGTCAGCGAAACGATGGTGAAGCCAATCTGCTCGGCGCCGCGCAGGGCGGCCCGCAAAGCCGGCTCGCCGGCTTCAATGTAGCGGACGATGTTCTCGATCATCACGATGGCGTCGTCCACCACGAAGCCGGTGGAGATGGTGAGCGCCATCAGGGTGAGATTGTTGAGGCTGTATCCGAGCAGATACATGACGCCAAACGTGCCTACCAGGGAGAGCGGCACGGCGGCGGCGGGGATGATGGTGGCGGACAGGTTGCGCAGAAACAGGAACATGACCATCACCACCAGGGCTACCGTGAGCAGCAACTCGAACTGCACGTCGGTGACCGACGCGCGGATGGTGGTGGTGCGGTCGGTGAGAATGCTCACCGTGACGGACGCGGGCAGGGTGTTAGTCAGTTGAGGCAGCAGCAACTTGATGCGATCGACCACCGCAATGATGTTGGCGCCGGGCTGCCGCTGGATGTTCATGACGACGGCTGGGGTCTCGTTCATCCAGGCGGCCTGGCGGATGTTCTCGGCATCATCCACCACGCCGGCGACGTCGGTCAGCTTGACGGGCGCGCCGTTGCGGTAGGCGATGATCAAGGGACGGTAGTCGGCCGAGGAGAGCAACTGGTCGTTGGCGCCGATCTGATAGGACTGGTGGGCGCCATCGAAGTTTCCCTTGGCCTGGTTGACGTTAGCGGCCACCAGGGCGGCGCGAAGATCCTCCAGGTTCAGACCGTAGGAGGCCATGGCGGTGGGATTCGCCTGGATGCGGACAGCCGGCTTTTGGCCGCCGCTGATGCTGACCAGTCCGACGCCCGGCAGTTGCGAGATCTTGGGCGCCAGGCGCGTGTCGGCCAGGTCCTCCACCTTGGAGAGGGGCATGTCGTCGGAGGTGAGGGCGAGCGTCAGGATGGGAGTGTCGGCGGGGTTGGTCTTGGCGTAGATGGGTGGAATGGGAAGGTCGGCCGGCAGAAACGTGCCGGCCGCGTTGATGGACTGCTGCACTTCCTGCTCGGCGACGTCGATGTTGAGGCTGAGGTTGAATTGCAGAGTGATGACGGAGCTGCCGTCGGAGCTGGTGGAGGTCATCTGCTGGAGGCCGGGCACCTGGCCGAACTGGCGCTCCAGCGGCGCCGTGACGGAAGAAGCCATCACGTCGGGGCTGGCGCCGGGATAGAAAGTGATTACCTGGATGATGGGGTAATCGACTTCCGGCAGGGCGGAAACCGGCAGTTGCAAGTAGCCCACCGCGCCAGCCAGCAGAATACCCACCATCAGCAAGGAAGTCGCGACCGGCCGTAAGATAAACGTCCGGGACGGACTCACTTCTTCTTCCCTCCGGACTTCGCGGCAGGTTGCCCAGACGCGGCGGCGGGTTGCTCGTCGGCGATCTGGGCGCGGACCGGCGCGCCTTCGATCAGCCGGTCCACACCGGTCATGACGACCACTTCTCCGGGAGCGACGCCCGAAGTGATTTCGGTTACGTCGCCCTGCGTGACACCCTCGGTAATGGCACGGTCGGTCACGGTGGAATCGTCTTTCACTACCCAGACATATTCGGTCGTGCTGGTTCGCTGGATCGCCGCGGTGGGGATGAGGGTGATAGCGGACTTCTCTTCCACCAGCAGGTGCACGTTGACGAACTGGTTGGGGAAGAGCGCATCGTCGTTGTTGTCGAAGGTGGCGCGCAGGCGCAGCGTGCCGGTGGACGGGTCGATCTGGTTGTCGACGCTGGTGAGCGTACCGGTGGCAAGCTTCTGGTGATCGGCGCGGTCATAGGCGTCGGCCTCGAGATGCTGGCCGGCGTTGAGTTTGCGAAGAACCACGGGCAGTTGATCCTCGGCCAGCGTAAACAGCGCGCTGATGGGTTGAATCTGGGTGATGACCAGCAAACCATTGGTGTCGCTGGCATGGACGATGTTGCCGGGATCCACCAGGCGCAACCCGATGCGGCCGGTGAGAGGCGAGGTGATCTTGCAATAAGTGAGATTCAGTTTGACGCTGTCGATGACGCCCTGGTCGGCCTTCACGGTTCCCTCAGCCTGCCCAAGGGTGGCCTTCTGGGTAGCGTAGATTTGTTCCTGAATAGCGTTCTGCTTGAGCAGTTTTTCGTAGCGTGTCAGATCGACGCGGGCATTGTCGAGAGTGGCCTGGTCCTTGAGCAACTGGCCCTCGGCCTGCTCCAACATGACTTCAAACGGGCGGGGATCGAGTTCCAGCAGCAGATCGCCTTCATGGACCAGGTCGCCTTCCTTGAAATGGACGCTCATCAACTGACCGTCCACGCGGCTTTTCACCGTAACGGTGGAGATGGGGGTGACGGCTCCCAGGCCGGGATAGTAGACGCCGATATTGCCCTTGCGGGCGCGCGCAGCCACCACGGGGGTAGCGACCGCACTCTTCTTTGGGCTCTTGGCCGGGCTGGCGACCGTGCCGGCGGAGGCATTGCTTCCCCGCTGCCAGAAAACGAAGGCGGCCACCGCCACGACGAGCAGAATGGCCAGCATAATTCTTCTCCCCCAATGGGCGCGGGGCTTGGTTGTTTTTGCCGCTTCGGCGCTTGGCGTCGAAGCGCCGGGGCGATTTACTGTTTCAGACGGCATAGATGCTACTACAGATGCTACTAGACCCAATGGTTTTAGCGCCACATCCCGTTGTGACCGAGGAGTGTAGGTGATAGCCAGACTCAGACAGTGCAGTATGCGGCTAACAGGCGCGTTCTACAGCCATTTTACCCCCGCGGGCGGCAAGGCAGCGCAGAATTGGGCCGGGCGGTGGAGGCTCTTTGGAGCTATAGTGCTGGACCGGACAGGACCGGAAAACCACCACCCAAAGCGCGTGGCAAGGGCCCGATGCTGGGTTCCGCGGTCAAGCGGAGGGGATGGGGCTGAGTCAACCGCGCGTGAGTTTGCGTCGGATGAGCAGCGCCAGGCCGGAACCGAACAGGAGCAGCGAGCCGGGCTCGGGGGTGTCCGAAAGGTTGAAGTTGTCCATGAAGCCGTCGTCGTTTTCGTTCGCCGGCCCACCAAACCCGTCAAAGAGGCTATCGGAGTACGAAGACACGTCCGCACCGTTGCAGGGTCCGGAATTATTGCCGCAGAAAGGTGCCCCAGCCTGCACCAGAGATCCGTTCAGATAAAAGCTGTACGTCTGCGCAGTCATATCGAACAGGAAATTGAAATTGTTCCACGTGTTTAGGGCGATGGTGCCGACCTGCGGAAAGCTGCCGGTGATGAGGTCGATATCGTCGGTGGCGGGAAGGACGGCATCGGGATATAGGTCAACGCCGCCAATAAACCCAGTTAAGGCCGGGCCGGTTGCTGCAAACTGCCATCCGCCCTCAGTCGAACTGCTGGAGATATACAGCTCAGCGGAAAGATCGATCATCGGGCCGCTTGGCGAGTCGGCGTGGAATGGGCCGGACTGCGAGGCGCTGCCGGGGCCATTTACAAAGACCGCCTGGGAACCGGCATATACAAACGAATTTTCTACTGTAATGATGGTGGAACCAAACGCTGACCAGCCATCCTGCCCCACCAGATCACCGATGGTGAAGGGCGGATTTTCAAATCCGGTAGCATAGACCACTCCGGCATGTGCTGCCGGGACGGAAATCAAGGCAAACAAAGCCAGCCCAAGAGCCAAACGGGCCATTTTCTTGACCCGGGCGGTAAGCGACATCATCCAGTTTTCCTCCGTGGGGGGAAGTATACCAAGGCTCTTCGGATGGCGCCAGTTACAAAATCCCGAATTAGTACTATAGTGGCCCCAAAGAGCCATTTCAGGCAGCCGCAAAATTCCTACTTTACCGGCGTCAGTCCCAGGCCGGGAGTTTTGGGGAGAATGAGCTTGCCCTTTTCCACCCGCACGCCATGGAAAGGGTCGTTCGAGATCAGCAGGTTGCCGTCGAGATCCGCGTAATCCACCAGGGGCGAAAGATGGGCGGCCGCGGTGACCGACACGGAACTCGACACCATGCAGCCAAGCATGGTCTTCATGCCGAGGGCCTTGGCGATCTGGATCATACGGAAGGCTTCCAGCATGCCGCCGCTCTTGTCGAGCTTGACGTTTACGCCGTCGAAGGCGTCGCGCAGCTTGGGAATGTCGCTCGCGCGCTGGCAGGCTTCGTCGGCGATCACGGGGATGTGGACGCGGCTGCGCACCCAGCGGGTTTCCTCGATCATCTCGGCGGGCATGGGCTGCTCGATGAACTCGACGCCCATCTTTTCGAGCCAGTTGATCTTGCGGACGGCCTCTTCCTTATCGGTCCAGCCCTCATTGGCATCCACGCGCAGCGGTTTCTGGGTGACGCTGCGCACGGCGTCAATGGTGGGCTCGTCGGTCGAGAGGCCGACCTTGACTTTGAGGATGGGGAAGTCTTCGGCCTCACGGGTTTTCTGTTTGGTGATCTCCGGAGTATCGATTCCGATGGAGAATGTGGTGAGCGGGGTATCGGCGGGGTCCAATCCGAAATAGCAATAGAGCGGAATTTTGAGTTTCTGCCCGACCCAGTCCATCAGGGCGATATCGATGGCGGCCTTGCCGGCCCATTCGCCCGGCACTCGCTGGAAGACCTCCGCCATGATCTTGCGAAACTGCATGGGGTCCGCGGAGAGCAGAAAATCGCGGACGCTTTCGGCGGCCTTGCGCGCGCCCAGAGCGTCCTCGTGGTAGCGGACGATAGGCGCGCCTTCGCCGTGCCCGGTGATGCCATCGCGGGTATAGGCGGTGTGCAGCGTGTCCCGATACTGGCTGGACGACATGGTGGTGGTCCAGGTGTGTTGCAGGTTCAGCCGCATAATGCTGGTTGTGAAGGCGGGCGCCGCCGCCCCGCCAGCCGCATTCATTCCACTCATCGCGCTCATGGCCGCCCCCGCTGTCAGGAAGTCCCGTCGCTTCATGATTTCTTTCTCCCAATATCCGATACGGATCAGAACCTAAGGATAACGCAGCGCGGCGGAGGCGCTACACGCCGTCGGATTTGGCCGTTCGCTCCCGCCAGAAGCTCTGCAGAAAGTACACCGCGAAACCGGCGCCCATGATCAGCCAGAAGTGGAGCACCCGCAGCGTCACCGCGAATACCGCGATGCCGGCGGCGCAGCCCCACATGAAAGTCTCTCCGCTGAACCCGTCCCACCAGTTCGCCCGCGTGCCGCCCGCCGGGACGCGGGGGCGAAATGCGGGCAGAAGCCGCGGGACCGCGCCGCAATAGCGGAGGAAGCCGGCGCCCGGCGATTCGGCCAGGCCGGCTTCCTCGCGCAGGATCAGGCGGTACATCACCAGGGTCATGCTAATCAGGATGAAGAAGAAGCCGGCCCGGCTGGCCATGGTCCCCATGCCGGCGGCCAGCAGGATATTGCCGAGGTAGAGCGGGTTGCGCACGTAGCGGTACGGGCCGTCGGCCACCAGGTTTTCGGAATGCAGGGCGCTGTCATGCACCACGGAGTTCTTCAGGTAAGCTTCGGCCCAGGAACGCAGGAGGGCCGCCGCGGTAACGGCGAGCGAGGCGGCGGCAAAGATGGCGCGGATGACGTAGTCGGCTCGCGGGGAACTCATGCCGGCCGGTCCCAGGATGAGACGCGTGAGCGCCTCGGCGGCGTTGACGTGATCGAGCGCGTATAGAGGGAAGCCGACGGCGAAGACTCCGCCAATGATCCAGAAGCGATTCTCAAATTCGGCTCGGGTGGCTTGGAACCTCATGGGATTCACACGGCTACATGGCTTTCTCGAAACCTAAACGCCAGCCTAGTTTTTCGGCGTCGAACCAGGATATCTCCGCACCGAACCAACTGGTGCGGGACAGCGCTTGATAGCGTTCGGGGCGCACCGCGGCCAGCACGAAGGCGCAGGGAGATTCACCAAACCGATCCAGCCGCAGGTACAGCCACGAGTCGGAATCGAGCGGCTGTGCCAGCACCACGGGCGCGCCCGCGAAAGAGGCCAGAAGGGCGCCGAAGGCGGGGTCCGTCTGGCGGACGGGCTCGGGCAAGGCGTAGGCCCGGCGATAGCGCGCGATGGCGGCGTCCAAATCGCGCACGGCGATCACCACGCGGGAGATGCCGCGGAAATCCCCGCCGGCCGGCTTGCCCTGGGGAAAGGCGCGCAGGTCGCGCGATGTGAGGTCATGGATCAGAAACGGAAAGAACGCCCCGCGAACACCGCCGCCGATATCGGAAGTCTCCCAATCGAGGCGCACGCCGTCGGGCCGTTCACGGCCGCTGGCCACGGGCTCGGAAACCTGGATGCCGGCGGCCTTCAAGCGCCGGACCTCGGCCGGCAGGTCTTTTTCGCGGAGGGCCCAGGCGCAAGGGCCGGCATCGCCTTTCAGGAACCGGGCCCACACGTGCTGGCCGGCCAGGCGCGGGTCGGCATTCCGCCGGAGGGCCATCAACTCCAGGTAGGCGCCGTCGGGCAGGGGCGCCAGGGCCATCTCGGTGGTGTTGTTGATATGCGCGCCGCCGTACACGCTGGCTATGCCGATGGCGGCCAGGCCGGCTTGCAGTTTGCGAATATCGCTTCCGGCGACGGTCACATGGTCGATTTGAAAATCGGAGGCCGGGAGAATCATCGTCGGGAGCAGCATCGCGAAAACAGCCCGCATGGAGCGATTGTAAAGCTTCGGGAGCCGGTCAGGGAGCCGCCGGCGCCGCGCGCCGCTTCCACAGCCACCAGGCGACGCGGTAAAGCAGCAGCAGGCCGATCAGCGACCCATAAAGCGCCGGCAGCCGGATGTCGGACTTCACCAGCCAGTAGTAGTGCACCACCGCGCAAACCGCGCTGAGATA
>JBEKYE010000042.1:0-18521 GCA_049511275.1 Bryobacteraceae bacterium
GCGGTGCCGCCTGGCAACGGAGCTTCTATATTTCAGGAGAAGATTTTAGGGTTGAGCGTACTACTTGATTTGTAGCGCCGGCGGTCTCTGCCGCCGGTTCTCTCTTTGAGTATGTACTGGCATAGAAGACTGCCCCATTGGGTTCCCGAGAACTCCACCGTTTTCGTCACCTGGCGGCTAGCTGGTTCGATGCCTCCGCCAGCTCCTGCCACAGGCCCGAAATGGTTAAGCCAGCCGCGGATTGCGGCTATCTTCGTCGAAGCCCTGCTTCACGGAGAACGAGTGCGCCGTTCGTATGATCTTCACGCGTGGGTAGTGATGCCGAATCACGTTCATATCGTTGTGAAGCCGATCCGTCCGCTTGCGGAGGTCGTGCGATGGTTGAAAGCCGCTACCGCGAACCGTGCCAATACCCTGCTGGGAAGAACAGGAGAGGCGTTCTGGCAGAGAGAGTATTTCGACCGGTGGGTACGCACCGAGAAGCAACTGGGCTCAGTGATGGCATACGTTGAGGACAATCCCGTAAGAAGCGGCCTTGCAGCGTGTCCCGAAGAGTGGCGATGGTCAAGCGCGTACAAGACACCGGCGGCAAGACCGCCGGCGCTGCCAGTTGGTCCTGGCGGCGCTTGAAAACGTGGCTACCCGTGCTAACCTCGGATTCTATGCCTCATGAAACGTTCGACCTGGTGGCGCTGGCCCGCCAGGAAATGACCGCGCACGGCTTCCAGCCGGACTTCCCCCCCGACGCGCAGCAACAGCTCGCCGCCATCCATTTGCAGCCCGATCATAGTTTGCAGGACCTCACTGGACTGCTGTGGTCTTCGATCGACAACGACGATTCCAAGGATCTGGACCAGATCGAGTGGGCCGAGCGCGTGTCCGCGGGAATCCGCGTGCTGGTGGGCGTGGCCGATGTCGATTCGGCCGTGCCCAAGGCCACGCCGCTCGACCGTCACGCAGCTCGCGAGTCCACCACGGTTTACGCCGGCGTCCACACCTACCCCATGCTGCCCGAGCGGCTCTCCACGGACCTGACCTCGCTCAACGAGGAACAGGACCGCGCCGCCGTGGTGATCGAATTCGTGGTGGCCGCCGACGGGTCGCTGAGCGCCGGTAAAGTCTATCGCGCCAACGTGCGCAACCGCGCGCAGCTCACTTACAACGCCGTGGGCGCGTGGCTCGAATCGACCGCCGGCCCGCCGCCGAAGGTCGCGGCCTCGGCCGACCTGGCGGCGCAGCTCCATTTGCAGGACGAAGCCGCCCAGGCGTTGCGCGAATCCCGCCATCGCCTCGGCGCGCTCACCTTCGACCGCACCGAAGCCCAGCCCGTGTTCACCGATGGCCAGGTCACCGAAATCGCGGCGCGGGAGAGCAACCGCGCCGCGCACCTGATCGAAGATTTCATGATCGGCGCCAATGAAGTGATGGCGCAGACCCTGCGCGCCGCCGGCGTCTCCAACATCCGCCGCGTGGTGAAGTCTCCGGAACGCTGGGCGCGCATCGTCGAATTGGCCAAACAATACGGCGACACGCTTCCGGCCGAGCCCGATTCCGGAGCGCTCAACCAGTTCCTGCTGCGCCGCAAACAGGCCGACGCCGTGAACTACGCCGACGTCTCGCTCAGTGTGCTCAAGCTGATGGGGCCGGGCGAATACGTGCTGCTGCGGCCGGGCGATGCCGAAGTGGGCCACTTCGGCCTGGCCGTCGAGGACTACACGCACTCCACCGCGCCCAACCGGCGCTTCGCCGATCTGGCGACCCAGCGCCTGCTCAAGGCGCTTCCCGGCAAGCCCTACACCGACGACGAACTTGCCGCCATCGCGCAAAACTGCACGCTCAAGGAAGACGCCGCGCGCAAGGTGCGCCGCAACATGGACAAGCGCATCGCCGCGGTGGCGCTGCGCAGCCGTGTGGGACAGCAGTTCGATGCGGTGGTCACGGGCGCCACGCCCAAAGGCGTCTTCGTGCGCGTGCTCGGCCCGCCGGTGGAAGGCCGCCTCATGCACGGCGAGCAGGGGCTTGACGTCGGCGACCGCCTGCGCGTCACGCTGCTTTCCACCGACCCGGTGCGCGGCTTTATCGATTTCGGGAGGGCTTAATGGACGGCAAAACCGAATTGCTCCGCCACACCCTGGCCACGCTGGCTTACCGTGGCGCGAAAGCCCTGCGCGGCGCCCCGGCGGAGTTTGCGGAGTATCGCGCAGATGCCGGCTCGCGCACGCCGGGCCAGATTCTCGCTCACATGGGCGACCTGATGGATTGGGCGCTCGCGCTCAGCGACGGCCGCCGCGACTGGCACGATTCGCCGGCGCTCCCGCTGGAACAGGGTGAGGCCCGTTTCTTCGCGGCGCTGGAAGCGCTCGATGCGCGCATCTCGAACGGCGCGCCCCTCGAAACCGCGGCCGGGCGCATTTTTCAGGGACCCATCGCCGATGCTCTGACGCACGTGGGCCAGCTTGCCATGCTGCGCCGCATGTCCGGCGCGCCTTTCCGGGGCGAGAATTACTTCAAAGCGGAGATCGTAACCGGCCGCGTCGGCGCCGCACAAGCACCGCCGCGACAGGAGTTCTGAGTGGGGCAGACCCCTGGTCTGCGCGGGTCCCCCTGGACCCGCTCTTCGGTGCGGTGGGAAGCTTCCGGCAGGCCGACGAGAGCGTCGTCCGCAGACCAGGGGTCTGCCCCGCCAGTACTCAGAAATGCAGCCGCACCGATAGCTGCACGGACCGCGGTCCGCCGATCTGCAAAATCGGCGCCAGCCCGCTTCCCGAGCTGCCGGTGCCCAGCATGGTATTCAGCATGGAGGTCGATTGCCCGAACAGCGGGCTATCCAGGAACTTGATGGGGTCGGCGAAATTGGCATGGTTGAACGCGTTGAAGGCTTCCAGGCGAAACTGAATGCCGCGCTGCTCGCCGAAATGGAATTCCCTTTTCAGCGAAAGATCCACCTGCTCCATGCCGAAGCCGCTGGGAACATTCCGCCCCAGGTTTCCCTGCGCGGTATTGTAGGTTCCTGGAACCGAAAACGCCGCTGGATTGAGCGTTTTGCCGCCGGGTGCATTGGCTTCGGAGATCCAGAGAGGCTGGCCGTAGACCCAGTCCGGGCGATAGGCATTTACGACACCGATGGCGTCGATCTCTTCCTGCTGCTGCAACGTGATGGGGAATCCGGTGCGCGCGTGCACGATGGCGTCGAAGGCCCATCCGCCCACCAGCCTGGCGGCGAATCCGGGAGAAGCCGGCGGCGCCAGTTGGTAGCTGACAGCCGCCGTCAACGAGTGCCGCAGATCGAAATCGCTGGACGCGTGGTCCCCGCCTATGCCCGCGCCGCTGGCGCACCATAGCAGGAAGGCGTCGCTGGAATCGTTGTCGAGCGAGTGCGACCAGGCGTACGACGCCACCGCGTCCAGGCCGCGCGCCACGTGCCGGCGGTACTGCGCTTCGAGCGCGTCGTAGCTCGACGCGCCGTGGTCGGTGGTGAGAGCCGCGTAGGACTGGCCGATCGACCCGGCGCCGCCCGCTTCCCGGCGGATCAGCTCGCGGCCCGAAGAGCCCACGTAGCCCAGCGAGATCTCGTCGTGGGTGCCGAAGCCGTGCTCGAGCGATACATTCCACTGCCTCACCTGCGGCAGCTTCAGTCCTTGTTCGAAACCAAACGTCAGCGACGAAGAGGCGATCAGGGAAATGTTGCTGGTGAGCTTGCTGGCGTTGAATGGGCCGCCGTTGATGAGGTCGGTGGCGATGCTCATGCTGGAGTCGTAGAACAGACCGCCGCCGGCCCGCAGCACCGTCCGCCCGTCCTCGGTGAGGCGCCAGGCCAGGCCGAGGCGCGGCGCGTAGTCATGATAGGAGGTCGGCCAGAGAGGCTGCCGGTTCAATACCAGGCCGTTGGTTGTGGGATCCAGAAAATTGGCCGAGACGTTGGGCGCCGGGCTGAATTCCCAGCGCAGGCCGGCCGCTACCGTCAGCCGCGAACTCACTTGCCAGGTATCCTGCAGCCACACGGAAAGCTCTTCGACAGCCGCGTTTGCGTTGACCGGAGCGGCGTAGGCCGACCACCAATCCTGCAGCAGCGTGAGGGTGTCGGCGCTTTCGTCGATCAGGTTGGTGCTGCCCGTGGGATCGCGGCGGATCGCCAGGATGCGCCGGTAATCGGCCCCTAGCTTGATCGAGTGGCGGCCCAGGTTGAGCCCGGCGGTCGGCACAATCTGGAACTGGCGCTGGCGCCGCGATCCCTCGCGTCCCGAGATCGCCTCGCCGACCCCGTTGATGGAGAACCGCACCAGGCTGTCGCATGTTACCGTGTCGCTGGGGAAGAAGCCCGACGCCAGCGTCGCCAGCGCGCAGCCCGGCGCGTTTGACCCGGTGGTGTCGGTCCAGATGGAGTCGGCGCTGGATTGCGATTCGTTGACGCGGACGTCCAGCACGGTGCGCGCGCTGGGCCGCGCATTCAAACCCAAGGTCAGGGATTGCGCGCGCAGGTCCAGGTGGTTTACCTGCGGCATGCCGAAATCGTTATGCGAAGGGGAATCGCTGTAGCGTGCAAACACCGTTACGCGCGGCGTCACCGCCTGGTCGATGCGGGCGCTGCCGCTGGTGAGGCCCGCGGGGCGATTGATCTGGCCGGTCCATAGGCCGGTGTCCGTACCGAGCGCGCCCTGGTTCGGCTGGGGAAACAGGTTCAGCACGGCGCGTTCGGCGGGGCTTACGGCCAGGCGGGTATCGGCGGAAGGCGCCGGGACCTTGTACATATAAGGTTGGTTGAGCCAGATGTTTTCGTAGGAAAGAAAGAAGAAGGTGCGGTTGCGTTTGAGCGGCCCGCCAAAGGACGGCGCGAAGTCTTCGTAACCGAGCGGTGCGCGGGGATAGCCGGCCTGGTTGGCGAACCAGTCGTTGGCGCCCATGTATTGGTTGCGGTAGCGGAAAACCGCGGAGCCGTGGAAGTGGTCGGTGCCGGCGCGGCTGGAGAGCGCGATGCTGGCTCCCGGCATGCGTCCGAATTCCGCCACTGCGGTGGAAGTCTGCAATTTAAACTCCTGCACCGCTTCCACCGAGATCATGGAATCCAGGCTGCCGAAGGCGCTCAACGATGGCAGCGCTCCGCCGCTCGATTGCGCCGGCAGACCACCCGCGCTCACGCCCGTGTTGGCGCTCACGCCATCCACTGTGAAGAGGTTGGTATTGGGGCGCATGCCGCTGGTGGTGAACTGCCCGGCATCGCCGCGCGTGGCCGGAATCACGTTGGTGCCGGGGATCAACTCGAGCAGTGTGATGACGCCGCGGCCGTTCAGTGGAAGCTGGCCCGCTTCGTCGAGATCGAACTGCCCGCCGGCGGAGGCGTCGGGCCGCTCCAGCGCGGGCGCGGTGCCCACCACCGTGACGCTCTCTTCCATGCTGCCCAGGGCCAATTGAAAATCTTCGCGCGCCGCCGCGCCCGTCGAAACCTTCACCCCGAACTTCATCACCGGCCGGAAGCCCTCCTTGCGAACGGTGATCTTGTAACTGCCCGGCGCCAGCGACCCGATGGCATACGCGCCGCCCGTTTCGGATTGCGCCGCACGGCGAAAGCCGGTGTCTTCGTCGACGATCGTAATCGACGCATCCGACACGCCGCCCTGCGACGAATCCACGATCCTGCCGAAGACTTCTCCGTAACGCTGCGCCCGCGCCGGTGCAACCGACAGCGCAACCACCATGGCGAGCGAGAGCAGCCGACCGACTGGCATTGACTATACTATAGCGTGAGCATGGCGAATTTCTGGATCTTCAACATGGGCCGGAGCGCGAAGAGCGGCGACAGCCTGCCGCAGACCATGTACCGCTTGAAGGCGGGCGCCAGCCTGCTGCACGATTCCTTCGAATATAATCGCAGCACCCTGATCCCGGCCAAGCTGGATCTTTGGGAGAAGGCGGCGTGCTCCGATCCGTGGGGCTATGACAAGGGAGCCAGTCCGGATTGGCTGGTGGGCCGCTACGGAAACTGGTGGGGCGCGCAATGGAGCGGCGGCAGGATATGCGGTTTTGACGGCGTTGGGCCGGCCGATTGCCCGTTTATCGACGCTCTGGATCAAGTGGCGCTGTCGCACGACATCGAGTGCTGGCTGGCCGCCGAGAAACAGCACAATCCCCAGCTCGGCATCCAGTCGGGCGACCAGTTCCGCGTGGAAAACACTTACCACGAGGGCGGACAGATCGGCCCGCAGGTCTTCCCCTATAGGGATGACACCTACCCGCACACCCACGCCTTTTTGAGGCTCAAAGCTCTGCCGCGGATGCTGCGGCAACGGCTCAAGAAGAGCGTGTTGCTGTATACAATTTTACAATCCGAGGAGATTCAGGCCGGCGGAGCCGCGAAGTTTCTGCGCTACCGCTACGACACCGCGGTGAAGGTGTCGCTGATGCTGTTGGGGCTGGCCCATGTCAAGGTTAGCGTGGCGGACCTGTTGGAGTGCCTGGACAATCCTCGCGCCGACAGTCTTTCGCTGACCGCGCCGCAATGCGGCAGGTTGCAAGCGCTGATCCTGCAGGCAAGGCAGGGCGGCGGCGACGCGCGCCTGCGGGAAGTGCTGGCGATGCTGGAGCGCTAGCCGCATTCCTCACGGACGTTCGCCGGCGATCCTGTGGCGCACGCACTCACACTGACGCGCGCGGTTCCGTGCCGGGAGCTGCCTTGGTTACTGGGCGATGAGGCGTTGGCAATCGTCGAGGTTGGATTGCAGATCTTTGAGGGCCGATAAGAGATCGGTGGGGAGCGAAGCCGTGGAACCCTCGCTGGGAGTCATGCCGAGCATGATGGAGACTAACTTGTCCACACGCGTCGAAGAGCGGAAGAGATCTTCGGCGGCGGGTTGCCACGCGGCCTGGGGCACGGCCTGAACCAATGCCGCCGTGCCGCCCAAAGAGGAAAGCGTCGGGAGGAGAAGGCTTGCAAGAGTACTTACCTTTTGGGACAGCACGGCGGCGTGCTCGCGGGACAAAGTCGTTAATAGCTCGCGGTCCTTCGCACTGAGTTGCGCCTCGCTGGCGGCTGGGAACTTCTGCGCCAGGCTGTGGAGGGCGTAGACGCGCTTCATGGCTTCTTCGTCGGACTCGAGAATTTGCGCGCTGAAGCGCTCGAATTCAGCGTGCCCGCCGAGTTGCTTTTCGACGCGCGACTGAATGACGGGATGCGGCGTAGCCGAGCCGCCGGCCGAAGAGAGCGCGGCTTGCGGCGGAATGGCGGCGGGCTGGAGGGAATCGAACTGCATCTCGACCAGCGGCATATTGGCCAGGGCGGCTTGGATCTTCTGCTGGCGGCTGGGCGGCAAACCAGCCCGGCCGGTGACCAGGACTTTGCCGTTCGACAGCGAAACGTCAATGGGATCACCCAGGTCGGCCTCAACCTCGTGCAAAGCTAACAGCACTTGCAATTCGTCGGAGATCGAGGCCGATGGCCCGGGTGCGAATGCGGCCGGCCGGCTTGGTGGTTCGGCGGCGCGCACCGGAACCTCGACTCTAGGCGCGACGGTGATACCGCCGCTTTCGGTCGTTGATTCCGCTATCTCGGTCAATTCCACCCACTCGCTATCGCGAAACTCGATACGCTCGTCCACCGGCATCAGATCGGAAGCCTCCAAGGTAATGGAAGCCTCGGCGATTTCGCCTTCGCGAGCGACGGTTCGGATGCGGTAGCCGGCGGCTACCGTGGAAACTTCGTCGGTGGTATGAACTTGTTGTTCGCGCCACTGCTCAAAGGAGCGGGCGCTCAGAGGATCGTTCCTATCGATATGGGCCAGGTTGAAGAGCGCTTCAACCGACGGGGCCGCGGCTGCCGTAGTGAGAGGCGCCTGTGGCCCAACCACGCGGGTGAAATCCAGATTGCCCGTGCGGACGCGGATGCGATGGACCCGGCGAGGTTTGGCCTCGGCAGTCGCAATGGCGCGCTTCAATAATGCGGCCGCTTGTACGGACGGGGTCTGGCGAAGCTGGTAGAACACACCCAGAACTACCAGCGTCGCCAACACCGCTGCGGTTGCCCAACGTGGTGCACCCGCATGCACCAGGGGCCGCGCTAGCCGTACAAGGAGAGGCTCATGGGCTAGAGATTCGTCAATTCGTGAGAAATCGCGGTACAGATCGCGCCATTCGGCGGGCGGAGCGGGCATCGCGTCCAGTACTTCCTGGCGGTAGCGCGCGCAATCCGCGACCGTGCTTTGGAGCGCTTCGAATTCGGCGCGGCACTGAGAACAGGATTCGAGATGGCTGGCCACTTTCCCGGCTTCCCGGGCGGGCAGATCGCCATCCAGGTAGCGAACCAGCGAGGTTTCTTCGGGATGCCGCATCCGGAAGCTACTCATCGCGCACCTTCTTCAGTCGTGCCAGGGCGCGCCGCAGGAACTCGCCCACAGCGGAGGCGCTGATGCCCAGGGTGGAAGCGATTTCGGGATAGCGCAGGCCTTCCAACCGCAAGAAAAGGCACCGCTTCTGTTGTTCGGAGAGCCCCTCGACGGCGGTGTGGAAACGGAGCATTCGCTCACGTTCCAGCAGGTCGCGCTCGGGATTCAACGCCGGGTGAGTGAGGCGGAGTTCCAGCTCCGGAGCGAAGGCCTCCTCGGATGCCTGACGGGCGCGGACCTTGAGGCCCACGTTATGAGCCACGCGGAACAGCCAGCCCCGGATATTTTCGATCTTCTCGCCTTTCTTGAGGGTGGTATAGAGACGCAGGAAGACTTCCTGGACGGATTCCTGGGCTTTCGGCGGGTGCACGCCAAGCGTCAGGAGGTAGCGGTATAAGTCTTCGCGAGTATCTACAAACAACTGAGCCACCTGGTCTTGCAACTCCGAACTGGATTGCGGCTGCCGAAGGAATCCCACTCGCCCTTCACCTATCCGAATCCCAGAACATTGTAGCGAGCCATCTCAAAGACCCGCGACCAGGCCATTTCCACTACACCAATGGAAAAAATATATTTCTTCAAAATATCGGCTTTCCCGTCACCCCAGTGTAGTTGAAGCGGCTCTTCCGAGGGTCTTTGGCATAGCTACCTTGAAAATTCAGCCTCACGCCCAGGTAAGCGTGGCGATTGTCACCTATAACAGCGAGCGTTATATACGCCGTTGCCTGGAAGCGGTACTCAAACAGACCGGAGTGGTACTAGAAGTGGTGGTGGTGGATAATGCCTCCACCGACGCCACGCGGGTGATTCTGCAGCGGTATCGGGGCCGCATCCGGACCATCCACAACGACCACAACGTGGGATTCGCGGCGGGGCAGAACCAGGCCATCCGGGCCAGCCGGGCGGACTGGGTGCTCACGCTCAACCCGGACGTGCTGCTGCTGCCCGATTTCATACGAACGCTGGTGGAAGCCGGCGAGGCCGACGGATCGGCGGGATCGGTGTGCGGCAAGCTGCTGTCGATCGGGCCGGGGTTCCAGCCGCTGGCCGAGCGCCGCATCGATTCGACCGGAATTTTTTTCACCCCGGCCATGCGCCACTTCGACCGGGGATGGCACGAGCCGGATGGCCCAAACTACGACACCATGGAGTACGTCTTTGGCGCCAGCGCGGCGGCGGCGCTCTACCGGCGGGAGATGATCGAGGACGTTGCCGTGGACGGGAATTTTTTCGATCCCGGATTCTTCTGCTACCGCGAAGACGCGGACGTGGCCTGGCGAGCCCTGCTGCAAGGCTGGCGCTGCCTGTATCAACCCGCGGCCGAATCCTTTCACGTGCGCAGCGTGACGCCGGGGAGCCGGCGGGCCGTGCCGGCCGCCATCAACATGCACTCGGTTAAGAACCGCTTCCTGATGCGGATCAAGAATTCCACGGCGGGGTTGTACCGTCGGTTCTGGGTCCCCGCCACCTTGCGGGACTTGTTGGTGATTGGGGGCGTGGCTTTCGGCGAGCCCGGCTCACTGGCGGCCTTCTGGCACCTGGCGAAGTGCCTGCCGCGCGCGCTGCGCGAACGTAGGGAGATCATGAGCCGGCGCCGGGTGGACGACCGGGCCGTGGCGCAGTGGTTCAGTTTCGAGCCGGTGGCTCAGGCGGTGGGAGAAATCACGCCGGCCACGCGCTGGGTGGACGCCGAGCCGCGCTACGTGGCCGAACGGACAGCCTGAAGGCTGATCGGAGGAGAGACTATCGCCCTGCGTGGTCAGTCCTGCCTCGCTGAAACAGGACTGCTCGAATAACGATCGTCCCTCCTCTGACTTGACCAGAATGAAACTCCGCACGGCGCGATGAATCTCCCGAAAAAAACCGGGTTACCATGGAGACACCGATATGAGTTATCAGTGGCTCAACATGCGTATCACCGAAGAGGGCGAGCGCCGGAAAAGGGAAGTCAACACGCTGCAGAGGCTGCCGCAGGCGCTGGAGGAAGTGCGTGGCGCGATGAAGGCATGCATCGATGCCTACACCCGGGCGTTTGGACCGGAGACGGCGCAGTTGGAGGCATCGGGGCAGCGTATCCGCCTGATCGTGCGGGAAGAGCAGGACGGGCGGTGGGAACAGCGATCAAAGGTGGACGTGACGGTCGAGCCGGCGCTGCCGGGGTTCCACATCGAGCGAGGCGGCGAGCCGCTGGAGATCGTGGTGGGACTTCTGCCGGGCGACAAGCTGTTCTATCGCGACGGGGACCAATACCTCACGATGGAAGAACTGACACGGCGGATTATGGATAAAGCGCTGTTTCCCAAGCTCGGAGAGTGACCGCTCAGTCCACCGTGAAGCGGGTCTCGCTCGACTTCGAGACGCGGTTCGGGTCGGTGATCGTAGCGCGCAGGATGTAGCTGCCGGCCGGCAGTTCCAGCCATTCGACGAACGGCCCGGACAATTCAGCTTGCGCGTTCTGCGCCACCACCTGCACGGTTTGTCCGCCCATCGTGGTCACCTCCGCGCTGATGTGGTACTGGCCGGCCACCGGATCCGGAGTGATGATCAGCGTATTCAGCCGGGTAGCGCCTTTGCCGGCGTCGGGTCCGCCGCCGGTTGCGATCGTGATGCGGTGGTCCTGATCGGAACGGAACACCTTGGCCGTGCGGGCTGGGGCTGCGGAATTGGGTTGGCCGGCGGGCGGCTGGGATAGGTGGACGTAGCGGAGCTCATCCTTTTCGGATGGGTCCATGGTCATGCGAAATTCGCCCGTCATTGTGGGGTCGACAAACTCGATAATGACGTTGTTGCCAATGCCTTCGATGTAACGGTAGCGCCATTGCTGGAAGGGGAAGGTGGAAGTCGTGCCACCACCCTGCGAGGCTGGCCGCTGGTAGTCGCCGCCCGAGGAGTGGTCCTCGATCTCATCGGGCGGCCCGTAAGTGATGTAAATCCGGCCGCGGTCGGTCTTCCAGCCGGGAATGCGCGACGCAAAATGTTCGTTGGCATACGCGATGCGGCGGTAATGCTCCTCGCGGAATTCGTTTTCGACGGTGTCCGGAGTGGGGTCGCGGCGTAGCCAGAACTGCTCGATGAAGTGTTCGCGCTCCTCGTCCGCCTGGAGGCGGAGGAAAGCCGCGCGCTCTTCATCGGTGATGATGTAGGCGACGTCTTCGTTCAGCCATTTCTGGTACGGCGTGGTGATCGGCCGTTGGGCGGTCTCGTCTCCACCCTTGCGCTGTGGCGGCGCCGCCTGGGTGCTGCTTTGGGAGAAGAAATTCACGAGTCCAAAGAAAGAGCTAGGTCCTTGCCGGGCGGCCTGGCTTTCCCGAAGGGCGCTGCTGAGAGGGCTCGACTGGGGCTCGATCGTCTGAGACTCCAGCAGCCGCGCTTGCAAAGCTACTGTCGGGATCGCATGGCGCGCGAGCGGCTTCGCTGGCCACGCCGCCAGCGCCGCGGCGCAGGTGACCAGTAACAGACCAGCGGCGAAGCCCGGCGCGGCGGTAGGCTGCGCGGGCTGGGGTTCTGTGAGCAGACGGCGGATACGCTTCATGAGATTTCCTCCGGTGGCGGCCACGGCCGTTTCGAGAGCCCGCGCGCGGCGGTGTTCGAGCGCGGCCAGGGTGGACGCGTAGACGCGGGCGTCGCCGGTGATTTGGACTACGCAATCGTCACAGCAGTTTTCGCGTTCCTCGCGCGCCACGCGCGAGGCCCACCAGACGGCCGGATGGTAGAAGAGGAGACCTTCGACAAAGCCCTGCAGCAGGTTGACCAGATAATCGTGACGGCGGATATGCGCCAGCTCGTGGATCAGAATGCACTCAATTTGTCCGGCGGGCAGACTGGCCAAGCAGCCCAGCGGCATGAGAATGACGGGGCGCAGGTAACCCACCAGAACCGGCGCGTCGGTGAAGCAGGATTCGAGCAGCCGCGCGGGCCGCGAGAGGCGCAGGCGGTCGCTGAGCTGTGTGAGGCGGCCCTGCCAGTCGGGCGGCGGGGCGCAGATGCCGCGGCAGCTCAGGCGGCGGGCGGAAAACCAGGCAAGCATCCCGCGCGCATAAAAGAACGCGACTCCGGCGAACCAGCAAAGCGCGAGCCAAGGGAGTAAGTCGCGGAAGTTCAGGCCGGCCCCGGGTGGCGCGGCTTGGAGCGAGGGCAGAGCGGAAAGCTGCGCCACGCCGTTCGGCACCGGCACCACGGTCACGGTTTCGGCCGTGTGGCCGGGCAGCAAAACCAGCAGCGTGATGGCGAAGGCCACGGGCATGGCGAACAACGTGAGGCAGGCGGCGGCATAGCGCACCCGGGCGGACGGCGGGCGGAGCACGAACAGCGCGGCGGCCAGAACCGCGGCCAGCGCGGCGCCTTCCCACAGGAAATGAATCAGCGCCCAGCCGACGGCTTGTGCGACGGGCGTGTGAACCCAGAGAGCGAGTGCATTCATGGCGTCCCCTTTTCGTACTCTTCCAGGAACTGGCGGAGTTCGGCGAGTTCCTGGCGCGAGGCGCGGCGGGATGAGAGCGCGCCCAGCAGGAGGCTCCTGGCGGAGCCGCCGAAGGCGCGTTGCAGCAGGTCGCCGGCAAGCTGGCGCCGGGTCCATTCCGCCGGGCGGCTGGCGGAGTAAATGTGGGCGCGCTGTTTTTCGTCGCGCCGGACCAGCCCCTTTTCGGCCATGATCTGGAGCATCTTCAGAACCGTGGTGTACTGCGTCGGTTTGCGGCGGACGATGGCCTCATGGACGACGCGCACGGTGGAGGCCCCGCGGCTCCAGAGGACCGTGAGGATCTCGAGTTCGGCGTCAGTGGGACGGGGTGGATCGGAAGGTTTAGCCGGCATCTACGAAAACTATACTACGAAGAGTGTCGTCGAGTCAAGCAAGACTTCTAATTCGGGGACAGCTACGAAACCCCGAAACTATTGCGCCATCAAGCTCATTTGCTCCTCGTCCGTGACCACCTTGCCCTTTGGACCCGCTTCCGCTGACCCAAACATCCTCCCAGCCGCAACAGGCCCGCAAGCCGGTCCTACTCGACAATGTCTCTGCGCTTGACGGTGGGGCGGGTGCCGGAGTCTGTGTCGGGGAGCTTGTCGTCGCCGGCCCGGATCAGGTGCGGGCGGTTTTCCGGGGAAGGCTGGCGGCGGTTTTCCAGCGTGATGAGCCGCTCGCGCACGCCGCGGTATTCCGAGGTGGTCACAACGTACTCGGGCTTCGACGGGAGAATCCGCTGGATCTCCTTTTCGGTGCGGTCGATGCGGTCGGAATCCATGGGGTGAGTAGCCAAGACTTTGGCGACGGCCCCGGGCTTGGTTTTCTGCATGGATTCGAGTTTCTCAAAGATACTGACAGCGCCGGTGGGATCGTAGCCGGCGGCGTACATGTACTGGACACCAAGGTAGTCGGCTTCCGTCTCGTCGTGACGGCTGAAGCCACGGTAGGCCATTGGGACGGCTGCGTTGATTGCCTGACGGGCGCCATAACCGGCCCAGCCGCCAAGAAGGACGCCGGGAATTATCGCGGCCACACCGGCGATCTGCGACTTGGTAGCCTGGCAGGTCATGTGGCGCGCGGCCACGTGGGCGATTTCGTGCGCCAGCGCGCCGGCGAATTCATCCTCTTCCGACGCCACTTTGATCAGGCCGGTGTATACGAAAACATAACCGCCGGGAAGCGCGAAGGCATTAGCCTCGTCGCTGTCGATCACCTGAAAGACGAAGGGCACCTTGGCATCGGAGTTGCGCGCGAGGTTTTGCCCGATGCGGTTTACATACTCGGAGACGATCGGGTCATCGAAAATCTTGGACTGCTTGGCGACTTCCTGGGCCAACTGCTGGCCGAGGGCCATCTCCTTCTGGATCGAGTAAAAGTTGAGGCACTTGCCGACGTTGCGATCGCCGATCTGCGACGGATCGTCCTTCGGCTTCTGATCTGCGGCGAGCGAAGTGGATGCCAGCGCCAATGCGAGCGCGGCGGCAGACAGCAATTTCATCGATGCCTCCTGGAACCCATTTCACTTATTGTAAGAGAGTCGGGATTGTTATGGATGATAAATTTTCGAGGACAGAACCCTTATGGAGCCGGTACGCCGGGCAGTTCCCGGTGCGCAACCGGTTGATTTACCTGAACCATGCGGCCGTCGCGCCGCTTTCGAAGGCCGCCGCGGACGCCATGAAAAGCCTCGCGGACGATTGCTCGCAGTTCGGCAGCCTGCACTACCAAGACTGGCTGGCGGTTTACGAAGGGCTGCGGGTGGCGGCGGCGCGGCTGATCGGAGCCGAGCGTTCGGAGATCGCGCTGGTCAAGAACACCTCGGAAGGGATCGCCACGCTGGCCATGGGCCTCGACTGGAAGCCGGGAGACCGCATGGTGGGCTTCCGCGAGGAGTTTCCAGCTAATTACTACCCCTGGAAACGGCTGGAAGAAAAGGGAGTTGACGTAACCTGGCTCTCGGTGGGGGACCCACTGGAGCGCATCGACGAGGCGTGCCGGGGCGCGCGCCTCCTGGCCATCAGCTTTGTGCAATTCCTTTCGGGATACCGCGCGCCGATTGAAGCGATTGGAGAGATTTGCCATCGTAACCAATGCATTTATTTGCTAGATGCCATTCAGGGCCTGGGTGCTTTTCCGGTGGATGTGCGGAGTTGCCATATCGATGCGCTGGCGGCCGACGGCCATAAGTGGATGCTGGGGCCGGAGGGCTGCGGCATCTTATACATCAATCAGGGACTTCAGGACCGCGTCGAGCCGGTGGAATTCGGCTGGACCAATGTAGCCGGCTACAACGATTACGCGTCGCGCGACATGGCGCTACGGCCGGACGCTGGGCGGTATGAATGCGGAACATTAAATACCATTGGTTGTTATGGTTTAAAGGCTTCAATTGAATTTTTACTTGAAGTCGGCCCGGGAGAAATCGCTCCGGTTGTCCAAAATCTGGCGGACCGGATCTGCCAGGGCGTCGTCAATCGAGGATATGAAGTTTTAGGTGCGCGGACGCCGAAAACCGGGGCCGGGATCGTGAGCTTCCGCAAACCGGGGTTGGAGGCGGTAGAGGTGGTCAAAAGGTTGCACGCGGCTGGAATTGCGGCGGCGCCGCGGGCGGGTTGGGTGCGAACGTCCCCTCATTTCTATATCAGCCCGTCGGATATCGATCGGATGCTGGCGGAACTGCCGTAGCGGGCGGAGTTTGAAAACCTGGAAACTCCAGTGGCAGGCTGAAGGCTGACCCACCTGCACCGAGTGCCCCACGATAGGCGGAGGCGCCGACAAGAATGCCGGCGTTGCCCGCTCCACGAAGGCTAGATGGGCGCCGCGGCCAGACGCTGTTTGATCTCGGCGCAGGCCGCTTCGGCGGACTCGCCCAGCCAGGATGACTTCATGTTGGGCAGGAACGAGATGAGCACTTCGTAAGACCAGGCCTTGTCGGGCGAGAAGGCCGCAAAACCAAGCGCGTCGCTCAACCGCCAGGAGACCTTCAGCAGGTTATCCAAGCTCAGTTCCCCGGGAACGGGCTCGCCGTGGTGGCTGGCGATGGCCGCGGTCAACTCGTCGGGGAAATCCCAATCCTGGGCGAGGTAGGCGCCGGCCGCGCAGTGGTCGATCTCGAACAGATCGCGTTCCGTCTGCAACAGATCGAAGCCGAAATCGTCGGAGACCTCCAGCATGCGGGAATACTCGGCCGGGTAAGCGGACATCATGCCGAGCGTTCCCAGATTATGCAACAGGCCGAGAGTATAGGCGCTGTCGCGGGCAAAACGGCTCATACGGGCGGCCTCTTCGGTGATGAAAGCGGTTACCAGGCTGTGGATCCACACCTTGCGCAACGCCTCCATGCGAACGCAGGCCCGAACCATCCGGTTGACTGCCACAAACGTAGCCATGGTTTTGACCCGATCCATGCCAACCAGCATGATGGCATGCGGCAGGCTGGTGACCTCGCGGCGGGCGGCGAAAAGGGCCGAGTTGGCGAAACGGAGCAGTTCGGCGGAGAACGACGGATCCATCTTGACGAGCTCGAAGACCTTCGAAACGCTGACATCCTCCTGGCTGGCGAGTGCCAGAATCCGCTGGGCGATGGCCGGGAAGGGCGGCACAAGGCGAAGAGCCCAGGGGGCTTGCGGCCGGGCGAGTAGTTCGGTCATTTCACGCTCCAACACCCTAACTATCGGCCGGGGCAGAGGAAAGATTAGGGGAATCCGCCCGATCCTAAGACGAATGAGCCGGTTTTGGATCGAATCCGGCGTATACCAGTGAGAGGACGTTGAGGCCCCTTCCGTTCCTCGGCGCGGCTGGACCGCGCGCACGCAACCATTGGCGGTGGAATTCGGCCCTCGGCTCGGAGGCGCTGGCCGATTCCACCTGCCATTGGCTGGCCAGGGAGAACCGGCCACAAACCCTACTTCCCCGGCGTATTCAGGAGGGCGCCATCGCGAAGTTCATCGGTGGCGCGCCGCACCACCAGGTCTCCGGCCTTCAAGTCTCCCAGCACCTCCACCAGGTCGCCTTCGAAAGCTCCCTTGCGGACGTCCACCCATTGCGCGCGCCCGTTCTGGTTCCGCACCACAAACGTGCGCTCGGTGGTGGTCACCACGCTGGTCCTGGGCACATAGAGTGCCGGCCGTGTCCGCCGCACCGGCCATTTCACCAGCGGATACATCCCCGGAGCCAGCGTTCCATCCGGGTTGGCGACATCCAACTCAACCGCCATGGTGCGAGTCCTGGGGTCCAGCGCCTGCGCCAATCGCGCCACGCTTCCCGAGTAGGTCCGCTCCGGCTGCGCGGGAACGCTGAAGCTCACTTTACTGCCGGTAACGATTCCGCCGGTATCTTCTTCCGGAACCGCCACGACGAGCCGCAGGTGCGAGACCTGTTGAAGCACCAGCAGCACGGGATCGGCGCCCGGCCCCACCAGCGCGCCCGGATGCACCAGGCGGTCCGTGACGATGCCGGCAAAGGGCGCCGTGATCTTCAGGTAGGTTTCCAGATCGCGCAGGGTCCGGACCCTTGCCTCGGCTACCTGGATGGCCTGCTTGCGGGAATCGAGCAGCGCCCTGGAGGCATCCACCTGCTTTTCCGCCTGGATCAACTCATTGCCGGCGATGGTTCCCGGGGTTTGGGCGGCCATCTTCAGATGGTCGTAAGTACTCTGCGCGCCGGCCAGTTGAGCTTCCGCCTGGAGGCGATCGGCTTCCGCCACCTGGACCTTCAACAGGGCTTCGCCGATCTGCCCCGCCATTTCGGGGGCACTTAGTTCGGCGAGTAAGTCTCCTTGCTTGACGACGCTGCCCCGGTCCACCAGCATGCGCTCGATATAGCCGGCCACCCTGGCGTGCAAAGAAACGCTCAGAAACGGCGCGATCTCACCGGGCAGGTCGACGGACCGGGATACCGACTTAGACACCACGGGGGCGAAGTCCCCGGATTGCGGCCAGGCCCGAACGCCGCAGAGGAGCATGACCACAACTAATCCGGCGAGGGTTGTGGCGAGGGGCAAGAACTTGATTTTTCGAGCGAACAGCGGGTCCAGGGGGACCCGCGCGGACCTGGAGGTCCGCCCTCCAGGCATCGCCACGGAAGCAAGAGAGCTCTTACTTTGCGTCATAATATCGGCTCGTGGAGTCCATCGGGTTCAGAGACGGCGACGTCACGGATGCTCTGCCTTGGAGAATGGCGTAGATCGACGGCAGAATCGTCAGCGTCGCGAAGGTCGATAAGATCAGGCCGCCGATGACGGCGCGGCCCAGTGGCGCGGCTTGCGATCCACCTTCGCCGAATCCGATGGCCATCGGCGCCATGCCGAAAATCATGGCTGCGGCCGTCATCAGGATGGCGCGCAGGCGGCTGCCGGCGCCTTCCCGGGCGGCTTCCAGCAGTGCCCTTCCCTGGTGCCGGAATCGCTCGGCAAATGTAACCAGCAGAATTGAGTTCGCCACCGAAATGCCCACCGCCATAATCGCTCCCATGAAGGATTGAATATTCAAGGTGGTCCCCGTCAATCTTAATATAAGGAGAACGCCGCAGAGCACCGCCGGCACGGTCAGCACGATGGCCAGCGCCAGCCGCAGGGATTGGAAATTCGCCGCCAGCAGCAGGAAGATGACGGCAATCGCCAGCAGCAAGCCAATTCGCAAACCGGAAATGGTCTGTTCGAGCGGCGGAATCTGCCCCCGGTACTT
>JBEKYE010000042.1:18530-23878 GCA_049511275.1 Bryobacteraceae bacterium
CTACCGCGGCCTGCAACCGGGGCGCCGCTTCACCCAGCGTAATGCCGCTCAGATTGGCAGTAAGACTGACCACGCGCTGTCCATTGCTACGCTCGATGAGTCCCGGCATAGTTCCCAACTTCAAATCTGCAATGTTACTAAGTTGAGTATCCATGTGGTCATTCTGCATAACCGGGAGCTCGCCCATGCCTTTCACACTCTGCAAGCGATTCTGCGGCAATTCCACCTGAATCTGAAAAGCATTGCCGGAATTTGGATCGCGCCAGTAATTCGGCTGGGTGAAGCGGGAGGACGAGGTAGCCGGCACGATCGACCGCGCCACATCCGCCATGGTCAAGCCGAACTGGCCGGCGCGCTCCCGATCGACCGTGATATCCAGCGTCGGGTAATTCACTTCCTGGGCGAATTGCAGATCCCGTAGAAACGGCAGTTTGGCGGTTTCCGTCCGGACTTTCAGGGCATACGCGTAATCGTCCTGCAGGCTGGTCCCCTGGACGGCCACTTCGATGGGCGTGGGAGAACCGAAGCCCATCACCTGGCTCACGATATCGCCCGCCTCGAAAGAGACCTGGCACGCCGGCAATTCACGATGCAGGGCGGCGCGCAATCTATCCCGCAAGGCTTCGCCTCTGGGCATGCCGGGTTTCACCGCGACCTGGATTACGGCTTCCTGCGGCCCGCTGGTGAACAGGTGGATCAGGTCCACCGGATAGCTGGAGGGCACCACGCCCACAAAATCGCTGGTGATGAGGAGGTTCTCCCGTCCCACTTCGCGGCCAATCACGTCCAGCGCGCGAAGCACCATGCGCTCGGTTTCCTCCACGCGCGTGCCCGCCGGCGCCCGCAGCCGCAACCGCAACAGGGGCGCGTCGGCGTCGGGAAAGATCTCCGTCCCCATGCGCGGCAGCAGAACGTACACCAGTCCAACCGAGCTCGCCAGGTAAATCAGCGCCACCGGCCAGCGGAACCGCAGCACTACGCGCAAGTATCCCGAATAGAAAGCGCGCAGCCGTCCAAAGAACCCCTCGTTCTCTTCGCCGCGATGGGCGGTCCGCATGAGCCACGTCGCGAACACCGGAACCAGGCTGCTGGAGAGCAGGTACGAGGCAATCATGGCGAATCCCACGGCCAGCGACAACGGGACAAACAGTTGCCGGCTGACACCCGCCATAAAGAAGGACGGTACGAAGACGGCCAGAATGCAAGCCATAGATAGCAGCCGCGCCATGGCGGTCCGGTTGCACGCTTCCACCACCGCGCGAGCCCGCGAAACGCCCGGCAGCATCTGCGTGTGAATGTTCTCGATCTCGACGGTCGCCTCATCCACCAGCACGCCCACCGCCAGCGCCAGGCCACCCAGCGTCATGATGTTAATGGTCTGGCCCGTGGCCCACAACAAAATCACGGCGCTGAATAGAGCGAACGGAATGTTGATCACCACGATCAGGGCGCTACGCCAATCGCGGAGAAAGATCAGCACCATCAAACCTGTCAGCACCGCGCCGAGCAACCCTTCCATCACCAGGCCGCGGATGGAGTTAGTGACATAGGGAGACTGGTCGAATTCCAGCCGCACATCCACATCCTCCGGTACCGCCTTCTTGAAATCGGGTATGGCCGCCTTGACCTCTTCGATCACCGCCAGCGTGGATGCGTCCGCGCGCTTGGTAACTGGAATGTACACGGTGCGTTTTCCGTTGACGTGGGCATAAGCCGTGATCAGGTCCGTGCCGTTTTCGATGGTTCCGATATCTCGCAGGTAGACGGATGTGCCGGATCCCGGACGGATCGGCGTGCTCAAAAGGTCCGCCAGGTTTCCGCCCAGCGCCGAGTTAGTCCGCGCGATGCGGTTGATGGTATCGGTAAACATATTCCCGGAGGGCATCACCAGGCTCGACTTGCTCACGGCGGCAATGGCTTCATCCGGCGATATGTGATAGCGCAGCAGTTTGTCCGGGTCGAGAGTGATCACAATGGCCCTTTGATTTCCGCCGAAGGGCGGCGGGGCGGAAACCCCGGAGAGTGTCGCGAACAGAGGGCGCACGCGGTTCAGCGCGAAATCCTGCAATTCGCCCTGGGAACGCGTGGCGCTGCTGAAGACCAGTTGGCCCACCGCCACGCTACCCGCGTCAAAGCGCGTGATAAACGGCGGCACCGTTCCGGGCGGCATGAAAGCCCGGGCGCGGTTGACATACCCCACGGTTTCCGACATCGCCTGGCTCATGTTAGTGCCTTCATGAAAGACCAGCTTCATGAGCGCCGCGCCCTGGATACTCTTACTCTCCACCCGGTCGATGCCCGTAATGTATAGGAAGTGATACTCGTAGTAGTAAGTCAGATATCCTTCCATCTGGGCCGGGTCCATGCCGCCGTACGGCTGGGCCACGTAAATCGCCGGATCCCCTACTTGCGGAAAGATGTCGACGGGCATGCGCCGGACGGCCAGCACGGCGCACAGGGCAATCGCGATCAAGGCCACCACAACCGTGATCGGCCTGCTCAGCGCGGCTAGAACCAGACGCATTTCGCCCGCCCCTTCCCGGCGCTCATTGGCTTGCCTCGGCCACGAAGGGCCGGATGTCCCCGGCGGCGGCAGCCACGCCCAGCAAGCCCCGCCAGATTCCCAGCCGCGCCAGTGCTTCGTCGATTTCAGCCTGCGTGAGCAGCCGCTGCGCCTCCGCCGCCTCGTCGATATGGCCCAGCCCGGCCTGATAGCGAGCCGTGGCCTGGTCCGTAGCGGCGCGCGCCGCGCTCACCTCGACCGGCGCATTGCCGGCGACATTTTTGGCGCCCTCCAAGGTCGCCACCGCGACATTCCAGCGGGCCTTCAGATCGGTCGCGATCTGCCGATAGCGGGCCTCCTCGGCGCGGATCGACGCGGCTTGTCCCGCCTCGCGCGCTTGCAGCGCCGGCCGGTCGGCTACCGGAAAAGTCACGGTAAAGCCCAAAGCGTAATCCTGCGTGCTGGGCGCCAGGCCATTCAACCCGCCCAGGTTGGTTCCGTTGAGTTCAGCCCCCGTGCCGCGCGCGTACGCCGAGCCTTGCAGGTAGAAGCGAGGAAAGTAGGATCGTTCCAGAATCCTGAGTTGCGCCCGCAACTGCTCCACCACGGCGTTCTGTTGCACGGACGCGGGATTGGCGGCCGGATTCAGCGCGGGCACGGCATGATCGGCAGGCAACTCCAGTAACTTGCCCGCCAAGACCGTGATTTGGGCCGGCTCGATTCCCACGAACCGCGAGAGGTTGGCCCGGGCAATCTCCACCGCCTGCTGGGCCTGAATGGCCTGGGTCCGCGCCGCCGCCATCTCCGCTTCGGCCCGCGACCGGTCCGCGCCGGGCCGCAGCTCGGCTTTCACCAACGCGCCGATGGTGCGCAGCAGCACCTCCACGCGGTCCACACCCGCCTGCGCCGCGCGCACCATCTCCTGCGCCGCGATTAAGGTAACGAAGGCGTCCGCGGTGGCTACGCTGACGTCGAATTCCGTCCGCTGCAGAGCCGCTTCGGACTGCGTTCGCGCCGCCGCGGCCGCGGCCCCGCTCGCCCGCCGCAGCCCGAAATCGAAGGGCTCCCACGTGACCAGCGTTCCCACCGCGCTGCCCCAAGCCGTTCCCAGGTTGTCGGTTCCGATCACCGGCCCCGACATGGAAGGGATGGTGCTCTGCGGCAGCAGCAGCCCGAAAACATTGTTCCTGGTGGCGCGATTGGCCTGTGCCAGCAGGTCCACCCGCGGCAGGTAAGCGGTCCGCGCCAGTTGCATGCCAGCCGAGGCCGCGTTGATCTGTTCTTGCGAAACCCGAATGGAAGGATAGTTATGCAAGGCCGCCTCGACCGCCTGGGCCAGCGTCAAAGCGCCCGGCGGACTGGCCTGTTGCGCCAGCAGAGCAGCGCCCGCGGCCAGCATCATCGCCCCGGCTCTGGCCGCCATGGTCACTCGGTTCCCTCCATCAGCTCGCCGATCAACTCGCGTACTTTGACCTTGGCCGCCAGCAACGCTTTGCGTCCCCGGGGAGTGGCGCGGTAAACCTTGCGCAGGGACTTGCCGTTGCGCCGCTCGGTCGAGCGGAGATAGCCTTTCCTGGTCAACCCGTGCAGCAGCGGGTAGAGCGTCCCCGGGCTGATCCGATAGCCGTGGCGCGCCAACTCCTCGGCCATGCCGAGTCCGAAAACCGGCCCTTCCACCGCGTGGTGCAGGATGTGCAGCCGCATCAAACCGGAATACAGGTCGCGGTCCTGCGCAGCTTCTACAGAATCTGATTTCGTTTGCTTCATTCGATGACGAAATTCAGCATAGAATGGTCCCGCGGCAATGTCAAACACTAGTCGGCAAAGCGGGGACAGCTATGCAATTCCAAAAGCGGGAATTCGTAGCAGTCCCCGTCTTGCGGCGGCGCGTGCTTCGGGAAGGGTTTTCGAGAGGCCTACCTTTTTGCTCCTCTGGTAGATTGACTCTGGTAGGCATTCTGCTATAAGATACACAGACAATATGCCCGACCGCGTCGAACTCCTGCAAGGCACACTCGACCTGCTCATCCTCCAGGTGCTCCAGTGGGGCCCGCAGCACGGCCACGGCATCGGGCAGGCGATCCGCACCCGGTCGCAAGAGGCCTTGCAGATCGAGCATGGCTCGCTTTATCCCGCGCTGCACCGGCTGGAACAGCAGGGCTGGCTCGCCTCGGAATGGAAAATGTCGGAAGCCAACCGCCGCGCCCGCTATTACCGGCTCACGCCTAAGGGCCGGCGTCAACTTCTTGAGGAGCAATCCCGGTGGAAACAACTGGTGCGCGCGGTGGCCCGAACCGTGAAACCCGTCAAGGAGTAACCCATGTGGCGCTTCTTTCGCAAGCCGGTACCGGAAGCCGATCTCGAAGAGGAACTGCAAGCCCATCTCGCGATCGAAACCAGGCAGTTGATGGAGCGCGGCCTCACCCGCGCAGAAGCCGAGACGGAAGCCCGCCGCCTGTTCGGCAACCAGGCCCTGGTCCTGGAGGCCACTCGCGAAGTTCGCGGGCGCGCCGGCTTCACCCGCTTGGGGCAGGACATTCGCTATGCCGCTCGCGTTCTCGGCCGCGCGCCCGCGTTCACGGCGGCCGCGGTGCTCTCGTTAGCGCTTGGAATCGGCGCCACCACAGCCGTCTTCAGCATCGCGGATACCATCTTCTTGCGGCCGCTGCCCTACGCCGATGGCGGGCAACTTGTCTGGCTGGGGATACGTTTCCCCGGCATCTCGACCGAGTTCCTTCCCTCGCCGGATTACGTGGCATGGCGCCGCGACAACCAGGTATTCCAGCAGCTCGCCGCTACGCAGGCCAGCTTCAGCACCACCATGCTGCTGGGCACGTTCGACCCT
>JBEKYE010000043.1:0-18427 GCA_049511275.1 Bryobacteraceae bacterium
CCGCGCCTGAATGAGCAGCGCGGGCACGCGGATTCGATCCAGAAAGCGCACCGCGGATTGCGTGCGGTAGTAGTTCTCCGCGTTGCCGAAGCCGAAAGAGGGCGCCGTGATGCGATCGTCGATCTGCCAGACGGAACTAAGGCCGGCGAAATCGCGCGGCTGGTAGCGGCCGGTGGAGCAAAGGCGCGCGCGCATGCGGTTGACGAAGCGCTTCTGGTAGAGGCGATTTTCGGGCGCGGCGATGCGGCGCGCGCAAGCCTCGAGGTCGAGTGGCGTCGAGACGCCGCACACTCCCTGGATGAGCGCCGGCCCGGTGGCGCCGAGTTCGCCCGCCAGTTTCAGCACCACGTTGCCGCCCAGCGAGAAGCCCACCAGGAACAAAGGCGCGGGATTCTCAGCCTGGAGCTGGCGCGCCACGGATTCCAGGTCGCTGGTGAGGCCGGCATGGTAGAGCGTGGTGCACAAATGTTCGGTCCCGCCGCAGGTGCGCATGTGGAAGCGATGCGCCGCGAAACCGGCGCGCACCACGGCGGCGCTGAGGCTGCGCATGTAACCGGCTTCGGAGGAACCCTCCAGTCCATGAACCATCACCACGTGTCCGGCAAGCCGGCCCGGCGGAAGCTGCGAATCGACGGCCACCTGCACATCCGGCTCGGTGCGGAAAAGGCGGCGCGTGCGCGGATAGCGGGGTCCGACATCGGGCCGCTTCCAGTAGTGGGCCGCCACGGTCTGCAGGTGCGGATTGCGGAAGAGCGGACGATAAGGAATCATGGGTATGCGACCCATCGGAGCCGCGACCGCAAGGGAGCGTTCGCTGACGATCCATTACGGAGGATCAACCAATCAAACGCTCCCTTACGGTCGCGGCTCTGTCTGAAGTATATGCGCCGCGCGCAGGCGCCAAGTAAATCATGTTAGCGTGAAAATTAAAGAGTTTCGGCCTCTAATTCAAAGAACCGGGAGAAATCATAAATGCCACTAGTTTCGATGCGCCAACTGCTGGATGAAGCAGCCAAGGGCGGATATGGCGTTGGGGCGTTCAACGTCAACAACATGGAACAGATTCAATCGATCATGGAAGCGGCGCGGGAAACCAAATCGCCGGTGATCGTGCAGGCCAGCCGCGGAGCGCGCGCCTACTCGCAGGACCGTTTCCTGTATCACCTGATGATCGCCGCCACGGAAGTGTACCCGGAGATTCCGACCGTGCTGCACCTGGATCACGGCAACAGCGTGGAAACCTGCAAGAGCGCCATCGACATGGGCTTCACCAGCGTGATGATGGACGGTTCGCTGATGCCGGACGGCAAGACGCCCTCCAGCTTTGAATACAACGTGGATGCCACCCGCCAGGTGGTGGAGATGGCGCATGCCAAGGGCATCACGGTGGAAGGCGAGATCGGATGCCTGGGAGGAATCGAAGACGGCCACGGCGCCGGCCTGGACGGGCTGAGCCATCTGACCGATCCGGCCCAGGCCGAGGAATTCGTCAAGCAAACCGGGCTGGACGCATTGGCCATCGCTATCGGCACCAGCCACGGCGCTTACAAGTTCTCGAGCAAGCCGACCGGCGAAACACTGAAGATGGACGTCCTCATCGAGATCCACAAGCGCCTGCCCAATGTTCACCTGGTGATGCACGGATCTTCCAGCGTGCCCAAGGAACTGCAGGACATCATCAATCAATACGGCGGCAAGCTGAAGCCCACTTGGGGTGTGCCGGTGGAAGAGATCCAGCTCGGCATCAAGAACGGCGTGCGCAAGGTGAACGTGGATACCGACAATCGCCTCGCCATCACCGGCGCGATCCGTAAGGTATTCGTGGAAACACCGGAGAAGTTCGACCCGCGCGATTACCTGAAGCCGGCGCGCGATGCCATGAAGAAAGTGGTGGCGCAGCGCATGACGCAATTCGGACAGGCGGGGCACGCGGGCGATTACAAGCCGGTATCGCTCGAAGAGATGGCCAAACATTACGCCAGCGAAACCGTCGCCGTCTAGTGCCGTCCTGACGTTTTGGAGTGTTCGGATTGCGGGACAGGCTTCGCGGCGCCTCCTGGCCTGTCCGTTTTGCATCGTGATACCCACGGACCCGTCCAGCCTGGCCTCACGACCCCGGCTCATCCTCCTATCTGGTTGAGCAATAGCATCTTGATCATGAGCGCCGGCCGGAGTTCGGGTTCCATGGCATGAAACGAGCTCGCCCGATCTCATTCCCCATTGCCAAAATCGCGCCTGGCATGACACACTCGTTCCACCATGCGACGAAGAACATTTCTGGGAACCACGGCCCTGACTGGCCTGAGCCTCGCGGCGCGCCGCGAGGCGGAAGCGCAAACTCAACCCGGCGCGCAAACCGGCGACGTCCTAGTGGGCTGGTTGGGCGGGACGCCGCCGGCGCTAGCCACCGGCACGAGTTGGGGCGTTCCGTGGCCTCGCGGCGCTTATCAAAAAGACCACAGCTTCACCCTCACCGGCAGTGATGGCAAGACCCTCCCGTTGCAATCCTGGCCATTGGCATATTGGCCGGACGGCTCACTGAAATGGAGCGGCTTCGCTTCGGTTGTCGACGCGGGACTCGCCTCGCCGTTGCGGCTGGCGTCTGGAAACGCCGCTACTCTCCCGGGAGCGCCGGCCGTGAAGGTGACCGAAAACGCCGCCTCGATCGAGGTCGATACCGGTAAGCTGCAATGCCGCATCCCGCGCGCGGGCGAAACTTTCATCGACTCCATGACCGTGGACGGCCGCGTGGTGGCACGCCGCGGCCGCTTGCTCTGCACGCTGGAAGACCGGTCCGCGGCAGACGTCATCCGCTTGCAGGACTTCAGCAGCGTCGTTCAAAAGGCCACCGTGGAACAGACCGGCGCGGTGCGCTCGGTAGTCCGGATCGAAGGCATGCACAAGGCCGCGCAAGGCAGCCGGGAATGGCTGCCGTTCACCGTCCGGCTCTACTTCTATGCCGGTGATGCCGCCGTGCGGATGGTCCATTCCATTGTGTTCGACGGCGACCAGGAGAAGGATTTCATTCGCGGGCTGGGAGTGGAGTTCGCGGTGCCCATGCGCGAACAGATCCAGAACCGGCACGTCCGGTTTTCGGGGGAAGACTCGGGACTCTGGGCGGAACCCATCCAACCGGCCACCGGCGCCCGCCGCCTCTCCATGGCGGCCGGCGACGACCTGTACGCCGCACAACTGGCCGGCCAGCGGATTCCCAACAGAGATCAGTACAACCAGCAGGGCCAGTTTCTTCTGGACAATTGGGCCGTGTGGGATTCGTTCAAGCTGGTGCAGCCCACCTGCGACGGTTTCACCATTCAGAAACGGACCCACCCGCAATGCTGCTGGGTAACCGCCGGAGTGGGAAAGCGTGCATCGGGGCTGGTGTTTGCGGGCGATGTGAGCGGCGGCCTGGGCGTCGCTCTGAAGAATTTCTGGCAGTCGTACCCCGTCTCGCTCGAAGTTCGGAATGCCACCTCGGAGGCCGCCGAGGTGCTGGTCTGGCTCTGGTCGCCCGACGCGCCGGCCATGGACTTGCGGTTCTACGACACGCGCAATCACACGCTGGAAGCCAGTTACGAGGATGCGCAACCGGGCTTCAGCACAGCCAACGGTGTCGGCCGCACCAGCGAATTGACGCTCTATCCTTCGGGCGCGGTGCCCGCGCGGGAAGAGACCGTGAGACAGGCCAAGGCCAATGCCGACCCGCCGCGCCTGGTGTGCAGCCCCGAATACCTGCACCAGGCTTCGGTTTTCGGCGTATGGAGCCTGCCGGACCGTTCCACGCCACTGAAGCGCACGGTGGAAGACCAGCTCAACCAGGCGCTGGAGCTATACCGCAAGGAGGTGGAGCAGCGCCGCTGGTACGGCTTCTGGGACTACGGCGATGTGATGCACGCTTACGATGCGGCGCGCCACACCTGGCGCTACGATATCGGCGGCTACGCCTGGGACAACACCGAGCTGGGAACCGATATGTGGCTGTGGTACAGTTTTCTGCGCACCGGCCGCGCCGAAGTTTTCCGCATGGCGGAAGCCATGACCCGGCACACCAGCGAAGTGGACACTTACCATTCCGGCCGGTTTGCGGGACTCGGATCGCGCCACAACGTGCGCCACTGGGGGTGCGGCGCCAAGGAAGCGCGCATCAGCCAGGCGGCCTTCCGCCGCTTTTACTACTACCTCACCACCGACGAGCGCACAGGCGACATCATGCGCGCGGTGGTGGACGTGGACTACAAGATCATGGAGATCGATCCCATGCGCCTCGCTTCCCCGCGCACGGGGCCGATTTCGTATCCCGGCCGCATGCGCGGCGGACCCGACTGGCTGGCCTGCGTCGGCAATTGGATGACCGAGTGGGAGCGCACCGGCGACACCACGTACCGCGACAAGATTCTCGCCGGCATGGATTCGATTGTGAAGATGCCCTATGGCTTCATGACCGGACCGAACGTTTTATATGGATACGATCCCCAGACCAATAAACTCTACCCGCTGGTGCCGGATGGCTTCGGCGTTTACAACCTGCAAGTGATCCAGGGCGGCGCTGAAGTGGTGTTCGAGCTGAACCAGCTCATCGACAACGAGGGCTGGCAGAAAGCTTTCCTGCAATACTGCCGCTTGACCGGCGCACCCAAAGCAGTGGTGGCTGCGGATATGACAACATCCGCCGAGGGCAGCGACGGATCTTATGCCGGCGCCGGCCGGTTGGCGGCCTACGCCTATTCGAAGACCAGGAACCCCGCATTCGTCGCGCGCGCCATCAGCCAGTTGGGTGGAGGGGGCGGTCCGCGGCGTCTTCCCGGCGTCCCGTATGCCACGCGCCACGTGTCAGGCTCCGATGCGCTGAACGCGATCGACGAAGCGCCGTTCGCCTCCACCAACTCGACGGCACAGAACTCTCTGACCGCGATCCAGGTTCTGGAATTGTGCAAGGACCAGCTCCCCGCGGAACTGCCGCCGCCGGCGGTGCCGGCGCCAAGGGGCGGCGTGGCGTGAGCTACTGAGGCTTGCGGCATGCATTCACCTGGCGGGCTTTGTGGGGCAGGACGGTATCCTGCGCGCCGGTTGGCAACCGGCGCCGGGCGGCCATTCGCAAGCGTCGGCAGGCGGGTTACCAACCCGCCGCAGGTTACCCCACAAGCCGGCGCCTTCCGTCACTGTATTTTGCGAGCCTCGCAGCAACAGGCCGGTTCCCTCCTGCTAGAATGAAGCTGATCCACTCCCTGGGAGGAACAACCTAACTTGAACTCTGCGATCCTGGCCCTGGAAGACGGCACGGTCTTCGAGGGCAGAGCCTTTGGTGCGCCCGTGGAACGGTCCGGAGAAGTGGTATTCAATACCGCGCTCACCGGCTACCAGGAAATTTTCACGGACCCTTCCTATTCCGGCCAGATCGTCATCCTGACCAACCCGCAGATCGGCAATTACGGAACCAGCGCGGCCGATAACGAATCCGCGCGGCCCTACATCGAGGGCCTCGTGGTACGCGAGTTTTCGGGCTTAGCCAGCAACTGGCGGTCGGACCAGGAAGCCGACGCCTTTCTGCGCGGCGCCGGCATACCGGTGGTGGACGATCTGGACACGCGCGCGCTGGTTCGCCATCTGCGAACGCGCGGCGTCATGCGCGGCGTGCTGTCGTCCGTCGAGAAAGACGCGGCGAAGTTGGTGGAGAAGGGCCGCGGCATCCCCACCATGGCCGGGCTCGATCTCGTCAGCCGTGTCTCCACGCCCGAGCGCTACGAATGGAACCACGGCGTGGATGCCTGCTCGCCTTCGGAACTGGTGAGTGCGCCGAATGCAGTCAGATATCATGTAGTAGCTTATGATTTTGGCATCAAGCATAACATTTTAAGGCGTTTAGTTCAATCAGGCTGCCGTGTGACGGTGGTCCCGGCGCTGACCTCGGCGGAGGATGTGCTGGCGCTCAAGCCGGACGGTATCTTCCTCTCGAACGGCCCGGGCGACCCGGAGCCGCTCGAGGCCCAGGTGCGGAACATCCGCAAGCTGATCGGCGCGAAGCCGATTTTCGGCATCTGCCTGGGCCATCAACTGCTCGGGCTGGCGGCGGGCGGCAAGACATACAAGCTGAAATTCGGCCATCGCGGCGCCAACCACCCGGTGCGCAACGAGCTCACGCAGAAAGTCGAGATCACCTCGCACAACCACGGCTTCGCGGTGGATCCGGATTCGCTCGACTCGGGCGCGGTCGAAATCACGCACGTCAACCTCAACGACCAGACCCTCGAAGGCTTCCGCCTACGCAACCATCCGGCGTTCTGCGTGCAATACCACCCGGAAGCGGCGCCGGGACCGCACGATTCGCACTACCTGTTTGAAGACTTCATCCAACTGATGGGCGGGAGATAGCCGATGCCCAGACGCAACGATCTGCACCGCATCCTGATCGTCGGCTCCGGCCCAATCGTCATCGGCCAGGCTTGCGAGTTCGACTATTCGGGGACGCAGGCGGCCAAAGCGCTGCGCGCCGACGGCTACCAGGTGGTGCTGGTGAACTCCAACCCGGCGACCATCATGACCGACCCCGACCTCGCGGATAAGACCTACGTCGAACCGCTGACCGTGCCCTACCTGGAAGAGATTATCCGGCGCGAGCGGCCGGATGCGCTGCTCTCCACGGTGGGCGGGCAAACGGGCTTGAACCTGGCCGTCGAGCTGGCCGAAGCCGGCATTCTGGACAAGTACGGCGTGGAGCTGATCGGCGCCAAGATCGACGCCATTAAGAAGGCCGAAGACCGCCTGCTGTTCAAGGACGCCATGCGCAAGATCGGCCTGGAGACGCCGCAATCGCAACTGGTGAACAGCGTGAAGGGCGGGTTGGAATTCGCGGAGCGCATCGGCTACCCGTGCATCCTGCGGCCCAGCTTCACGCTCGGCGGCACGGGCGGCGGCATCGCCTACCACCGGGAAGAGCTGATGGAGATTCTGGAGCGCGGCATCGCGCTCTCGCCGGTTCACGAAGTTCTCATCGAAGAGAGCGTGCTGGGGTGGAAGGAATTCGAACTGGAGGTGATGCGCGACCTGGCGGACAACTGCATCATTGTCTGCTCGATTGAAAACTTCGACCCCATGGGAGTGCACACCGGGGATTCCATCACGGTGGCGCCGGCGCAGACTTTGACCGACCGCGAATACCAGATGATGCGCGACGCCGCCATCCGCTGCCTGCGGGAAATTGGCGTGGATACCGGCGGCTCCAACGTGCAATTCGCCATCAACCCGGCCAACGGAAAGATGGTGATCATTGAGATGAACCCGCGAGTTTCGCGCAGCTCGGCGCTGGCGTCGAAGGCCACCGGGTTCCCCATCGCCAAGATCGCGGCGAAGCTGGCGGTGGGCTACCGGCTGGACGAAATCCGCAACGACATCACGCGCAAAACGCCGGCCTGCTTCGAGCCGACCATCGACTACGTAGTGGTAAAAATTCCCAAGTGGGCCTTCGAGAAATTCCCGGGCGCGGACCCGACGCTGGGAACGCAGATGAAATCGGTGGGAGAAGTGATGGCGATCGGCCGCACGTTCAAACAGGCCCTGTGGAAGGGCATGCGCAGCCTGGAAACCGGCAAAGCCTTCGGCTCCGAGAAATTCGACAAGAACCTGATCCCGCAAAAACTCATCACCCCCACGCCCGACCGCCTGAACTACATCCGCTTCGCCATGGCCAGTGGTTTCGGGGTGGAAGAGATTCACGAGCTGACGTCTATCGACCGCTGGTTCCTGGCGCAGATGAAAGAGGTGGTGGATTTCGAAAGCGAGCTGGCGAAGGAAGCCTGGCCGGACATTTCCAAGGAAGTTTTTCGCCGCGCCAAGCGCTACGGCATCTCCGACGCGCAACTGGCCAAAACCTGGGGCGCGGATGAAATCGCCGTGCGCAACCGGCGCAAGGAGCTGGGCGTGGCCGCGGTCTTCAGCCGCGTGGACACCTGCGCCGCGGAATTCGAGAGCTTCACGCCGTATCTTTATTCCAACTACGAATCCGCCTGCGAGGCCGACCCCGGCGGCCGCAAGAAGGTCATGATTCTGGGCAGCGGGCCGAACCGCATCGGACAGGGCATCGAGTTCGATTACTGCTGCTGCCATGCCTCGTTCGCGCTGCAGGAACTGGGCGTCGAATCGATCATGGTCAACTGCAACCCGGAGACCGTCTCGACCGATTACGACACCAGCGACCGCCTCTACTTCGAGCCGCTGACGCTGGAGAATGTCCTCAACATCTGCGACACCGAGAAGCCCGACGGGCTGATTGTGCAGTTTGGCGGGCAGACGCCGCTCAACCTGGCGCTGCCGCTGAAGCGGCTGGGCGTGCCGATCATCGGCACCGATCCTTCCGATATCGACCTGGCCGAGGATCGCAAACTTTTCGGCAAACTGCTGGAAGAGCTGGCGATTCCCTGCCCAGCCAACGGCACCGCGACCAGCGTGGAGGAAGCTTGCGAAGCGGCGCGGCGCATCGGCTACCCGGTGCTGGTGCGGCCCAGCTACGTGCTGGGCGGCCGCGCCATGGTGATCGCCTACGACGAGGAGATGGTGCGGCATTACATGCGCGAAGCCGTGACCTTCTCGCAGGACCGGCCGGTGCTGATCGACCGCTTCCTGGAAGACGCCACCGAAGTGGACGTGGACGCGCTGGCGGACGGCGACGAAGTCTTAATTGCCGGAATCATGGAGCACATCGAGGAGGCCGGCGTGCATTCGGGCGACAGCTCCTGCGTGCTGCCGCCGCAATCGCTGCCAGAGAAAGCCATCGCGACTATCGAAGACTATACCGTGCGGCTGGCCAAGGCGCTGCGCGTGGTCGGCCTGATGAACGTGCAATACGCCATTCAGAACGGCGTGGTGTACGTGCTGGAGGTGAACCCGCGTGCCTCGCGCACGGTGCCCTATGTAAGCAAGGCCACGGGCGTGGCGCTTCCCAAGATCGCAGTGGGCCTGATGTGGGGCCGCAAGCTCAAGGATTACAACCTGGGAAGCGGCAAGCTTTCCGTCACGCAGGATTTCGTCAAGTCGCCGGTATTTCCGTTCAACAAATTCCCGGGCGTCGACCCGGTACTCGGTCCGGAGATGCGTTCCACGGGCGAGGTGATGGGCGTGGGAGTGAACTTCGGCGAAGCGTTTCTGAAGGCGCAGATCAGCGCCGGCAGCCCGTTGCCCGATAAGGGCACGGTGTTCATCAGCGTGAACGACCATCAGAAGCCGGAAGCCGTGAAAGTGGCCCAGGCATTCGCGGACCTGGGATTTCTACTGGTGGCGACGCGCGGCACGGCCGCGGCGCTGCGCAACGCCGGGCTCGCGTGCAGGACCGTCCTCAAAGTGAACGAAGGCCGGCCCAACGTGGTGGACCTGCTGAAAGGCGGCGCCGTCCAGTTGGCCATTTACACCACCGCCGGAGCGCCCGCGTTCCACGATGAGAAGGCCATCCGCCGCAGCGCGGTGATGTACCGCGTGCCCTGCGTCACCACCATGAGCGGTGCGCGCGCCGCCGCCGACGCCGTGGCGGCGAAGCTGCGGGATCCGATCCGGGTCTGGAGCCTGCAGGAAATCCACGAACAGAAAAAGACGACGGCATAAGGGCTTTGCCCGCGGCCACTAATCTACGCCTTCGGAGGAGGGATCTGAAGATCGGCGCAAATCTTACGGGCCAGGAAGTCATTCACGTCGCGGTGGCGTGGCACTGACGATGACTTACGCGCGGGAGGGTTGATATAGACCGTGTGATTCCCGCCTTCCCGGAGAAACTGGCAACCAGAGCGTTCGAGGTGGCGGATCAGATCGGCGCGCTTCATGCCGCGGAAGGCACGAAGGTCTCGCGGATCACCGATGCTCCCTGAAGGGATTGTTCAGCCATGGTGCGATTTGCTTCCAGTACCAGAGCGACCGCCTCGTTGAGGTTCTCGCGAGCTTCCTCCAGAGTTTCACCCTGCGTATTGGCGCCGGGCAGTTCCTCTATAAAGGCTACATAGCCCTCCGGCACTTTCATGTATACGGCAGTGAGCTTCATGGTGGTCACCCACATTATCTCATGGCGCTGTTGCTGGCCGCGTGCCGCCACATCCAGCGCGGACTTCCACCAGCCCTAAAAAAAACCCGGCGGGTGGTTAATCCGCCGGGCCGCGTCGTTCAAGTTTGACCCTGTATTGGTAACTTCCTGGTCCCCTTCGAATCGGGGGCAGGGTCTTTCATACTATATCACCGAATCACAGCTCTTTTGATGAAATCCAACCGGGGAAATCGATTTTCCAGGTATGCGGTGCCCTGCTGCTGGATCAGATTGGGATCGGGCCCCTGCCCCATGGGCGGCATGTCGCCGTAAAAAGAATACAGGCTCTCCACCACGTCCATGCCCGCTGTCACTTTGCCGATGGGCGCAAAGCCATGGCCGTCGAGGCTCTTGCGATTGTCAGCCAGGTTGATGAACAACTGCGTGGAGCGCGTATTCGGACCGCGCATGGCGAAGGTCAGGGCGCCTTTGACGTTGTGCTTTTTCACCGGGTCGTCGGGCAGCATGGCGGAGGCCCATAGCTGGTTGGATTGCGGATCGCCGCTGATGCCGAACTGCACCACGAAATCGCGCACCACGCGGAAGAACCGGGCGTCAGTGAAGAACCCCGTGTGCACCAGTTCATAGAAATGATCGGCGCCGCGGGGCGCCCAGTCGCGATGAATTTCGAGATCGATCAAGCCTTTGGAGGTGTCGAGCTGCACGCGATAAACGTCGGGCACGGGCTCCGGTTTGGCGGCGGCAGGGGCGGGTTGCTCTGGCTTCTTGATTGCGGCGGATGGCGAGCATCCGGCGAGCGCGAGCGCCGCGGCAGCGGCAAGCGCAAAGGCGATCTGGCGAGACATCGACCCTACAGTATCACGAGGCCCGGCAGGACAGACGTTCGGTTTGTTGTCGTCTGCCAAGCGCCGGGCGATTTGGAGAGGAACGGCAGACCACAAAAAGCGATGGTCCGTCCCAACCTACGCCGCGTGCAGCCGATCCTGGTTGCGCAGGTGAGCGCCCAGCATGCGGTCGGCAAGGGCCGTGTGGTCTTTCAACCACTTGGAAAGGAACTCGACCAGCGTCAGGGCGGCCTGCCGGTCGCCGTCTTCGATGAGCGGCACGAACTGGCGGAGGCGCTTGCGCAGCGTGTCATGCTGTTGCCGGTGCCAGTCATAGGCTTCGTAGCGAGTCGAGCGCATCAAGCCTTCTTCGTACAGCAGATGGTCTTCGGTGGTGGCGATGAGCCGGTGCAGGATTTCGAGAATCGCAAATTCGGGAGCCGCGGCGGTAAGCGACCGTTGCAGTTCATCGGCATCGTGGTAAATGGCGCGATGCTCATCATCGATTTTAGGGACAAAACAGGCATTGGCCTTGGTCCATTTGAAGGGCCGCATAAGATACAAAATAGCACAATCAGGAGTTTGACGCCTGAATCTACTTTGATCCGAACGCCGCGCGCAGCACGCCTCCCTTACTTGACATATTTCTTCAAGTCCTTCTGGCCGACCTCGGCGCCGTAGATGACGCCTCGCGGATCGGCGGCAATGCCTTCCGCGCCGCTGGTGGCGGCGCTCTCCGGGTCGGCGAAAGTGTCGGGGATGAAGGCGGCCACCACGCCGGTCCTGGCGCTGCCGATTCGGATGCCGCGCTTCCAGCCGGGGTGGTGGCCGTAACCGTCGCGCTCGCGCGATTCGGAATCGGAGACATAGAGGATGTCGCCCTTGCCGATGTAGAGGCCGCTGGGGCGGCCGAACTGCGTCCACTGATCGAGGAACTTGCCGTCCTGGTCGAAGATCTGGATGCGGTTGTTGGCGCGGTCGCCCACAAAGAGGCGGCCGGCGGAATCGAAAGCCAGGCAGTGGGGAGTATCGAATTCGCCGGGGGCCGTGCCTTTCTTGCCCCAGGTCTGGAGAAATGTGCCGTCTTTGGAAAACTTCACCACGCGGGCGTTGGAGTTGCCGCCGTGGCCGTCGGCGACGAAAATATCGCCGTTGGGAGCGAAGGCCACGGCGGAAGGCTGATTGAAGGTATCGGGGCCATCGCCCGGCACGCCCTTCTTTCCGAGAGTGAGCAGAACTTTGCCGTCGGGATTGAACTTGACGATCTGATGGCCGCGGCCATCGGTGACCCAGATGTTGCCGTCGCCGTCGACCGCCAGGTTATGCGGGAAGAGCAGCAGGCCGGCGCCGAAGCTCTTGAGCAGTTTGCCGGTGGCGTCGAACTCGAGAACCGGCGCGAGCGGACTATCGGCGCAGGAGTTGGCGCCGCAGCGCTCGGCCACCCAGATATGGCCGTCGCGATCGAGATCGACCGCGCTGGTCGAACCCCATGCGCGGCCTTCCGGAAGCTTAAAAAAGTTCTCGATAGTGCGGTACGGATTGGGTTGCGAATTGGGCGCGGCGCCGGGCTGGGCCAGGACCGCGGCGAGGGGGATGAGCGAGAGCGCGGCCAGCAACGGGCGACGTTTCACAATCGGCATGACAGGGCCTCCGGGTGCGTTGTTCCACAGTGTACCGGAGATGAAAGGGAGTTGGCGATGGGGGATTATCCAAGGAGGCCTGCGCAACCGGATGACCACCTCCCCCGAGATTTGCCACCCCGGCTGCGCAGCCACCTAATGGACTCTACTCTTGTAACGCCGTGCCGCGCGGAATGCCAGCCGATTCGGCGGCGCCGGGGCGGTTTTCAACAAATTTCTGCGTCAACGCACCATTGAAGTTAGCGGCGACGGGGTGTGACAAAGTTGTGTATAAAACGCCATGGCGGTGGATTGTTGGCGGCGTCTGCGTGCTATCCTCGCAGCGTAGACGCGTGAACTGCTCCAAAAGCCCGTACCTGGCCGTGTCGGCCGCGCTTGCCTGCCTGGGCCTGGCGGCCCAGTCCATCGCTCCCGACGAGATGCATGCGCTGACGGTTCCGTACGTGCCTCCACCGCCGGTCACATTGCGCACCCAGGTAGACTTGGTGGAAGTTCCGGTGGTGGTCCGCGACGGGCAGCGCCGCACGGTTGCCGGGCTCACGCGGGACGACTTCGAAGTCTACGACTCCGGGAAGAAACAGACGATCACGGCCTTCTCGGTGCAAAGTTTCACGCCGCGCGGCGACGCCGGCGGCGCGAGGCCGGCCGCGCCCGCTGACGCCGCGGAACCGAAAAGCCAGCCGCGGCCCCGCTTCGTGGCGCTTTTGTTCGACGATCTGCACCTGGATGTGGGCGCTTTGGCGCCGGCCAAAGAAGCGGCGGAGCGATTCGTCAAGACCAGCCTGGCGCCGGGCGACAGCGTGGTGGTGGTTACTACCGCGCGGTCAAATCGCTCGGAGTTCACCGGCGATGTGCCGAAGCTGGTCGAGCAGATCGCCAGGGTGACTCCCGCCCCGAGGGGAAACACTGACGATCCATACATGTGCCCCCACATCCGGCCCTACGAGGCATATCAGATGACGAATAACCTGGACCCGGGCAACATGCTGCTGAAGGCGAAAATGGCCGAATGTGCAGGCTGTTCCCACCACCCGTGTCCGGACACTGTGGTAATGGGTATGGCTCAACTGGTCTGGGACCGCACGCGGCTTGTCTCGAACAATACACTGGACGTGATCGGAGACGTGGTGGACGCCATGGCGAACCTGCCGGGGCAGCGCATGATTCTGCTGACCTCCGCGGGATTCCTCACGGGCATCCGGCAGACCAACCTGGATCTGGTGATGGCCAAGGCGCTGCATGCGGAAGTAGTGATCAACACTCTGGACGCCAGAGGGCTTTTCTCCATGGGGCCGAGATCGACTCAAGGAGTGAGCCTGCTTTCCGACTCGATGGCAGCTTTGGCCGCCGGCACCGGTGGCACCTTCTACCACAACAACAACGATCTGGCTCGGGGCATCCAGGTGTTGGCCATGGTGCCGGAGATCCTGTACGTGCTCGGCTTCGCGCCTTCGGACGTGGCGGCCGATGGGCGCTTTCACAGTCTAAAAGTGCGGCTCACCAGGGACAAACACGATTCGCTACAGGCCCGGATGGGCTACACGGCGCCCTCGGCGAACGCCGCCGCGCAGGTCTCACCGTTGTCCAGACTCGACAGCGAAGTGATGGCCTCGGATACCGTCACGGACTTGCCAGCCTGGTTCACCTGGGAGCAGTGGGCGGGGCCGCCGGGCATCACCATGGTGGCGCACCTGGATTTCAACCGCCTGCGCTTCGAGACCAGCCAGGACCGGCGGAAACAAAAGCTAACCATTGTCGCGGTTCTGCTGGATAGCCGCGGCGGCTTCGTAACCGGCAAGCGGAGCGAACTGGAGCTGAATTTCACCGAGGCGACTTTCGCGCAGTTGGCGAAGACCGGCTACACTGCCGCCATGACGCTCAAAGCGCCGCCGGGCGCCTACTCCGTGCGCGCGGTGGCGCAGGATGCCCTGGAAGGCAAGGTGGCGGCGGCAGGCGCTGCCGTGCAGGTCAAGTAGCGCGGTCGCGTGTCCGCATGCCGGCGCGCGGCTCCAGCATCCTGCTGGCCGGCACATCATTTCAAGCCAAGTTTCTTGCCCGCCGCGAGCAGACCGATGACCTCCCGCAGCCGTCTCGCCTTCGTTCCCGGTTGCCTGGCGGAATCGATCCAGGCGATGTACAGGCGCCGGTATGATGGCGCCAGGCTCGCGAAATAATTCCACGCCGCCGGCCGGCTCTCGAGCGCTTCCTGGATATACCGCGGGACCTTCGACGGAGATGGCCTTGGCGCATAGCTTCGATCGGTGGGTGCACGCCGCAATCCAGCCGGCGCCAGGCGCCCGCTTGCCTGAAGCTGCGCGAACCGCTTGCGATTCGCATCCGACCATTTGCTGTCAGGTTTTCGCGGCGTGAACTTTCTGGCATACCGGTCGTCATCGAGGCGCTGGATCAAGCTATCGATCCAGCCGAAACACAGTGCCTCATCTACCGCATCGAGGTAGGCGATGGATGGGCGCCCCGACTGGCGCTTGTAGAACACCAGCCACACCTCCGATTCCGAGTGGTGGTGCCTGGCGAGCCATTCCCGCCATGCTTCCGAGTTTCGCGCGTCAAGGGTCTTCAAGGTCGTGGAAGCCTCTGTTCCGCGCCCCCGGTGGTAAGGCGCAGGGTCCAGTTGGCGCGCGCCGGCGGAGAGTCGGCGCTCAGCAGGATGCGGTAAAGGCGCGTGCCCCAGGACGCCGGCGCAACGCCAAAAACGCTGAGAGGAACAAGAAGCCGCCCAGGAGTGTGAGTCTCATGAGCCGGACTCCGGAGATCTCCTGGGAGCAAGGATACAGACCTGGGCGGAAACTTGAGAACGCTACTGGCTTGCCGGAAAACTCGGCTCGTGGAAGCCGCCTTACTTCTTTACGGTGGACTTCTTGACTACCGTGCCCTTCGCCTTGGTGATCTTGGTGCTCTTGGTGATCTTGGTGCTCTTCGTCGGTTGGGCATACGCGGATACGGCTGCGAAAGCCAGCGTAGCGCCCACCATCAGCGTCATCAGTTTCTTCATTGAGTTCTCCTTTGGAATGCGACGAGGTCATCGTCCGGACTCAATGATAGCGAACCACCCATGAAGGGTCCCTTAATCCGCAATTAAAATCAGTTCATCTCGCGGTGATGGGGCAGTCGCCAGACTTTGAAGACCTTCTTTGTTGCGGGATCCGCTTGTTTTTTCACCCCCGTGACGCAGCGCCCGCCAGGAGAGAGAATAGGGTTTCGGAACGGCAGGTCTGATATGAAAGTGATCGCTTTTAACGGCAGTGCGAGAAAAGGCGGCAATACTGCGATCCTGCTTCGCTACGTGCTCGGCGAAGTGGAAAAGGAAGGCATCGACACCGAACTGGTGGAACTGAGTGGATCGAAGATCCATGGGTGCCTGGCGTGCCGCGAGTGCTCAACCCGGAAAGATGGGCGCTGCGCGCAGAGCAACGATGCGGGGAACGCCTACATCGAAAAAATGGCGGCGGCGGACGGCATTCTGCTCGGTTCGCCGACCTACGTGGCCGATGTCTCGCCGGAGATCAAGGCGCTGATCGACCGCGCCTGCATGGTTGGAGGTGCCAACGGCGGCATGTTCCGCCGCAAGGTGGGGGCGGGAGTGATCGCGGTGCGAAGGGCCGGGGCGATCCACGCGTTCGATGCCCTGAACCACTTTTTCCTGATCAGCGAGATGATCATACCGGGCTCATCCTACTGGAACATCGGGATCGGGCGGGAACCCGGCGAGGTGGAAACAGACCAGGAAGGCATCCGCACCATGAAAGTGCTGGGACGGAACATGGCGTGGCTGCTGAAGAAACTGGCCTCATGAACCAGGAAAGGTGCGCTTTATGGAAGACCTGATTCCGCTCGGCAAAACGGATATCCGCATCTCGCCCGCCGGTTTGGGGACATGGCAATGGGGCGACCGTGCGATGTGGAGCTATGGCGCCACCCACACCGATCGCGACATTCACGAAGCATTCCGGAGGAGCATCGAGGGAGGGATCAACTTTTTCGACACCGCCGAGGTCTACGGCAAGGGGCGCTCCGAAGTTCTGCTGGGCGAGTGCCTGAGAGAGATGGCGCCGGCCGCGTCCGGAGTGCCGGCGGTGGTGGCAACCAAGTTTGCGCCCTGGCCGTCGCGGCTGCGCGGGAGCGCGCTGCTACAGGCGTTGCGCGCCAGCCTCGCGCGATTAGGGCTCCGCCGGGTGGATCTATACCAGATTCATTTTCCGTTCTCAGTGGTGCCGGTTGCGGTATGGGCCAATGCGCTGGCCGACGCCATGGAAGCAGGGCTGACGCGTTCGGTGGGGGTATCGAATTACAGCGCCGCGCAGATGCGGCAGGCCCACGAAGTTCTCTCCCGGCGCGGGATTCCGCTGGCCTCGAACCAGGTGGAATATCACTTACTGAACCGCAAGGTGGAGCGCAATGGCGTGCTGCAGTCCTGCCGGGAACTGGGTGTCACGTTAATCGCATACAGCCCTCTTGCCAAGGGTCTGCTGACCGGCAAGTACACGCCGCAGAACCGCCCGCCGGGCATGCGCAGATACACCGTCGGCGGCGGAAGGCTCAGATCCATCCAGCCCCTGCTCGGCCTGATGCGCGAGGTGGGGCAGGCGCACGAAGGCAAGTCTCCCGCCCAGATGGCGCTGAACTGGCTCATCTGCAAGAGCGCGGTGCCAATACCCGGGGCAAAGAATTCCCGCCAGGCGCAGGAGAACGCCGCCGCAACCGGTTGGCGGCTCCACGCGGCTGAAATCGCCGCTCTCGACGCTGCCGCGCCGTGAGCGCCCGCGCCCGGCGCGGTCGCGGAACGTCGTCTACGAAGTAACGCTCACGTGGCACGAATGGAACGGGGCCCGTTCGTGCCGGGGTGTATACTCAACAGGACCCGGAGGTCCATATAGACACGGGCTACTGGACGGTGCGACCCATTGAGCCGTTCTGGCCATTCCCGTTCTGAGGCGCGGCGAGACTGGTCAACCTGCTCGATGCCGGTGGCCGGCCTCTGCGAGATGTTCGCATAGGCGACAGATTTTCGAGACTGATGATTGCTTCCTCAAGGCGCGCACGCTCCTCGTGAAGTTCTGCAATCATTTTCCGGATATCCATAGTCTCAAGCCTCTTCCTTCGGCTCAAGTGGCCGTGGTCAGAATTTCCTTAGGAACATGACCAGGATAAATCTGGGGCGAATACGCCGTCTGTTCAATATTGGACATCGGGGATGTTTCGTTTTGCGCTTGGCTTGCTCGCGATGACGGTCTCACGTCCGGCCCGGCCAAGTGGCGCACGCACGGTGCGTGCGCCACATCGTCACCACCGAATGTCTGTGAGAAGTGCGGGTTAACGCTGGGTTAACGCAGGTGAACAGAACACGCCCGAGCCGTAGATGTGGTCCCTGCCATCGCTCTCGGCGATTGTGGCTGTGGGCCTTCCTTCATCAGGCGGCCCAGCGGTTTCCGCTAAGCGGCGGCTGACTGAAGAGCCACGCCGTCGCGTCCTTCCCGTCTCTGCCGCAGCTCTTCCTTGATTCCGGAGAGCAGTTCCTGGCTGGCCAGCAGCTTGAGATCGGTGCGATGGAGCTTCGTGGCATTATCGATCAGTTGAATGGCAATCCGGTTCAGCAGCCGTTCGCGAGTACGTCCTAGTGTCATGTTTGGCTCCTGCATACACATAATTATCTGGTGGCCGCACGCGGCGGCTTCAAACCTTCGCGGACCTGTCCCCCAGCATTCCCAGCCTTGCGCCGCCCAACCAATCCGAGCGCCGCCAGCGCCGTGCCCGCCAGCACCAGCGTGGATGCCTCCGGCGTCGGCTGCGGCCCGTCATCGCTGGTGAATTCCGGACCCTCCAGCATCTGCGCCGGATTGCCGTTCCCCTGGTCCACATTCACGTATACGAAGGCGTCGTCGGAGACATTGCCCGGAATCAAAGCCAGGTTTTCATAAAGCACGGCC
>JBEKYE010000044.1:0-18389 GCA_049511275.1 Bryobacteraceae bacterium
GCACCAGGCGGTCGTCCATGTCCAGAGCGCCCACGCCCGGGCCGCCGAATTCCAACGCCTGGTACGCGGCGCCATCCGCGCCCAGGGTCGCGGCCAGAGCGAGCGCAGCGTCCTTGGCGTAAACGCCGCGCGGTAATTGCCCCGTGAGGCTCACGCGGATGGATTCCGGAACGCGCAGCCAGAGGCGGCCGCAAATCAAAATGGCCGCCAGGTCCGAGGATCCGATGCCGGTGGCGAAGGCATTCAGCGCGCCGTAGGTCACCGCGTGGCTGTCGGCGCCCACCACCAGGCCGCCGGGAGCGGCGCGGCCCGATTCCACCATCAGTTGATGGCCGATGCCCTGCCCCACGTCCCACAGTTCGATGCCGAATTGCCCGGAGAACTCGCGAAGCCGCTGGTGGAGCAGCGCGATGGCGCGGTTGGGCGCAGGCGCATAGTGATCCAGAGCGAATACGATGCGCGCTGCGTAAGGCACCGACCGTCCGCCCATGGCTTCGAAATAATCGATGGCCATGTGGGCGGAGCCGTCCGTACCCATGGCGCAATCGGCGGGGCAAACCACCACGCCGCCGGCGCGCGCGTCCACACCGGATTTCGCGGAAAGAATTTTTTCGCTGATGGTTTTGCCGGCCATTGCTTGCAGGATAGCGCGAGGTGGGGCAGTCCCCCTGGACTGCGGCCGACGCCCCGTCGGCCTCTCGAAGTTGTCAAAGGACTTGATTCTTGGAGAGGAGAGCGGGTCCCGGGGGACCCGCGCAGACCAGGGGGTCTACCCCACCAAACGCTTACTCCTTTTTCACGTTGTACGCGAAGTTGATCTGCACTCTGATCTCGGCGCCTTTGAATGCCGCGGGCAGCGGGGGGAACGGGCTGGCGGCGCTGATGGCGGCAATGGCGGCGTTGTCCAGGGCAGGCACGCCCGTGGTTCCAACGAACACCACCTTTCCGAGTCCGCCGTTGCGCAGGAGTTCCACCTGCACTCCCACCTTGCCGGTGCGGCCTTGCCTGACGGCGTCGGGCATGATGGCGAACCAGCGGCCCTTGACGGAAGCCAGCACTTGCGCCAGGTAGGGGCGGAAATCCACGCCCTGCGCGTCGCTCAACAGTTGCGGAAGTTCGGCGGTGGCCGGCGGACCGGCCGGAGCCACAGCGGGGCTGGACGCGCCGCCTGAACGCAACACGCCGCGGATGGCGTTCTCCACCGACGGGCCGGGAATCGGCAGCACGCGCTGGTCCGGCGGGACCTGGCGGGGCGCGGTCACGTCTTCAAAACCCGGCTGGGGCTTTTCTACCGCCTGAATCTGGGGCGGGCCCACGGGTAGTGTGAGCTTGGGTGTTTCGTTATTGAGCTCCACCTTAGGCGGTTCCGGTAGTGCGGCCGCCTGCGCCTGCTTGGGCGGCGCGGACGCTGCCGCCTGGGGCTGCGGCGGAGCGGCCGGCGGCGCGGGCGGCATCTGGATGCGGGGACGGGGCTCGATGTGGGTAGCGTTGAATTGCTTGTCCACCTTGCCCGCGTTGGGTTCTTTCTGGGTAAGCAGGCTCAGCGGTTCGATGAGCGGTGTGACCACGGGCTCCATCCTTCGCCGGGCCGGCGGCTGCATGATGGATTCGGGCACCACGACGATGAACACGATGGCGGCGATATGAACCAGCACGGACAGGATCGCTGCCCGACCCTTGCGGGCACGGCCTGAAGGGTCGCCCCAATCCGTGAGGAGATGGAGCTCCAGATCGGCAGGAGGTTTTGCTACGGTTTCCATCCGGCTTCCAAAGACCGCGAGACCACGTCCGAGTGCTCCTTAATCTTATCAAGAATGGCCAGGGCGACCTCTAGCGTTAGACGCGCGGCGGAGCCGGAACATTTCGGGGAATTTCGGGTTTCCAGGCTGTCCAGGAAGGCATCGAGCTGGAGCTTCAGGGGCTCGGCTTTCGAAACCGGAGCCTGCTCGAAACCGATCTGCCGGCCGGCGTCCACCGAAAAGACCGCCAGATCCTGCCGGCCGTAGTCGAGCGACAGGTATTGCTGCGGCTGGAACAGGCGCAGTTTGCGGACGCGCTCGGTGGAGACGCGGCTGGCGGTGAGGTTGGCAACACAGCCGTTGGGGAACTGCAAGCGCACGTTGGCGATATCCACCTTTTCGGATAGGATGCGGATGCCGGCGGCGCGGATCTCCTGTGGCGAGGCGCGGGCCAGGGCCAGCACGATATCGACGTCGTGGATCATGAGGTCGAGCACCACGTCCACGTCCAGGCTGCGCGGGCTGAAGATGTTGAGCCGGTGAATCTCGAAGAAGAGCGGCAGGGTGGCGCGTTTCTCCAGCTCGATGACGGCGGGGTTGAAGCGCTCCAGGTGGCCCACCTGCAGGATGCGGCCGTGGCGCGCGGCGGCAGCCACCAGGCGGCCGGCGGCTTCGAGATCAGCTGCGATGGGCTTTTCCACCAGCACGTCGATGCCGGCTTCGATGAGCGCCAGGGCCACGGCTTCATGCGCGGTGGTGGGCACGGCGACGATGGCGGCGTCCACCTTGCCGGCCAGCGCGCCAGCGTCGGCGAGAGGCTCGGCCTGATAGAGCGCGGCGGATTCGGCGGCGCGCGCGGCATCGGTATCCACCACGGCGCAGAGTTGGGCGCGCCCGGATTCGTGAACGACGCGGCAGTGGTTCTTCCCGAATTGTCCGGCGCCGATTACGGCCAGTCGATGTTTCGTCAACTAGAACCCCACGATGGCGAGATTGGCCGAATCGGCCTGTTTCAACATTTCTTCCCGGTCGAGCATCAGGGTGCGGCCGGCCTCCATGGCGAGCACGGTGGTCCCGGTTTCGCGCATCACCGGAATGGTGCTCAAACCAACCACGGGAACGTCGAACAGCAGGTGCTCGCGGCGGCGGGCCACTTTGACCAGCGAGAGGCGGCGTCCGTTCACCAGGCCGGCGGCGCGGCGCAGCATGGCGTCGGTGCCTTCCATAGCTTCCAGGGCCACGCAGGCGCGTTCGCAAATGGCGACGCTTTGGCCCACGTCGAAACCGGCCAGCGCATCGGCCACGCGCCGGCCGTACTGGATGTCGGCGGCTTCTTCCTTTTGCGGCTCGCGCTGCGACATCGCGCCGGGAGTGGCCAGCAGGGGCTTCAACAGCGCCGTGGAATCGCTCAGGTGAATGCCTTCGTCCGCGAGGATCTTGATGATGCCGCCGATCAGGCCGTCGGTGTTCTTCGACGGCAGCGATGCCAGCAGCTTGACCAGGCGCCAGTCCGGCACGATGGACGAAAAAATCCTGGCGTGCCTCACCTGGCCGCACATCACCACTTCGGTGATGTCTTCCCGCTTCAGGATGTCGATGAGCTTGCCGAGCTGGCCGAGCGAGGTCCAATAGCAGCGCGGCGCGAGAGCCTCAATTTCGGGCGAGGCTTCTTCCTGGATGGCGATGACGGTTACGTCGTGGCCCAGGCGGCGCGCGCTTTCGAGCGCCAGTTCGGGGAAGCGGCCGTTTCCGGCAATCAGGCCGTAGCGCATTTAATAGACCACTCTACTTGACCAGTTTACTTGACACTTCACTGGACACTTCACTTAACGACGCCGCGCTCCGAAGCGCGGATGAATTCGAGCAGCTCTTCCACCTCGTCGCAGGCCGGCACTTCGGTACGGATGCGTTCGGTGGCCTGCGAGGTGTTGAGGTTAGATCGCGTGAGCAAACGGAAGGCCGTCTGCAGGGATTCGATCACGGGCTTGGCGAAGCCGCGCCGTTCCAGGCCCACGCTGTTGGCGCCGAAGACGCTCACTTCCGGCTTGGCGCTGGTCAGCGAGAACGGCAGAATATCCTGCTTGATTACGCTGTAGGGACCGATAAACGCGTGCCGGCCGATGCGGCAGAATTGATGGACGCCGCTGAACGGGCTGACGTCGGCCCAATCTTCGATGACGACGTGGCCCGCCAGGCCTACGGAGTTGCCGAGGATGACGTGGTCGCCGATGCGGCAGTCGTGCGCCACGTGGGTATAGGTCATCAGCAGGTTGTCGCTGCCGATGGAGGTGACCAGGCCGCCGCCCTGGGTGCCGCGGTGGATAGTCACGAATTCGCGGATGCGGTTGCGGTGGCCGATGCGGGTTTCGGCGCGCTCGCCTTGGTACTTCAGATCCTGCGAGGCCACCCCGACGCTCGAGAACGGGAAAAAAATGTTGTCTTCACCGATGCGGGTGGGGCCTTCCAGGTAGAGGCTGGCCACCAGGCGGGTACGCGCGCCGATTTCCACTTCCGCGCCCACGATGCAATATGGACCGATGTCGGCGCTTTCCGCGATGCGCGCCCGCGGGTCCACGATGGCGGTCGGATGGATGGGCATTGCTACGCGGCCGGCGCCGGCGGTTTTTCTTCCTTGTCGGCGAGCTTGCACATGACTTCGGCCTCGGCCACCACCATGCCATCGACGGTGGCGACGCCGGCCATTTTGGCGACGCTGGCCTTGCGCTTGATCACCTTCATTTCCATGCGCAGCGTGTCGCCGGGCACCACCGGCCTGCGGAAACGGGCGTTCTCGACGGCCACCAGCAACACCAGCTTATTGTGCCGGTCCTCCATGTTCTGGAGAACCAGCACGCCGGCGGTCTGCGCCATGGCCTCGACGATGAGCACCCCAGGCATCACCGGGAAGTCGGGGAAGTGGCCCTGGAAAAAGGGCTCGTTGGCGGTAACATTCTTGATGCCGACGATGCGTTCGCCTTCCAATTCGACGATGCGGTCCACCAGCAGAAAGGGGTAGCGATGGGGAAGAATCCCCCGGATGTCATTGATGTCCAAAACCGTCATGGAAGACGCCATTATCGCATGAAGCACTCAGACCGTAATAAAGGCTCTGAGTTCAACGCGGAGACGCGGAGAAAACGCCTGAGAGTGACAGCAACAATATCGATGAGGTCTCTCTCGGAGGAGGACTGGGAAAAACTCTTAGATTTCCTCACTTTTCTCCGCGCCTCCGCGCCTTCCGCGTTGCATAGACACCTTGCGCCCACGATGCGGCTATCATAAAGCCGTGGATCCTCTTCTTTCCTACGTGGCGGCGCGCCAGCGTGAGATCACGGCGCTGATCCGCCAGTTCGCGGAATGCGAATCGCCGAGCGACGATCCGGCGGCGGTCAACCGGTTCGTGGAACTGGTCTCCGATACGGTGGCTCCCATGGCGCAGGTGAAAACCTGTCACGGAGGCAGGTTCGGCAAGCACCTGTTGTGCGAGATGAAGCTCCCGGGCCACAAGAAGAGCGGCCAGATTCTCGCGCTGGGCCACTCCGACACGGTCTGGCCGCTAGGCACGCTGCGCAGCATGCCGTTCCGCGAGGCGGAGGGCCGGCTGTGGGGGCCCGGCGTGCTGGACATGAAGGCGGGCATCGCGTTCTTCGTGTTCGCCGCGCGCGCGCTGCGGGACCTGGAGATGGCAGTTCCCTCGAAGGTGCTGCTGTTGCTGAATTCGGATGAAGAAGTGGGCAGCCAGAGTTCGCGCCCGCTCACCGAAAAGAACGCCCGGGCCAGCAAAGCGGTGCTGGTGCTGGAACCCGGCACGGGGCTCGAAGGCAAGCTGAAAACGGCGCGCAAAGGCGTGGGCGATTTCACGATTGTGGTGCGCGGCAAGGCGTCGCATGCGGGCGTGGATTTTGCCTCGGGAGCCAGCGCGGTGCTGGAGCTGGCGCGGCAGCTCGACCATATCGCCGGGTTCACTCAGCCGGAGCGGGGAATCACGGTGAACCCCGGAGTGATTTCGGGTGGGACGCGCTCGAACGTGGTGGCGGCCGAGGCGCGGGCGGAAGTGGACATCCGGGTGATGAAGTTGAACGATGCGGCAGCGCTCGAGAAAAAGTTTCGCGCGCTGCGCGCCTTCGATTCGCGGTGCAGCGTCGAAGTCAGCGGAGGGTTGAACCGTCCGCCCATGGAGCGGTCGGCGGGGATCGTCAGACTATTCCGTACGGCACAGAAGCTGGCGCGCGGGCTGGGCGTGGAAGTGGAGGAATCGCTGAGTGGCGGCGGCTCGGACGGCAACTTCACGGCGGCGCTCGGAATTCCAACGCTGGACGGCGTGGGCGGCGTGGGCGAAGGCGCGCACGCCGCCCACGAGAGCATCCTGGCGAACCGCATCGGCGACCGGACGGCGCTGATCGGGAAGCTGCTGGCGGCGCTGTAGGCGCTTTACGTGGGGCAGGAGGCTGGTCCCACTAAAACACCAGCTTCAGGGCCACTTGAATGCGGCGGGCGTCGGTGCCGTAGGGGTAGCCGTAGTCGGCATTGGGCGTGCCCACGGCGGCAACCGGCTTCAACACGCCGGAGACGGAAGTGAAGGCAATGGGCTCAACGCTGGTGTAGTTTTTGTGGTTGAGCGCATTGTAGGCTTCGATCATGAGGATGCCTTTCAGCCGCGACGTGAAGGGCAGTTCGCGCGTGACGCGCGCGTCGACGTTGTATTGATTGCCGATGGGCAGGGTATTGACGGCTTCGAAAGGCACCCGCGACCAGCCGCCGGTGCCGTTGAGGGACGTGGGAAAGGCCATGGTGACGCCGGTAAACTGCTGGCCCATGACGTCCACCAGCGCGGTTTCGTGGAGCGTGGAGGCGGCGGTGGCGATGCCGGAGAGTTGCCATCCGTTCAGGAAAAAGCGTTCGGGGATGGAGTTGCCCTTGGTGACGCGCGGCTGCCAGGTCCAGTTGAGGACGAGGCGGTTCCGCTGGTCGAAGGCGGAGGGGCCCCGATCGCCCCAATAACTGGACATATAGGAGTTGGAGGGAACGATGCTGACGACGGGAGGGCCGCTGATATCGTCAGTCGAGCGCGACCAGGTGTAGGAGGTCTGCAGCGACAGGCCGTGAGATAGCGCGGTGCGCAACTGGGCTACCGCGCCGACGTAGCTCGAGTCGCCTTCGTTGCCGATTTGCCAGTTGCGGGCGTAGTTGGTGGAGAAGACGTTGGTGGTGTAGGCGCTGGCCGCGGCGCCGCTCGCGTTATTGATGGTATAGGTTTCCGAAGTAACGGCGGCGCCGTCGATGTTAACATCGTTGGCGACCCACAGCCTTTGGCCCAGGGTATCCACGAAGCTCACCGCGAGGGCCATGAAATTGGTGAGACGGCGTTCGATGGCTACGGTGCCCTGCTCGGTGTAGGGATTGCGGAATTTCGCGAAGGTGACGATCGAGTTCTGGAGGGACGTGGAAACCGAGGAGGTGGATGCCAGCGGCTTGGGGAAGACCGGCGAATTGACCTGGTTGGGAATAATAGTGTAGTTGGTCTGGTAGACGCCGCCGCCGACGGTCAGGTCGCGAATCAACTGGCCGGGGAAGGGCTCATAATACATTCCGACGCCGAGGCGCACGACGGTGCGGTTGTCGAGCATGTAAGCGGCGCCGACGCGCGGCGCGAAGTCGACATTGGTCGAAGGGATGAAGCCCGACTGGTAATTGTCGGGGTTGGGCTCGGTGGGGTTGGGAATGCGGGTTTTCTCCCAGCGGACACCGAAATTGACAAGCAGGCGCGGGGTGGCCTTCCAGGTGTCGTGGGCGAATGCCTGGATGACCATGGTGCGCACGGTCGAGACCGAACTGCCGAAAGTCTGCGTGAACAGAGCGTAGTTTTTCTGCTGCTTCACATTGGCGGAGAAGTCTTCGGCGAAAGCCGTGAGGGACGTGTAGTCATAGGAGCCGTAGCGGCTGTCGAGCTGGTCGACGCGATCCTGGTTTTCGGTGACGTCCCCGCCGATTTGGATCGTGTGGGAGCCGATCACCTGGGTGTAGGCATCCACCCCGGAAATGCGCTCCTGGGTGAGGTTGACGGGATACAGCGGGTTCGATCCGATGGGCGTACCGGCGACATTGATGCCGACCGGGCCGGTGGACGGGGTCAGGCTGAAATCGGTGTAGGCGTTGATACCATCCTTGTAATAGGAACCGTGGAACTCGTTGGTGGTGTTTTCGTTGATCACACTGGTCCAGCCGGCCTTGCCGAAGAGAATCGAGCTGGTATAGGTGGCGTTGGAGCCGAGCAACCCACCGTTGGGCGCCACCTGCTCGGTTTCCATGCCATTGGGAGCGTGCTTATGCAGGATGTCGCCTTCGAAGGAGAAGTTGTTCTTGTCGCTGGGCCGGAAGTCGAGCTTGAGGAAACCCGAAGTGGATTTGAGGGAGCGCGGCACCACCACGTTCATCTGCGATTTGATGAAGTTGATGGCGGAGGTGCACTGGGCGGCGGTGGCCGTGCAATTGGCCGCGGGGATGGAATTGCCGGTGGAGTCGGTGATCAGGGGATTGGTGATGCGGTTGAGGGCCTGGGAATTCCAATTGATCATTTCAAAATTGCCGAAAACGAAAAAACGATCGGGCGCGATGGGCGAACCGAGGCTGAGTCCGGCCTGCTGGCGGTCGCCGGTGGGTTTGAAATTGTTGCCGAAGGGGTCGGGCGCAACCAGGGAGGGGGCGATGTAATAGTCATAGGCTTCGACGTGGAAATCGTCGGTGCCACTGCGGGTGACGGCATTGACGATGCCGCCGGAGGCGTGTCCGAACTCGGCCGGCGCGGCGGCTGAAATCACCTGCAGTTCAGCAATGGTGTCTTGAGTCAGCAGCGGCGCGACGCCGGGCTTTTTGACGGAATAGCTATTGGTGGCATTGATGCCGTCGAGCAGGAAGGCGTTCATAAACGGCTCGCCGCGGAATCCCAGGTAGCCGGTGGACGGGTTTTCCGAGACGGCCGGGGCCAGGAGCACCAGATTGTCGACCAGGCGGGCACTGGAGGGCAAGCCCTGCAACTGAGGGAAGGTCACCAGGGCGGAGAGGGACATCTTGGTATCCTGGACCGGCGCGAGAGCGGATAGCGGTTCGCCGGCGGGCGCGGATCCGGCCTTTACCAGCGGAATGCGGAAGTTGACGTTCTCACCGACGGAAACGTCGAAGTTGGCGAGCGTCCAATCTTCGTATCCCTTCTTGGTCGCCTTGAGCGTATATGTGGACGACGGCACGAGGCCGGGAGCGTTGAACAGGCCTTCGTCGCTGGTCATGATGCTGCGAGTGATGCCCATAGACGGGTTGGTGATCACCAGCGTGACCTCCGGAATGCCGTCGCCATATTGATCGCGCACAATGCCGGTGACGGCGCCGGCGCCGGCCACCGCCTGGGCGTATATGGCGGTGGAGCAGAGGAGCGCCAGTAGAGAGACTGCGAGTGTTCTTCTCATGCTTTCGAAGACCTTTGGTAAAGACCTATTGTATGTTAGATTTGCGGGTCTTTGAGGTGTGCCCGCCGGTGACAGTGTGAAGCCGGGACCCAGGGCTCGGGCGGCGTCCCTATATAATGATGGGTCCGTGAACCGCCTGCAAGAGCAATTCGGCCAGATCGACATCTACCTTTTTGACCAGCTTTTGCGAGGCCGCATCGCGCCGGGGATGCGGGTTGTCGATGCGGGGTGCGGCTCCGGCCGCAACCTGGTCTATCTTCTGAGAAAAGGGTACGAAGTCTTCGGCGCGGATGTGGACGCGCAGGCGGTGGAGCAGGTGCGCCGTCTCGCGGCGGCGCTGGCGCCGAACCTGCCCGCGGGCAACTTTCGCGTGGAGGCGGTGGAAGAAATGGCCTTCCCCGAAGGCTTCGCCGATGTGGTGATCAGCAGCGCGGTGCTGCACTTTGCGCGCGACGACCATCAGTTTCAAGCGATGCTGCGGGGAACGTGGCGGGTCTTGCGAAGGGGTGGTCTGTTTTTCTGCCGCCTGGCATCTTCGATCGGCATGGAGGATCGCGTCGAGCGCGTGGCGGGCCGGCGCTTCCGATTGCCCGACGGGTCGGAGCGGTATTTGGCGGATGAAGCGATGCTGATGCGGCTCACCGAAGAGCTGGGCGGCCAGTTACTGGATCCGCTGAAGACCACCGTGGTGCAGAATCAGAGGTGTATGACGACCTGGGTGGTGCGGAAAAACGAGTAGTCCGCATTTCTCCCAGACATTCGGTGGCGCGGCCCACGGCTTTGAAGAAAGCCCGGCGGCCCGGCTGGTTTTCGGGGCGCATGGGATTACTCTATCCGAAAATCGCGCGGGCAGTTACACTCTGGTTGTGCAGGAAATCCTGGTGGTGAACCCGGGGTCGACCTCGACCAAACTGGCGCTGTACGCGGGCGAGCGGGCGAGCGCCAGCGAAATCATCCTCCACGATGCGGCTCGGCTGCGGGCGTGCGGCGGCCCTTGGGAACAGTTCGACCTGCGGTGGCAAGCGGTGGAGGAATGGAGTTCGCGGAATGCGCGTGAAGTAGCGGCGGTGGCGGCGATGGGCGGGATGTTCCGGCCGCTGGCGGGCGGCACGTACGCGGTGAACCAGCGCATGCTGGCGGACGCGCGCGCCAACCGGCAGGGTGAACACGCATCGAACCTGGGGTGCGCGCTGGCCGAGCGGCTGGCGGCGCGGTATGGATGTCCGGCCTACGTGGTGGACGCGGTGTCGGTGGATGAGTTCGACGCGGTGGCGCGGTACTCGGGACATCCGACGATCGAGCGTCGCAGCCTATCGCACGCGCTGAACCTGCACGCGGCAGCGCGGCGGGCGGCGGCGGAATTGGGCGTGGCGCTGGCGGAGAGCCGGCTGGTGGTGGCGCACCTGGGGGGCGGGATTTCGGTGGCGCCGCTGCGCGGTGGCCGCATCATCGACGTGAACGACGCTTCGAGCGACGGACCGTTTTCGCCGGACCGGACCGGCGGGCTGCCGCTGCAGCCGTTCATCGGACTGTGCTTTTCGGGCGAATATTCGGAACGCGAGATGCGCGCGCTGGTGATGGGCCGCGGCGGACTGGTGGCGTACCTGGGGACGAATTCGGCGGTGGAAGTGGAGAAGCGCATTGCGGGCGGAGACCAGCAGGCGCGCGGCGTGTACCAAGCCATGGCGTACCAGATCGCAAAAGAGATCGGCGCGATGGCGACGGTGCTGGAAGGGCGATTGCATGGGATTGTGCTGGCGGGCGGCCTGGCGGCGTCGGCCATGCTGGTCGGGTGGATCCGGCAGCGCGTGGATTTTCTGGCGCCGGTGGTGGTTTTTGCGGGGGAAGACGAGATGGGCGCGCTGGCGGCGGGGGCGCTGCGAGTGATCCGCGGCGAAGAAGCCGCGCTGGAGTATTGAAACCATGATCCGGAACTTCGACGAACTGTTGCAGGCGGCCAGGCAGACCAAGGGAGCCGGGGCTTCCCGCACGGTGCTGGTGGTGGGGCCGGTGAACAAGGAGACGGCCGCGGCGATCCGCGAAGCGCGGGAAGTGTTGGGGCTCCAATTCGTGTTCGCGGAGGTGGGCGCGGCAGTGGAAGCGATGGCGCGCGGCGCGGCGGGAATCCTCATGAAGGGCGGGGTGGACACGGCCACGCTGATCAAGATGGCGTTGAAGCCGGAGAGCGGGTTGAAGACCGGGCGGCTGTTGAGCGATGTGTTTGTTTTCGAGTACGCGGCGCGGCCGGAGAACCGGCTGGTGATGATCACCGACGGCGGGCTGAACATCGCTCCGGACCTGGAAGCCAAGGTCCAGTTGATCCAGAACGCGGTGGCCGTGGCGCATGCGCTGGGGAACGCCAATCCGAAGGTGGCGGCGCTTTCGGCCTCGGAGTTCGTGCAGGCGAACATGCCGTCGAGCGTGGACGCGGCCGCGCTGGCGCAGATGAACGCGCGAGGGCAGATTCAGGGGTGCGTGGTGGATGGGCCGCTGGCGCTGGACAATGCTCTTGAGATGCACGCGGCGGCCGAGAAGGGCATCCGGTCGGCGGTGGCGGGAGCGGCCGAGATTCTGCTATGCCCGGCCATCGAATGCGCCAACATGCTGGCGAAATCGACGACCTATATTGGGAACGCCCGGCTGGCGCATGTGATTGTAGGGGCGAGGATTCCGATCCTGATTCCCTCGCGGGCGGACAAGAGCGACGCGAAGCTGCTCTCGCTGGCCCTGGGGATGATGATGGCGGCGAGTCTGGCTGGCAAGTGAATTGCAAATCCAACGTCCATAGAGCAATGCTCTGGCATTATTCAACAGTTTAACGGACTAGGTTGGGTGCATTGGCGCTCAGGTAGGGGCATATGACACTTGAGGAAATACTGCGTACGCACAAATTTGCGCAAGGGCTGACGGACTCGCAAGTCGCTACATTGGCGGGAATGGCCGAAGAGGTCACTTTTAAGGACAACGAGGTGATTCTGGAGTCCGGACAGCGGTCCGCTTCCTTCTATTTGTTAACCACTGGGAGTGTCGCCGTGGAGTTGCGGTCGGCCACCTACGTGGTGTGCGTGGAAGCCATCGGGCCGGGGCAACTGTTTGGGTGGTCGGCGTTGCTGGACCATCAGGACACGCTGTTTCAGGTGCGGGCGCGGGAGCACACGAGGGCGCTGCGGTTGGATGGCGCGCGCCTCAAAGCAGCGTGCCAGGCGGACAGCCAGTTGGGGAACGAAGTGCGGCAGCGGGCGCTGCAGGTGGTGGCGGGGCGCGTGCGGGCGACGGAAATCCGCTTCGCCGAGATGTGCGGCGTGCGGGTCTAAGCTAGTTTTGTACCGGTCTTTTAAGGCGCTACAGCTTTATCCAGCGTGGCAAACCTCAGTGTTCATTTCGCCGGATGCAAGAGCAGTTTTTGCGCCCGCCAATTCAAGAGCTCGGCGACATAGATCTCATTCTCCGACGGGCAAGCCATTTCGTGAATCCAGCCGAACTGCTTGGGCTGGCGGCCGGAGCGTCCGAGCACGCCCAGGACTTTGCCATCGAGCGAGAGCTTGTAGACGCGGCCCGGAAATGCGTCGGCGCTGTAGAGAAACTGCGTGGGCCCGGGGGTAATGCAAATGGCCCAGGGAGCGCCGTTCTGCGCCGCCGCACCCTCCGGGCTGGGTTGGTTCCCCATCCACGGGTGCGCATCCGGCGGGATGGGCACGTCAATTCGGATCTCGCGCAGAAAGTTGCCGTCGCCGTCGAACACCTGGATGCGCCGGTTGCCGCGATCCGCCACGTAGATGTTCCCCCGATTGTCCGATGCAATGCTATGCGGCGTGTTGAACTCTCCCGGTTTGGTTCCGCGATCGCCCCACTGCTTCACCCAGTCCCCGTTCTTGTCGTACTTGGCCACGCGCGAGTTGAGATAGCCGTCGCTGAAGAAGATGTTGCCCTGCGGGTCCCAGGCGACATCGGTGGGTTGCCGGAACTGTCCATCCACCGCGGGACGGGGCGGAGTGACTCGCGTCCACGGCACGGCAGACTCATCCGAAGCTTCTTTTTTCCGGCCGAACACCATTTCTACGCGGCCTTCGGGGTTGAACTTCACGATCATGTCCGAGCCTTTATCGATGGCCCAGATGTTATCGTCCTTGTCGACCCGCACGGCGTGCGCGTACGACCAGGCATACAGATTCTTGCCGATCTCGCGGAGAAACCTGCCGTCGGGTGCAAACTCCAGCAACTGCGCGGCTGCCGCCCCGTAAGCGGGTCCGGTGGTCGAGCCGCGGGAGAAGACGAAGATATGTCTCTTCGAATTGACGGCGATGCCGGAGACCTCACCGAGGTACAGGTCCGCCGGGAGCCGCAGGAAGTTGGGAACAGATTCGTAAGGGATCTCGGGCGCCGGGGTCTGCTGGCCAAAAAGAACGGCGCCGGACCATGCCAGCACTACAAACAAAAAGCGCTTCAAGCGCACCTCCCAGGGAGTCTATTTGCGATCGCGATCAGTATACACCCGCACGGGACCGTGTCAGCGGGCCCTGCGCCGCGCAGCCGGCAGGTTCAAAGTGGCGGGCTGGGCAACGCATGAATCGTCTGAGGATCTACAATAGTGGTGACGTTCAACAACTCCGCACCGAAGGCGAAATCAAGATGCCAACAAAATTCACTCCCGAAATCATCAACGCAGCCATCGAGGGCTTCGAGGTTCAAAAGAGAAGGATTGATGAGCAGATTTCCAAACTCCGAGCCGTGCTCTCCGGGGGCCCCCCCAGGGCCGCCGCCACGCCGGAAGCGCCGGCTGGTAAACGCAGGAAATTCTCCGCAGCGGCTCGAAGGCGGATGAAGGAAGCCCAACTTCGTCGGTGGGCAAAAATCCGGGGACGGTCTGAGCCGCCAGCAGCCAAGCCGGAACCCGCAAAGCCGAAGCGCCGGATCAGTGCAGAGGGGATGAAGAGAATCATCGCCGCCACCAAGAAGCGTTGGCGTTTACAGAAGGCAGCGGCGAAAGCTCCCGCAAAGAAAGCCGCCACAAAAAAGGACGGCGCCAAAAGGACGGCAATGAAAGCCGCACCAGCAAAGGCGGCTCAGAAAACTCCGCCGGTCGAGAAAGCGGTGAAGAAGCCGGCGGCGAAAAGCACGGTCCCGGCTGCTGCACAAGGCATGACCGAAGCTGGCGCTCAGTAGAGAACCGCGAAAAGTAGTTGTTCCATTTAGGTTCGACACCGTGTCCGGCCCAACCGGTCGCCGAAACTGACGCCGGCGCCATTCGCGGTGACGTCTCCGAGTCCCTCCGTATATCCTTCTTAAGATCTAGCAACCCGCAATCTGTTCGCACGCCTTCAGCCACACGCGCATGTGATAGGCCATCTGATGAAAATAGCCGCGAGTCACATCGGTCCAGACCGGCCCCCGGAAGCGCTCCACCGCATCTTCAATCGCGAAGCTCAACGATCGAAAGCACTCCGGATAGGTGCTGCCGGTCAACCGCAATTCCATCAACCAGGGCACAAGATCCTCCAGCACCAGAATGCAAGCCCATTCGTTCGTGGCGTCCTTCATATAGTTGTGGCCGTTGCGCTTGTGTTCAGCAACAGGGGTGCCTACCCGGACGGCTGCCCCCATTTGTTTGGCGCAGGCCTGAACGAAGTAGCCGGAGAAGATATCGCCATATCGGTCGATCGGCATGCCAGAGAGGGGATATCCCATTCGAATAAAGTAGTAGGCTGGGATCGCGCCCCGCATGAGTGAGGTGTTTTGGGTGTTCACCGGTGACCAGGTGCGTTGGCCGAGTACCAGGGAGGCCCCTTTGAAAGCCTCCACTTTCGGCTTGGCGACTAACCAGGTTACGGCATCGATATCGGGATGCAGAATCCACAGCCCCGCGTTAATGTGTACCTGAACCTGCTGGTCCAGTAACTGGCGGTGCTCGTCAAGATGGCGAAACCGATACGGGAACCCCCTGGCGTAGACGGGGCCTGGTTTCTCCATTTCCAGCAGATCGCAGATATCCAGGAAACCGGTCGCCGAATCGGCAACGGTTTGCGCGGACGGCCCCGCGCACACTGAGGCGTGCCCGGCGAAAAAATCCTCTTCGGGGCGGCAGTAGTTGTCGTCGTCGATGGAGATCAGGGAATCCGACGCGGCGGCGTAGGCCATCAGGTAGCCGACGTTGCGGCGGTTGTCGGAATCGTACGGGACGAAACCGGCCGGCACCCCAATCCTGCTCAGGAAGGTCTCCTGGTCATCCAGCGTGGGGCAAGTGCACTTGAGGCCCCGATTGGAAAGTTCCCCGCACCTGGCATAAGCCGTTTGCGGGGTCTTGCGATCCGGAACCAGAATGACCTCGACCTGGTCGAGATGCCCGAATCTGGTGAAGTTCTCCAGGTAGTCGTCCAACAGGACCGGATCGTTGATGGTCGTGAGGACCAGCGTGGCTTTAGGCGTATTCATGACAAAACCGTCCGAATTGTATCGGCCTCTCGTGGGACAATGTGAACAAAGATTCGGAAAAATATGAAGGATTTAAGCGAAATTCGCCTCGCCATCGTTTGCCCCATGGCGAATGAGGGCGAGGAGGGGACGCGGTTTGTGGCTGAAGTGCTCAAACGGTGTGGGGGATTTCGGGAAACCCGATTTCTCGCAATCCTTGACAACGCCACCAGGGACGGATCGACGGAGCTGCTGCGGGAATTGGCGAAGAGCGAGCCGCGGCTGACGGTGGTTTGGGCGCCGGAAAACCGCTGCGCGGTGGATGCCTATATCCGCGGCTACCGCGAAGCGCTGGCGGCGAATGCCGACTGGATTCTGGAGATCGACGCCGGATTCAGCCATCAGCCCGAAGATATCCCGGCGTTTTTCGCGAAGATGCGGGAAGGGTACGACTGCGTGTTCGGCAGCCGATTCATGAAGGGCTCGCGTATCACCGAATCGTCCGTCAAACGATATCTGGTGAGCCGGGGAGGGACATTCCTGACGAACCTGCTGATCGGCACCAGACAAACGGACATGACCAGCGGTTTCGAGTTGTTCTCACGGCCGGTCCTGGAGATGGTTCTGCAACGTGGAATCCACTCGCGCGCCCATTTTTTTCAGACCGAGATCAAAGTATATTGCCGCAATCTCCGCATCGTGGAAGTGCCGATCCATTACCGCGCCCCTAGTCCGCGCCTGGGGACCTCCGCCCTGAAGGATTCCCTGCGTCAGTTGCGACGCTTGTACTCGCTTCGTCGCGCCGGCCAGTTGTGAAGCGCAGGGCAGGCGAAGGCGGAAGAGCGGACTACCCGGCGGGCTACGCCGATTGCCCCCTAATCCGAAAAGGCGGCGGCGGGAGCTTCCAACGGAGGCTGCGACTGGAGTTGCAGGAGTTTGGGGGCCAGAACCGTTCGTAGAGATGCGGCCAGCGGACCGATGGTGGGAGGGGGCTGGCTGGGACGGAAAGGTACGGCCATGTCGAGATGGCCCGCTCCGTCCAGCGGGATGTTAAGAAGCCAACATTCGGCGGGGGCGGTCTCGGCCAGCGTGGCGGTGAACTCGCAACCGTGAAGGCGGAGCGTGGCAGCGCTCAATCCTAGGGTGCGGCTGGTATCCAGGAGGGCTACCCAACAATCGTCGACGGTGCGGGCCGCTTGTATGGCCTGCTCAAACTGGGTGACGGAGAGGTTGGCGTTGAGCGTGCGGCGGAAGAACCCTCCGAAGACCATGCGGCGGGCGATATTGAACTCCTCATAGCCCAGGTAGCGGATGGCGAGCCAGATAATGGCACAGAAGGCGACGACTACGCCGGCGGCGAGGTGGGTGTAGCTCATGAGGAGCGACAGACCGGCCAAGAGGCCTGCGGTGGCATAGAGGAGGTAGGCGATGCGGCGGGGCGTGAAGCCGCGGGCGAGCAGACGATGGTGAATGTGGCCGCGGTCGGCCGCGAAAATGGCTTGCCCGCGCAGGAAACGCCGGGAAATGGCGAGGGCAGTATCCAGAAGCGGGATGGCCATGGCGATGAGGGGCGCGGTCATGCCGAGGAGGGTGGCGGATTTCTGGGACCAGATGACCCCGAAGCATCCCAGGAGGAAGCCGACTGTCAGACTGCCGCAATCGCCCATGAAGATGGAGGCGGAGCTGAAGTTGTAGGGCAAGAATCCGAGGAGCGCGCCGAGAAGGGGAGCGGTTACCAAAGCCAAGGCGCTGTTGCCGGTGAGGCGGGCGCTCAGGAAGGCGGTGGCGGTGGCAAACAGGCCCACGCCGGTAGCAAGGCCGTCGAGGCCATCGATAAGGTTGAAGGCATTGGCGCAGCCGACCAACCAGAGGATGGTGAGGGGGACCTGCCACCAGGTGCCCGCCGCGGTATACCCGCCGATGCCGTGGATCTGGACGTGAGCGTTGCAGGCCAGGGCGGCGGCGAGGATTTGGCCGAGGATCTTCATCCACGGCTTGAGGCCTAAGATGTCATCCAGGAGGCCGGTGGCAAAGGCGACGAAGACGGCGGGCAGCAGGGCGCAGACGGAAAGCGGGGACCAGGTCACGGAGTACGAGGCCCAGAGCGGCGAAAAGCGGACGAGGGCGAGCGCGGCCGCAAAGCCGAAGAGGATAGCGATGCCGCCGGCCCGGGGGATGGGGCGCCGGTGGACCTTGCGGCGATCGGGTTGGTCCACCCAGCCGAAGCGCCTGCAGAGGGCCCGACATGCCGGGGTGACAGCCAGCGTGAGCAGTAGGGCCGAGGCCGCCAGTGTTACCAGGGAGAGCATGGAGTTTTCCGGAGGATCCTAACGGGATTTGCGAGTCAGAAGTCAGAAGTCAGGAGTCAACGTTGCTTGAAAATACGGGGATCCCTTGGATTGCAGATTCGAGCACCGCCTGCATGTCGCGCGCCTGGCGCTCCCGGCTGTATCTTGGCGCGGCAGCCAGACTGCGGCGGGACAACTCCCGCGTAAAGTCGGGATTCTCCTTGAGGAACAGGACGGCGGCGGCGAGTTCTTCCGGACGTTCGGCCGGAACATGCAGGCCGGTATTATCCCACCTGACTATCCGGCTGGCCTCTCCCGCGGGCGAAGCCAGGAGAACCGGCTTGCCCATCGCCATGGCTTCGAAGATTTTCGAGGGGATCACAGTTTCAAAGAGGGGCGTGTCTTTGAGGTGCACGAGCGCGACATCACACAGGCTCCAGACGGCCGGCATCATTTCTTTGGCTTGCGCCGGCACGAAGGAGACGTTGCGGAGC
>JBEKYE010000045.1:0-18240 GCA_049511275.1 Bryobacteraceae bacterium
GCACCAGGTGGTTGCCGCACTGCGGGCACTTCTCTTCCAGCGCCACGTCGGCCTTCTTCTGCGCGCCGCCAATCTGCTTGGTGGTCTTGCAATCGGGATAACCGGAACAGGCCAGGAAGGTCCCGAAGCGGCCCTTCTTGAGCACCATCGGGCGGCCGCAGTTTTCGCAGTATTCTTCTTCGCCCTGCTCGGAGAGATCGACACCATCGACATCCGGCAGGTCCACCGTCAGCTCCCGCGTGTAGGTGCAGTCCGGGTAGCCGGTGCAGGCGATGAAGCTGCCGTGCTTGCCCCACTTGATCACCAGGGGCTTGCCGCATTTTTCGCAGATCAAGTCGGTGGGCCTTTCCATCCGCTTGATGTCGGTCATGTGCGCTTCGGCGTGCTTTAAATCTTTGTCGAAGCGCTCGTAGAACTCGCCCATGGCCGTGCGCCAGTCGAGCTTGCCCTCCTCGATTTCGTCAAGCTCCTCCTCCATCCGCGCCGTATAGCTGACATCGAAGATGTCGTCGAAGCTTTCGAGCAACAGGTCGGTCACTACCATCCCCAGTTCGGTGGGGATGAAGCGGCCGCCTTCTTTCTTGACGTATTCGCGCTCCTGAATGGTGGAGAGGATCGAAGCGTACGTGGACGGTCGGCCCACGCCGTCGGCTTCCAGGCGCTTCACCAGCGTGGCTTCGTTGTAGCGCGGCGGCGGTTCGGTAAAGTGCTGCTCCGGCTTGATCGCCTTGAAGCGCAGGGTTTCGCCTTCCCTCACCAGCGGCAGCCGGTGCTTCATCTCTTCGTCTTCCTCGTCGATCTGATCCTTGCCCTCCTGGTAGACCTTGAGGTAACCGTCGAATTTGAGAACGGAGCCAGTGGCGCGGAAAACATAATCCGCGGCGTCTTTGCCCCGGGCGGAAACATCGATGGTGGTCTGATCGTAGAGCGCCGGCATCATCTGGCTGGCCACGAAGCGGTTCCAGATGAGACGGTACAATTTCATCTCGTCTTCGGCCAGGTACTTCTCCACCACCTCCGGAGAAAAAGCCATCTCGGTGGGCCGGATAGCCTCGTGGGCGTCCTGCGCGTCCTTCTTCGACTTGTAGATGTTGGGCGATTCCGGCACGAACGGCTGGCCGTAGCGCTCCGCGATGTAGTAGCGCACGTCCTTCACGGCGTCTTCCGAAACACGCGTCGAATCCGTGCGCATATACGTGATGAGGCCGACGGCGCCTTCCTTGCCGATCTCGATCCCTTCATACAGCCGCTGCGCCAGCATCATGGTGCGCTTCACGCTGAAGCGCAGCTTGCGCGACGATTCCTGTTGCAGCGTCGAAGTGATGAAGGGCGCCACCGGGTTGCGCTTCTTTTCGCGCGTCCCCACGGACTTCACCACGTAATCGGCGCCATCCAGATTCGCGACGATCTGGTTGGCGGTCTCCTGCGCGCCCACTTCCGGCGTCTCGTCGTTCTTCCTGATGAGGCGCGCAACCAGCATCGGCGGCTTCCTGGCGGCCAGATCCACGTCGAGGGTCCAGTACTCTTTCTTCTGGAACGCGCGGATTTCGCGCTCGCGCTCCACCACCACGCGCAGCGCCACGGTTTGCACGCGACCGGCCGAGAGCCCGCGCCGCACCTTGTCCCACAGCAACGGAGAAATCTTGTAGCCCACCAGGCGGTCCAACACGCGGCGCGCCTGCTGCGCATCCACCAGGTTCACATTCACCTGCGACGGCTTCTCGAAGGCTTTTTGAACGGCCTTCTTGGTGATCTCGTTGAACATCACGCGGAAGATCCTGGGACCGCCCTTCTTGTCGCCGAGTTCTTCCTGCAGGTGGTAGCAGATGGCCTCTCCCTCGCGATCCGGATCGGCCGCGAGATACACTTCTTCCACTTTCCGGGCGGCCGCCTTCAACTCGCCGATGAGCTTTTTCTTTCCTTCGATGATCTCGTAGCGCGGCGTGAACCCATGTTCGATATCCACCGCCAGATCGCGCTTGGGAAGATCCTTGATATGACCGAGCGAAGCTTTGACGATAAACTGCTTGCCGAGGTATTTGTTGATGGTCTTCGCCTTTGCAGGCGACTCCACGATTACCAGAGCTTTTGCCATATTTGACTTTCGGAATGCGGCTCCCTATGCCGCGCACTGTAAAACGAATGATTGCCGATTACCCTGTAGACGTTACCACACTTTAACGAAGTTCTTGCCCGGCAACTGTTTCACCAGGCCCAGCATCTCCAGTTCAAAAAGCGTGGCGATGAGTTCGGAAGTCGAGGTTTCTTCCACTTTTTCAAGCAGATCGTCGAGATGTACGGAAGCATCCACGGGAAGGCATTCGAGAATCCGCCGGGCAGTACCGCTCAACTCCGGGCCGGCCGCTGTTAATAAGGATGCCTGCCCCGGCTCCGCCGTTGCGCCTTCTTCGGCGAGGATGCGCTGGCGCCCCCTATCAATTAGATGCCGGCGGGATTCAACGGGCAGTTCGGCCACTATGTCGTTCCAGTCCTGCACCAGGCGCGCGCCCTGCTTAATCAACAGGTTAGGCGCCCAACTGAGCTTGCTCGTGATGTTGCCGGGCACCGCGAAAACCTCGCGTCCCTGTTCCATGGCCAGGCGCGCCGTAATGGCCGAACCGCTGTACTGCGCCCCTTCCACCACCAGGACCCCGACGCCTATTCCGGCGATAATGCGGTTGCGGATCGGAAAATTCTGCGGGAATGCCACCGCCCCCATGGGGAATTCGGAAACAATCAACCCCTTCACCGCCAGATCCGCGGCCAGCTTGCGATTCTCCGACGGGTAGACGACATCGGCGCCGCAACCCAGCACCGCGACGGTATCGCCGCCGATGGCCAGCGCGCCTTTGTGCGCCGCCGAATCGATGCCGCGCGCCATGCCGCTGACGATGGTGAGCCCGGCATGCGCCAGGTCGCTCGAAAGCCGCTCCGCCACGGCCAGGCCGTAAGGCGTGGGACGCCGCGTGCCCACCACGGCCAGCGAAATCGCCTGCAGCAACTCCACCCGGCCGCGCGCGAACAGCACGATGGGCGGGTCGAAGATCTCGCGCAGCCGCTGCGGATACCGCGGATCGCTCAAGGTGACGGCCACCGTGCCCGTTTCGGCCATCTTTTCCTGCTGCGCCACGGCGTCTTCGAAGGTGGTGCCGCTCGCGATGGACTGCGCCACCGACCCACTGACACCAGCCGCTTCCAGTTCCGTGCGCGACGCGCGGAAGATGGCCTGCGGGGTGCGGAAGCGGTCCAGCAGTTTCCCGGATGTTCTGGCGCCAAGACCCGGCACCAGTCTTAAAGCCAGCCAGTAGAGTTCCTCTTCCCGGCTGAGAACAGGTGATTGCATGAGGAGGATAAGCTGACACTACGCTAGCAGCCCGCGGCGCGAAGAAGCAAGTGGGGCAGCCTATCCAGGCTGCGGACCCGCTTTCCAGCGGGTCCATCCGGCTGAAAGCCGGATGCGGGCAGGATTGCCCGCCCCACTATCCCTTCGGGAACATCTTCCGCACCATCTCCAACGCTTCTCCCGGCGTGTGGATGCGGCCTTCCAACTGCGCGTCCTCCACCGCCGCCAGCATTTTGGAAAACAACGGGCCGGGTTCGTAGCCGGCGCCGATCAAATCCGCGCCCGTCATCAGGGGATCCGGGCGCAGACGCTCATCCGGAAACTCTTCGAGCTTGCGCCTGGCCAGTTCGTAATTCTCCAGGCGGCCGCTGGCGGAGAGCGCGTCCAGCCGGTGCAGTTCCAGATGCTCCGCGAAATCCGGCATCCGCAGGAAACGCTTGAGCGTGCTCTCCTTCATGCGATCGACGTCCTTGAAACGCATGTGGTTCGCGACCAGCGCCTCCACCTGCTCCATTTCATCGCGCGAGAAACGCAGCCGCATCAGGATCTCGTGCGTCATTCGTACGCCTTCTTCCACGTGCCCGTCGAAGCGGATGCGCCCAGCCACGCGAAACACCGGCGGCTTGCCCACGTCGTGCAGCAGGGCGCCCATCGCCAGCGTCACGGTGGGCTTCTGCATCTTCTCGAGGAGCAGCAGCGTGTGCGTCCAGACGTCGCCTTCGGGATGATACTCCGGCGGCTGCGCCACTCCCTTCATGGCCGTCACTTCGGGCAGGATGTCGCCCAACAGGCCGCTTTCGTCCAGCAACTCGAATCCGCGGCGCGCGCCGCCTTCGGTCAGGATGCGCACCAGTTCATCGCGCACACGCTCAACCGCCACCGTCCGGATAAGCGCGTGATTGACGCAAATGGCGGCCATGGTGGCCGGTTCGATGGTGAAACCCAGACGCGCGGCAAACCGCACGGCCCGCAGCAGGCGGAGGTGGTCCTCGCGGAATCGCAGGCCGGGATCGCCGATGGCGCGCACCACGCGCCGATCCAGGTCGGCGCGGCCACCCACATAGTCCAGCACATCGCCCGTGTCCGGGTCCATCAGCAGGCCGTTGATGGTGAAGTCGCGCCGCTCGACATCCTGGCGAGGATTGCTTTCGAAGCGCACGGCCGAAGGATGGCGCCCGTCGTCGTATTCGCGATCGCTGCGGAACGTGGCCACCTCCACCTGGGCGAACACGTCGCGCACCAGCACCACGCCGAATTGCGCGCCCACGCGGCCGGAATTGGGGAACAGCCCCATGATGCGGTCGGGCCGCGCATCCGTCGCGATGTCGAAATCCTCCGGGCGCCTTTGGAGCAGCAGGTCGCGGACGCAGCCCCCCACCAGGTACGCCTGGTGGCCCGCCGCACGCAGTTTGGCGATCACCGCGTGAGCCAGCGCTTCGGCGGCCATCGCCCCATCCATCGCCACGCTCCGTCCTCCTACCCCTATGCTAATATGTGGTTGCCTAGCTACACTTGGGGGATTTTCAGTTGACATCCGGACAACGGCCGGCGACGGTCAAGGTGGTTGTCGCCACCACCGTCATGCTGTCCTTCATTTCTTTCTGGCGCGCAGCAGCCATCGTCCTCAGCGACCTCGCTTCCTCGGCTTACTACGTGGGCGGCATCGCCGAACAGGCCATCGGCAAGGCCGCTCCCTGGTTCATCCTGTCGATCATGCTGTTCTCCTACGCGGTGCGCGCCATCTACATCGAAAGCTGTTCGATGTTTGTGCGCGGCGGCGTTTACAAAGTGGTCCACGAGGCCCTGGGGGGCACGCTGGCCAAGTTCTCCGTCTCCGCCCTGATGTTCGATTACGTGCTCACCGGCCCCATCAGCGCCGTCAGCGCGGGCCTATACCTGGGCGGGCTGATCAACGAGACCGGCCAGCATCTGCACACGCCCGGGCTGCATGTCTACCCGCCTTACTTCGCCGCGGCCTTCGCCGCCGTCGTCACCATTTACTTCTGGCGCAAGAACGTCATCGGCATACATGAATCCAGCGAGAAGGCGCTACGCATCATGCAGATCACCACAGTGATGGTGGTGATGCTGATCGTCTGGTGCCTGGTCACCATTTTCAAGAACGGCTACCATCCGGTCCCGCTGCCCATCCCGGCGAATCTCAAGTTCAGCCCGGAAGCGCTGGGCTGGTTGAAAGGCACGGTAGGGCCATCGATCACGATCATCGCGGTGATGATCGGGCTGGGCCACTCGCTGCTGGCCATGAGCGGCGAGGAGTCGCTCGCCCAGGTGAACCGCGAAATCGCTCACCCCAAGCTCAAGAATCTGGAGCGCGCCGGCTTCGTGATTTTCGTCTACTCGATGCTCTTCACTTCGCTGGTATCGTTCTTCGCCGTGATGATCATTCCGGACACCGCCCGCCAGGGCTTTCTGGACAACCTGATCGGCGGCCTCTCGATGTACCTTGCCGGCCCGGTCCTGGTGCGGCTGCTGTTTCACGGCTTCGTGGTGCTGGTGGGAACGCTGATCCTGTCCGGGGCCGTGAACACGGCCATCATCGGCTCGAACGGCGTGCTCAACCGCGTGGCCGAAGACGGCGTGCTGCCCGACTGGTTCCGCCACCCGCACAAGAAGTTCGGCACCACTTCGCGGCTCATCAACACCATCGTGCTGTTGCAGTTGACCACCATCCTGATCAGCCGCGGCGACGTTTACATGCTCGGCGAAGCCTACGCCTTCGGCGTGGTGTGGAGTTTCGCCATGAAGGCGCTTTCCGTCCTGGTGCTGCGCTACAAGCAGCCCGGCGGCCGCGAATGGAAGGTGCCGCTCAATTTCCACATCGGCAAGACCGAGATTCCGCTCGGCCTCATGATGATCACGGTGGCGCTGTTCGCGCTGGCGTGCATCAACGTTCTCACCAAGAAGATCGCCACCATCTCAGGAGTCAGCTTCACCATCGCCTTCTTCGTCATTTTCGAGCTCTCCGACATTTACAATCGCAAACGCAGAGCCGCGCACCCGCCGGAGTTCGAAAAGTTCCGCCTGGATACGCGCACCGATCTTTCGGCCTCCGCCCTCTCCGTGCGGCCCGGCAACGTGCTGGTGGCCGTGCGCAATCCCCACCGCCTGCAGCACCTGCAGCGCATCCTCGCCAAGACGGATACGCGCAAGCTGGATATCGTGGTGCTCTCCGTCCGCCAGGTCACGCAGGCCGGCTCCGGCGAACACGGGCTCGACATCGACCAGATCTTCTCCGACGACGAAACCAGCGTCTTCACCCAGGTGGTGACGCTCGCCGAAAAAGCCGGCAAACACGTCGAGCTGATGGTGGTGCCCGGCTCCGACCCGTATGAGGCCGTGGTGCAGACGGCCGCGCGGCTCGCATCCTCGCGCATTGTGATGGGACTTTCGCCGAAGCTCACGCCGTCCGAGCAGGGCGAACTGGTGGGCCGCTATTGGGAGAAGTTGCCGGAGCCGCGTCCCTCTCTGTCGCTCGAAATCGTCCTCGAGAACCAAAAGGATACGGTCTTCTTCAACCTCGGCCCGCATCCCCCGCGGCTTTGGCCGGAGGACATCGAGCTGGCGCACCGCCTCTGGCTGGAGCTCAGCGGCACGGGCCCCGGCGCCAAGCTGCACCACCGCGACATCATCGGGGTCGCGCTACGCCGCATGAGTGACGAATTCCACTCCGACCGCTCCCAGGAAGTAATCGGCGACGTGCTCCGCGAAATCGCCAACGGTCACGCCCCCGAGCCCGAATCCGAATCGGAGACCGAGCCCCCCGAATGAGCTTGCGAGTGGCGGGGCGGGCGAAAGCGGCGGTCCCACCTTCTATTTATTGGCGTCCTTGGGGACGCTGCGGAAGGTACGGGTTTCGATGGACCAGAGCGCGGGGGTGGCGCGGAGATTGACGCCGCGGGTCATGGAGCCGGTGCTCGAAAGCAGATCGGTGAGCGGGTCGGATACGCCGCGGGTTCCGGTTTCAGTGCGAACGCCCTCGAAGTTGAAGACTTCGGGATTGTCGATGGCATTGTCACTGGTGAGCAGGAAATAAGTGTCCACTCCGAAGGGCGAGGTGATCTCGAAATCGGCGTCGGGCGAATCGCCGGTGAGCGGTATGAGCGGCTGGAAGTCGGGTTTGTCGCCCACCTGAGCATAAGGAAGACGGTTGTTTTCGTTGCCGCGGTTGGCGCCGGGGAAGATGCGCTGGCTCTTACCATCGTGGTCGAGGACGAAGAAATAGACCCAGCGCGGCATGAGCGACTGTTTAGCAGCCAGGGCGGATGGGTCGGCGCGGAGGTAGGGCCTATAGGTCTCGCCCTCTTTGAAGTCGCCGGAATCCCTGAATTCGCCGAGCTTGCCGTCGACCACCTGGCGGAAAGCCAGGTGGTAGGGGAAGTTTTCCTGGGAGGGTGGCGATTGCAAGGTGAGCCAGGCGCGGATGCGAGCGAGGAGCATCGCCTTGTTGGTGAGGTCGGCGCCGGCCGCGCGGACGCCTTCGGGGTCTTGGGGGAGTTTGACCCAATCGCTGCGAATGGGGAGCGGAAGATATCCGGAGGCGCGGTTGGCCTGGGCGGCGGCGTCGCGCACACTGGCCTCGGTGGAATCGGGAAGCAACCAGGCGTAGACGGGGCCGGTATCGGCGATCTTTCCCCAGAGCCAATACTGCGCGCCGGCGGGGGTGGCGGTTGTTTCAGCGGCGGAATGATCGGCATCTCCCAACGGAATCGCGGGCAGGAGGCTGGTGGTGGGAGGCAGGCGCACGAGCAGGCGTGCCTTGGGTGAGAGCAAGCGCTTGATGTCGGCGGCGGAGGGCTCGGCACCGAGGATGGCGGGTTTAGCGGGCGGGGTGGTGGTTTCGAGGATCCAGGCCGAGCCGTTCCAACTGACGAAGTCGGTGGGCGCGCCGGCGGTGGGATCTTCGAGCCACTCGACGGCAGGATCGCCGCGCAATTTTGCAAACTCAGCGGCGGCGCGCGCCACGGCGGCCGCAGGGGCCGGTTTGGGAATCGAAACGCGCAGGCCGGCTTTGGCGGGGACCACCCAGCGATCCAGCGTGAGGACGTCTCCCGGCTTGACGGCGCCCTGACCGACGACGTGGGCGATGGAACCGCTGAGGCCTTCGGAGGAAGCGATCTCTACGGTCACCTCGGGTTGGCTGACGGTCTTGAGGCGGCACTTGGGGAAGAGACCGATGGCGGTGCCGCCGCGCAAATGGATGTCGGCGCCTTTGACGGAATCGACCACCACGGTGAGACCGCCACCGGCGGCCGGCGCCTGGCCGAAGATGGTCTTGGAGAAGCGCGACGCGCCGCCCATGGCGGGCTGCTGGAGAGCGCCGTTCGAGCCGAGCGCGGCCACGGTGCGGGCGAAAATGCGGTCGACCGGCTCGGAGGCGTAACGCAGCGACTGGGCGAATGCCCAGGTGAAGGCGCCGTGCGGGCCGTCTTCGGTCTGGGCCTCGCGGGCTTCCTGGTTGGGCTGGGCGGCGGCCAGCGTGAGCACGCCGAGCGCTTCGGGATCGATGGGGCGGTGGGTGGCGGGATCGGTGTCGGCAGGGTCGTTGGCGGCGGGCTCATGGAGGGTGACGCCGGGAGTGCCGGCGCGGGTGCCGCTGTTGGTGCGGGCTCTGCCGCTGGAACTCCAGGCGCCGCGGGACAGGGAGCCGCTGTGACAACTATCGGCGACAAAGGTGACGATGACGCCCTTGCGGGCGGCGGCGAAGAGGATGCGCGAGATTTCCTTGTCGCGGATATCGGGGACGTTGCGCCAGTTGTCGGCGGGAACCAGGGTTTGATCCTCCTGCTGGAGTTTGGTGCTGGCGCGGTTCTTGATGTGGTTGCCGTGACCGGAATAGTAGAAGAGGCGGAAATCGCCGGGTTGAGCGTCGTCAACCAGATTCTTTTGCAGGGCCTGGAGGATGGCGTCGGCGGTGGCGTCCTGATCGGTGAGGACGACGAAATCCTGGAAGCCGAGGCCTTGCAGGACGGCTTTCATGAGGCGGACGTCGCTGACGGCGCCGTCCAGGTTGTCGAATCGCCAGTACCGGGCGTCGCCTTCGACGGCGGGGCGCTTGACCACGGGCGGTTTCAAATCACGCAGCAGTTGGGCCTGGATGGCGGGGTCAGGATTGTAATTATCGATGCCCACCAGGATGGCGCGGCGCGACTCTCCGTGCAGGGTCGAAGCGAGGGCCAGCAGGGTAAGTACCAGTAACGCGGCGGGGCCCCGATCCGTATGGAGTGAAAGGGACATTGGTGATATGATAGCGCAGACATCAGGAGGAGAAGCATGTATACACGCCGCTCGTTCTTTCAGGACGCCGCGCTGCTTTCCGCACTGGCCGGCATAGTCGAGCAAGAGGGCTATGCGCAAGCCAAGGACGATAAAGTATCGAATTTTTGGGACGCCTATTTCGATGAGGCGGAACGCGATCCGAACCAGATCTCCAGGGGCAGCAACGACGGCGACTTGATGGACCCGACAAGGAAAGTACAGTTAATTCACGCCACCGACGGCGGACTAATCTACCCGGATGGCATCGACGCCAAGCAACTGCTGGCCGAGTCCGATGTTGTTGTCACGGTGAACCCTTCCCACTTCCGTCCAGCCCCGGACGATCACAAAGCGATCAGCAGGAGCAGGGGCGCTCAGATCCGCGTGGATTGCGTCCAGACCGTGCCCATCATGAATTTGATTTCGCCGATGGCCTGGGCCGGTCTGGCCGCCTGGTCCATGGACAAGACGACCTATAGCGCCAGCAAGGTGACCGACTTAAACACGAACCCCGTAATCGACCCGAAAACCGGGAAACAAAAGATAGCCATTAAGACGATTGCGGGACCGAGTCCGCCGGAACTCAAAGACCTGGATTTTCGCGACCCTAACGCTCCCAACGCCCCTCCCCATAACCAGGTGATTCTCATGGGAGGCAGCGGCCGGATGGCATTGAATATCCGGGGGGTGAGTCAGAACCAACGTCTTCAGAGCGTCCTGGATAAGACGGTGCAATACTCGTCCCTGGTCGCCCCGTTCTTCGGTTTCGCGGCGCTGGCAATCCCCGCCCTAAGGGCGTTCACAACCCTGCTGGGCGCCGTGTTTAATCACGAGTCGGTGATCATGAATAGTATGCCGCAGCAGATTCTGGCGACACAGGATGCCTCGAAGAACCCCCACGATACGAGTGCAATGAGGATTGTTAACGGCGATTACATCGCGATTCCCACCAGCCAGGCCGGGAATCTCAAGGGCAACATGGACCAACTCCGGATCGTAAGCGGCTGGCTGGTGCACCAGGATAGCAGCACAGATGTGCCGCCGGAGCAGCGAGCGCAGGACCCTCGGATACCTCCGGTCACCTACATGTCAATCTCGCTCAACGTGCAGTCTTTAGCCGCCGCGCAAGCCAATAAAGCCAAGGGCGGCTAGGCCGGCGCCATTATCATTTTTTCTCGGCGCTCTGGAATGTAATCCGTTCAATCGACCATTCGCTCGGGGCCCTGGCCGCATACGCTCCGCGAGTAGAATTACCGCAGGAATCAAGCAAGTCCTGGAGCGGGCTTCCACTGGATTCGCGCGACTGGGCTCCTCTTGTGGACTGCACTCCTTCGAAGTCGAATATATTCGGACTTGGAATGGCGTCTTTGGTCGAAATCACGATATAGGTGTCAGTCCCCCAAGGCTCGCCGATCTCCAGGTCGTACGGCTCATCCAGCAGCCCGATCAAGGGGGCCGCTGGCGCCATCGGCTTCTCGTCCTTTTCCGCTCTGGGCAAGTGATTGCCTTCATTCCCGCTATCGAGCCGTGGAAACAACAACGTGCCTTTTCCCTGCTGACTGATTGCGAACACATACACCCAGCGGCGTGTTGTGGTGGTTCCTTTGTATTTAGGGTCGAGCTGAAGGAACAGCTTATATTGTTCGCCGCCGTAAAGAACCGCCGCACGCGCGTTCGCGTCGGAGCCCGGCTTGCGAAGAACCAGGCTATAGGGGAAGGCTGTCTGCCCGGGCCGCCCGGAAAGCGTCAGCCATGCGCGCACCTTGCCGATCCGAACGGCGTACTCCGTGAGCGTAGCCCCAACACCTTCCGCTTTACCGTCAAACCAATCGGTGCGATTGGGAAGAGGGGTCGCGGCTGCCGGGATGACGGCGGGACGATTCGTTTTCGCAGCGGGAGACGATCTGCGAGTCGCGACGCGGGAGGTTTCCCGCGAACCCAGGTCCGCATCCGCCTGAAGCCACGCGTACTGAATCCCGGCGCTTGTTAACCGGCCGTAAAGCCGATAGTCGGCGTTCGAGGAATCCGAACCCTTTAGTCTCTGGATGCCGGGGTAGCGCGTGCCTTCGCCCAGTGTGATCGCCGCGCTAATTTCGGGAGTAGGAGGCATCAGCACAAAGAATCGGGCGCCTTTGGCCAGAGCCTTCTTCACATCGGCCGCCGAAGGCGAGGGCCCGAGGTCGAATGTTTTCGCACCGCTTCCGATATGGTCGAGCACCCAACGGTCCGAATTCCAGCGCAGAACGTCGCTGGGGCTCTCCACGGTCGGGTCGTCCACCCAATGGACCGAGGGATCATCGCGTAAGGGCGCCAGTTGTTCCGCCGCATGCCGGATTGTTTCGATTGCCGCCGGCGGCGCAATATAGACCTTCAGATTCGGTTCCTCCGGGGCGGCCCATCTGGTGACCTCAAAGCGATCTCCGGCTGCGACCGCTGCGCCGGGGGAACTGACTTTCGCAGCCGCCTCCGCGAGGCCCAAAGACCTGGTTACAAGCAGGGTTGCCGGTTGGGACGCCGTGCCGGCTGCCAGGCTTCGCAATTCGGAGCCTTCATTGAGACCGATGGCCTCGCCTCCGCGGAGCAGAACCTCGTCGCCCCGAACTTCCCTGACAATCACGCTGAACGGTTCCTGGCGAGCAGGCTGGCCGAGAAGGTCCTTGTCTGCCCTTCCCTTCCCGCCAAGAACCGGCGTTTGCGGCAGATTGGCTGCCTGCATGTAATTCGACATGCGTTCGAAGATGTGATCCATGCTGGCGTGCGGACCCTCTTCGCGGATGGCCCGCACTAAGGCCATCGTCATTCCGCCGTGGGTCTCATTCTTCTCGCTGCGAAGTTCCAGCGCTTCCTGATTCTCCTGCGCCGCCGCCAATGTGAGCACCCCCGCGTCTTCCGGGTTGATTTCTTTGCCCGTCGCCTTGTCGATGGGGGCCGGGTCGTCGATAAGAGGCTCGTCAAAAGTCACGCCATCCACGCCGCTGCGCACACCGGAATTCGAGCGCGACCTTCCGTGGCTGTTGGCCGGCCCTCTCGTCAGGGAACCGCTGTGACAACTGTCGGCTATGAAGGTGACCACGACACCCTTCCTGGCGGAATCCCAAAGGATCTGGGAGAGTTCCTTATCGCGAACGTCCACGGCGCCCTGCCACTGGTCCGAGGCCACAATCGTCTGGTCGAACTCATTCTGCGTATTCGGGTTCGCTCTCTTGAGAGCCGCGTTCCGGATAAAATTCCCGTGGCCGGAGTAATACACAAGGCGGAAATCTCCCTTGGCAGCCGTCTCCACCAACTCCCGCCGAAGCGTTGCCAGGATCTCCTCAGCCGTGGTCTTCTCGGGCGTTATCAACTTCACGATGTCATTCTGTTGGAAACCGAAATCCGGGGCCAGGAGAAGGCCCTCGATGAGGTTCACATCGTTAATCGCACCCTCCAGGTCGGAATAGGTCCAGCGGCGAACATCTCCACTCACGAGCCCTTTCCTGGACGGAGACTTCTTCGGTGGGTCGGTGGAAACGCGGCCGCCTTCAGGATTGTATTGATTGATTCCGATCAGGACTGCCCGGCGGGTTGCGCCGAAACACCGGAAGCCGGCCCCAGGCAGGGCAGCAAGCAAGAGAATCAGCGCAAAGCATAAGCGATACATCTCGAGTCTCCTTTGGCAACCATGGAAAGGCCATGAAATGCATTCGACCAGGCGATTGCTGGCGGCAGGCTTCCTTCATAGCGCGACAAGATGGGTGGCTTTGAGTGGGTCGCATGAGGCGCCCACACCCGCTTAGGGCAATAATATCACATACGTGAGGCGGAGCTTCCCGGTTGCCGGTTGCTGCGCTGAATCGAAGTGATAGGCTGGAAGCTCGGGAGTCGCCACGGCGGCGGCCTCTCTTACGCGCTAGCGCGTGGGGGCGTTGCCCGAAGCGTAGCGCAATGCGTGGAATGAGTATCTGGAGCGTTCGGCGCGGCAACCGAAGCCTGGCGCTTGTTTTCGAATCTGACCGGCGTATGGGACGGCCCGATGGCATCCGCCGGCTAGCGGGCGACGGCCGCGAACATCTTTTCGAGGAGGGACCGCGAACATGAAGGCATTGCTGCTGAGGGAATACATGAACCTGCAGGTAACGGAACTGGCGGAGCCGGAAATCGGCGCGGCGGACGTGCTGGTGCGGGTGCGCGCATGCGGCATCTGCGGCAGCGACGTGCATGGACTGGATGGACGGACGGGCCGGAGGATTCCACCGCTGGTGATGGGGCACGAGGCGGCGGGCACCATCGAAGCGATTGGCGGGGACGTGCGGGGCTGGCGGTTGGGCGACCGCGTCACGTTCGATTCGACGATCAGTTGCGGCGAATGCTTTTACTGCCAGCGCGGCGAGATCAACCTGTGCGACCGGCGCGAGGTGTTGGGCGTCTCTTGCGGGGACTACCGGCGGCACGGCGCGTTTGCGGAGTACGTGGCGGTGCCGGCGCGCATTCTCTACCGGCTGCCGGGCGGGCTGCCGTTCGACCATGCGGCGATGATTGAAGCGGTGTCGGTAGCGGTTCACGCGGTGGCGCTGACGGCGCACGAGGCGGGCGACACCGCGGTGGTGATGGGCTGCGGGATGATCGGACAATTAACGATTCAGGCAGCGCGAGCGGCGGGCTTCACGAGGGTGATTGCGGTGGACATCGACCCCGCGCGGCTGGAACTGGCGCGCCGGGCGGGCGCGGACGCGGCATTCGATTCCAGGAAGTGCGACGTGGCGGCGGAAGTCCGGGCGCGCACGGGGGGACGCGGCGCGGACGCGGTGCTCGAAGCCGTGGGAGCGACGGAGCCGATTCAAGCGGCGATCCGGTGCGCGCGAAAGGGCGGCACGGTGACGCTGATCGGTAACACATCCCCGACGATCGAACTGCCGCTGCAGGAGGTGGTAACGCGGCAGATCCGGCTGCAGGGGTCGTGCGCGTCGGCGGGCGAGTACCCCCAGTGCATCGAGCTGTTGACGAGCGGAGAGATCCGGGTGGGTGACTTGATCACGGCGCGCGCCACGCTGGAAGAAGCGGCGGGCTGGTTTGGCCGGCTCTATCGCCGCGAGCCAAACCTGATGAAAGTGATTGTGGAACCATAGCAGTCGGCGCGCAGCAGCCCAAACCGCGCCGAGACCAGAGTCATGTCGACGACCTGGTTGCCGCCCCATCAAAGAAACTTGTGGCTGCATTGACCAACGAGTGAATGCCATCCGCTCCGCCTGCCAGGAGCCCGGCGGAAAGCGCTACATCGACACAAAGGAAAAACAGGTGTTGCGCCTGAGTCGTGATTTTGACGTCATTCAGTCTTCCCACATCGGCAAAAGGCCCGAGCGCACGCACGCCAGCGATGCTCACCAGGACGGATATAGTGAGTGAAACAGCGAAAGCATACCGTTGCGTTTCCCCTCGATACTCATCGATTGCGTCGGAAGCAGCTTTCAGATCCGCGGCGTCTTGGGTGCTCGTAGCAGGGTCAGCGGGTCTCGCCTTGATGGCGGCCACGGCTTTATCAAGCTTGCTTGCTTCCGCGTCACGCCACGGGCTCACCAGGATCTCAACCGCGCGTTCGATGACGGCCGAAGCGAAGGCAAGCGGCGCCAAAAGGCCGCTCAGATCCTGTAATCTAACCGTGAGAGTCAGGCCATCCCATTTTAAGAGCATGCGAAAGACGATCACGCCCAAGAGCGCCAACGCACAGGCGAAAACCAAGGGCCATTTCTTTCTGGCAACGGACGTTACAGGCATAGCAACAAAATCTCCTAATGGATTCCGAGATCCACTTCCGGCTTCCGCATTCTCGGTTAGTATACTCCCGGACGCGATGCGTTGATCCCGCGAAATTGCAGTTTTCGCCTCGGGAGAGGCGGGGGATGCGGCGTAACGCCGGAAAATCGTATATCATCTTAAGTCATGAACCTGCAGCTTGGCTCAACCGGCGCTGATGTCAGCCAACTCGAACAGCGGTTGAAAGATCTGAACCTCTATACCGGTTTCGTGGACGGCGTGTTCGGTAGCGGAGTCGAAGCGGCCGTGAGGATCTTCCAGACGAACAACGGGCTCCATCCCGACGGAGTCGCCGGCCCGCAAACCTGGGCGGCCCTCTTTCCGGGCGCAGCGGCGCCCGCGACGCCCCTGCTCGATGCGCCGGTTGAGCGGCGCTGCCTCGCGCTCAGCGGCACGTTCGAGACTTCCACGGGCTTCCCGGATTGTTTTTGCGGCCTCGCGGGCGATTTCGACGGCATGGGCATGAGCTACGGCGCGCTGCAGTGGAACATCGGCCAGGGCACTCTACAGCCGCTCTTTTCCGACATGCTCTCCGCTCATGCAGACGTCATGGCGAGCGTCTTTCAGGACAATCTCGACGCGCTGAAGAACATGCTCTCTTCCCCCGCAGCGGCGCAACTGCAATGGGCGCGGTCCATACAGGATCCAGTCCACCATGTCATCCTCGATCCGTGGAAGGGCTTGTTCCAGGCCCTTGGGCGCACCCAGGAGTTTCAGGACGTGCAACTCGCGCACGCGCAAACCAAACAACAACTAGCCTCCGCACTTTGCCAGCGCTTCGGAGTGACCACGGAGCGGGGGTTTGCCCTGATGTTCGATATCTGCGTGCAGAACGGTTCCATCTCGAGCGCCACCGAAGCGCAGATTCGAGCGGATTTCGCCGCCATTCCGGCCGATGCGGCCCCGATGGACGCCGAGGTGGCGCGTCTTCAGTCCATCGCCAACCGGCGCGCCGAGGCCGCAGATCCCGCGTATGTCGAGGATGTCCGAACCCGCAAGCTGACGATCGCCAACGGACTCGGCACGGTTCATGGCGTGTCCTACAACCTGGAACAGCAGTTCGGAATCCGGCTGCAGCCGATGGATGGGTAAGCCCGTCCCCGGAACCACGCGGAGGTCAGTGGCCTGGGGGCGGCGCCGCCGGCGTCGGCGCAAACGCGATTGAGGTCACCGGATGCAGTTCCCACAGCGTGTTCGACTCCATGCCTTTCTTCCCGCGCCCCGTGCCTCCGTTCGCCAGGTACGTGTGGGCGTCGTCGTAGAACAGGGCACCGGTCACGGTCACGTATACAGGATGCCGCATCACGTGGACGCTGCCGATGGTCGGCGCAGTTTTGCCCAGCAGATTATCGATTACCCATTGGCGCACCCCTTCCACCTGATCCGCGATAGTGGTGGCGTACTGGCCCGAGGGCGCTTCGACGATGATGCAGTTGTCGTCCTTGGTTGGCGGATTGGTCGAGGTCCGCGGCTGCGGACTGATCTGAATGTGAAAGTCGCAGTCGTCCGATTCGAAACCAACCAGGTACAGGTATCCGGAGATAGTCACCAGCGTGTCCTCTTTCACTGGCTGGTCCATGATGCGGGTGCTCTGATATCTCGGATCATCCTTCTTGACGTCCGTGAGCTTGGACAGGTTGAGCGCATCCGCCAACGTCATAGTCTTGGTCGGAGCGCCCGGGGGCAAGCTGGTTTTAACCGGCCATCGTTCGGTTCCCGGCTGAAGGCACGGCAACGACGCACCAAAAGCGATAATGCCAACCGCCAAGTACGAACAAACGAACAAAAACACTCTACTTACACGCATTAACTCCTCCTTAACCGGCGAAAGATCCAGATCAAGAGCCCCACGGCTGCTACGCGCTAAGCCGGAATTCCCACTCTGGACTCCGGGGTGTTGTGAGTATACACCCAGCCGCCATTTTTTGATCCGGCGAGTTGCATTTTTGTGGTGGCTTCCGACATGGCCCATTAAGAAGACTGAAATGAACGAGATAACGTTGGCATACAGAGCGGCGGACTGGTGCAGATTGAGGGCCCTGGTCCGCGTTACTCCAGGCCGTGCAGGAAGTCGTGGCTGGGCTTCATAAACTCCAGGTTCATTTCAACGAAGTAGTTCTTGACGCCTCCGGTCTTGGCGGCGGCGAAGAGCCCCTTCCAGTCCACCGAGCCCGAGCCTACGGCGGCTTCCTTCCTGGTCTCGGCCGACCAGTCCGCCAGGTGCATCGAGATGAAGCGACCGGCGTATTTCTTCATGTAGGTGGCGGCTTCATAGCCGATGCTGATGACGGCCACCTGGAACTGCATCTTGACCAGCTTGGGGTCCAACTCGGCCATCAACTTGTCATAGATCAGCTGGTTGTCGATCTTCTGAAACTCGCCGTGGTGGTTATGGAAGCCAGCTTGGAGGCCTGCCTTGGCGATCTTCTCGCCAATCTGGTTCAGTTCGCCGGCAGCTTTCGCCCAGTCCGCCATCGTGGCGCTGTTGGGCAGGCCGAAGGAGGAGAGGATCATCTGCTTCAGGCCGAGCTCGATGGCGAACGCGATGCGTTCGTCCAGGTTCTCCTTCATCTCTTTGAACTGGTAGTGGCAGCTCTCGCAGCGCAGCCCGGCAGCCTGGATGGTCTTCTTCATCTCCGCCGCAGACATGCCGGCGAGCGCGCCGAAGCCCTCCTTATAGCTGGGCGGGGAACACATTTCGATGCCCTTGTAGCCCATGCCGGCGATCTGTTTCAGCGTGCCGGGGAAGTCCTTGCCCAGAGCATCGCGGATGGGCCAGGTCTGGGTTTCAATGGGCATACCCAGGGGGTCGGCCATGAGCCTACCAACTG
>JBEKYE010000046.1:0-33266 GCA_049511275.1 Bryobacteraceae bacterium
GGCGAGATCTTGAAGGTGCTCAAGCGGTTTGCCAAAGACCCGGACCTGCTGGACGGATTCGAACCGCCCGAAGAGCCCGTGGAAGAATGACTCTATCAGTGGGGCAGACCCCAGGTCTGCGCGGGTCCCCCTGGACCCGCTGTTCGCTCGAAGGATCAAATGACTGCCACTCGCGAAAAGCCGGCCGCGGACGAGGGCGCCCGCCCCACAATTTGTGCAGATGTTTGTGGCCGGGCTTCAGGCCTGGAGGACGGCCAGCTCCCGCAAGGTCGCTTTAGCCTGTTCGATAGCCTGCCAATAAGCCTCGCGCAGCAGGTTGGCGTCGATTCCGCAATGCGCGAGCGTCTGCAGGTCGCCGGATTCGTAAGCTAAAGCGGAAGCCAGCAGTTGCCCGAGCTCGCCCGAGTGCCGGGCGAGCGCTTCCCGGATGTCGCCGGCCAGACGAAGCTGCTTCAGGATTTCCGCCATGGGCACATCCAGAATGGAATCCAGCGTCGAGAGCAGCCCCACCAGAAAGCTGGTGCCCGCGCCCTCGGCGCCGCGCGCCGCCGCCAGAGACTCGCACATGTACCCGCGCTGCAAAGCCGCTTCCAGGTATGTCACGGGGCAGCCGCGATCCGACGCCAGCGCCAGCAGGATGGCCCAGCGTGCCAGGTATTCCCTTCCCAGCCAGGTCACCACTCCTTCCACCGATTTCACCGGCTGGCTTCTCCCAAACAACGCGGAATTCGCCAGCCGCAACAGGCTGTAGGTCATCGAAACATCCACCGTGACCGTGGCCGACACCTCCCGCACCGAGGATTCCGGATTCTGGCAGGCCCCGATCAGCCGTAGCGCCGCCAGCTTCCCGGTGGGGATGCAGTCGCCTCTCAGCACTTCCGGGTGGCGCAGGAAATAGCCCTGGAACAGGTCGAATCCCAAATCGCGGCAGCGTTCCATCAGGCTTTCGGAATCGATCTTTTCGGCAATCAGCAGCATTCCCGGCCGCCGCAGCTTGACGTGCCGGTTCAGCTCCGCTTCCGTCAGGGCGAGCACGTCCAGTTTGATGTAGTCGGCCAGAGCGACAGCCGGGGCCAGGGTGCCATCGAGCGTGAAATCGTCCAATGCCACGCGGTAGCCTCGCTGCCGCAAGCCGCGGATTCGTTCCAATATCTCGGCGTCGATCTCGACGTCTTCCAGAACCTCCAGCACGCAGCGGTCCGCTGGCAGGAACGGTTCCATCATCAGAAGGTCGCGGGTGCAGTTGATGAACAGCGGCTCTGTGGTGGAGATTCTGTCCAGTCCAATGTCCACCACCGCGTTCAGCAACACCTGGGCTGTGGCGGCATTCCCGTCGCGCACATCGGCGGTTTCAGTCGCCGCGCGGCGGAACAGCAGTTCGTAGCCGTGAATCCTCCGGTCGGCGTGGTAGATCGCCTGGCGCGCCAGGAATACATTCACAACGCGCTTATCGGCCGGTTTCGGAAAAACGATAGCTTGGGCCTAATCGAACAGCGCCTGGCAGCGCGTCAGGATGCCGGGATCTTTCAAACCGCGAAAGCCGAAACCGTTCCACCGATAGGCGGCTGTGCGAACCCCCACGGCGCCGGGTTCGAGTTGGATGAAGGAGTCGCGCCGGTGTAGCGCGCACAGCACGCCATCGCCGCCGGGCAAGCCGCTTGACATCCGTTACGTAACGCGTTACGGTCAGAAATGATCCGGTCGGTACGCCACAAGGGGCTGAAGCGCCTTCATGAAGATGACGACCCGCGGGGTGTCTTTGCCGAACACGTCGGTTTCCGGTTGCATTCGCTCAGAGGCGGGTTCAAAGGTTTTTGGGCTCTAACGGTACGTGCAAACTGGCGGGTGATTTTTCGCTTTGTTGACCCCGACGCCTTTGACGTTGACTACGTAGATTACCACTGAATGGAGGCTGAACTATGCCGATGAAGAATCCCCCTCACCCCGGCGGTTTTGTGTTGCGCCAGTGTATTGAGCCTCTGGGCTTGAGCATCACGAACGCCGCCGCCGCCCTCGGAGTGACGCGCACCACGCTATCGGAGCTAGTGAACGAGAAGCGTGGCATATCTCCCGAAATGGCCGTGAGGCTGTCCAAGGTTTTCGGCGGTAGCGCCGAAAGCTGGCTGATACAACAGGCGCAGTACGATCTTTCCCGCGTCCGCGCCGACCGGATGAAGCTAAGACGCCTCGAACTCGCGTAGAGCTGCGATTTGGGAGAGCGAAGGTACGGCGGAAAGATCCGATAGATCGTTGAGAACTCAGATCGCTCTTGTCCGTGAGAAACCCTCCCACGCACATCCCAAAAACCCTCCGAAGAGCGCGCCAGCCAGCGCAAACACCGCAGATTCCCAGAACACGACGCACCCCGGAGTCCAGTGAGCGCGATTAGCGCACAGACAAGCGAGAATCGCGAACAGGGCAGCCACGTACAACAAAACCATCGTAGCCCCGCGCTTTCGATGAGTCAGGGCTACCGCCAATCCTGCAGGACCGCAAATCAGAAACGGCTCTAGCGCAGCGACGATCACTACGGACGGCCACCATCCGAGCAGCGGGCTGGCCATGTGCATTACGCGCCGTACCACACCCAATTCGCTCACGAGGCTATGCGCCAGGCACAAGGACAAGACTGCCACCGCAAGAGCCCGGAGTGCCAGCACCGAGTGATGCCGAAGATCCTTCCCGACGGAGATGGCGACGACCATCAGGACCTGACACCAATACCACGTGGACGATCTGCGCTGCTGGTAGTCCTCGAACAGATCGCCGGCAACGGCGTCCTGCCAGGCGTCGGAATCCATAAGTCCCAAAAGCCATGTCGCCAAGGCAGGCGGTTTCAAAGCGCTCATCGCATTACCTCCAATTGTTTGAGACCGTCCCACATGTTGCACAACGCCCGCTGTGATTCCCGAATCTTGTCGAGACCGTTCGCGGTCACTTGAAAATAGCGCTTGGCCCGGCCACCGCGCTCCGGTGTTGCCTCACCAAGCGCTGAAGAAACAAGACGGTGGGATTCGAGCCGCTCCAAAGTCCCGTACAGACTACCCAATGAAACTCCGCGGCCACATCGCCGCTCGATTTCACGGGAGATCTCGACGCCGTAGGCGTCCTGACCGAGGTGGAGCAGCGCCAAGATCACCACAAACTCGAATTCGCCGAGATACTCGCGCTTAGCCATTTGTTCAACTATGACGAAGAAACTGTCAGCGGCCAAGTTCTCTTTGGTTAATCGATGCTGCTTCCGTCTCGGCGGACAAGCCGGCCAATAGAAGGGCTGGCAGGTCCAGGGGCTGCTCCGCGAAAAGCTATCATGTCTGGATGAGAAAGTTTCTTGCCATCGCGGCTGTGGCCCTACTGGCCACCGTCGCCGCCGCGCAGACCGAGCCCACCATCGAGCAGATCTCCAGCCGTCTGACGCCCAACGGTTTGAAGGCCGATGTCTCCTTCCTGGCCTCCGATCTGCTCCAGGGCAGAGCAACGCCCTCGCCCGGTCTCGATATCGCAGCGGAATACATTGCGGCGCAGTTCCGCCGCGCCGGTCTCGAACCGGCGGGCGACGACGGCTATTTTCAAACCGCTCTCTATGCCAACGTCACCCCCAACGTGGAGGGCCCGGAATTCACCCTCGAAACCGGCGGCAACACGGTTAAAGCGCACAAGGAATCCATGGCCCTGCAACAGGCCGGCGCGGCCGATTTCAGCCGCTCGCCGATGCTCAAAGTGATGGGAAGCGATTCCGCGGCTATTACCGCGCTCACCTCTGAGCAGGTGCGCGGCAAAGTGCTGGTGCTCGATTTCGCCGAGGGTTCCAATCCCATGATCGTCACCCGCCAGCTCCCGGCGATCGCCGCCCGGTTGCAGCCGGCGCTGGTGGTGCTGTTGCGCTCCGGCGGCCAGCCAACCACTACGACCGCGCGCCTGCGCGAGATGTCGCCCTCGTCTTCCACGCCCGTGCTGCTGGTCTGGGACGATGCCGTACGCGCCGCGCTCGGCTCCGGTAAACCCGGCCCTACGGACGCTACGATTTCGGTCCACATTCCGCCGCCCACGGTGGTCCCGATGAAGCTGCACAACGTGGTGGGAGTGCTGCGCGGCTCCGACCCCGCGCTGCGCGATACTTACGTGCTGGTGACCGCCCATTACGATCACCTGGGCGTGCGCGGAACGGGCGAGGGCGACCACATCTACAACGGCGCCAATGACGACGGCAGCGGCACGGCGTCGGTGATGGAGATCGCCAATGCTCTCGCCGCGCAGCCCATGCGCCCCAAACGCTCGATCGTCTTCATGACTTTCTTCGGCGAAGAACTCGGCCTGGTGGGCTCGCGCTACTATGGCGCGCACCCGGTTTTCCCGCTGGCCAAGACGGTGGCCGATCTCAACCTGGAACAATTGGGCCGCACCGATGTGGATGGCGGCTCGAGCGTCGGCCTGGTGAACGTGACGGGCTACGATTTCTCCACTCTCACCGACGCCGTACGCAAGGCCGGCGAAGCCACCGGCCTGCAAGTGGTGAAGAACGAGCAGCTCAACGTGCGGTACTTCGCGGCGAGCGACAACCAGGCGCTGGCCGACGCCGGCGTTCCCGCGCACACGCTTTCGGTAGGCTACGTCTTCCCGGATTACCACAAGCCCGGCGACGAATGGCCCAAGCTGGATTACGACAACCTCGCCAGGGTGGACCTGACCGTGGCGCTAGCCGTCTTCCGCGTGGCCGACAGCCTCGAAACGCCGCAATGGAATCAGGATATCCCCAACACCGAGCGCTACATCAAAGCGCGCCAGGACTCGCTGGGGAAACAGTAGAGTCGGGGGAGCCGGGCCAGGGGTCCGGCGCGGGCGGGTGAGCCCGTTCCACAATTCAGCTATTGGTTGTGATGCCCGCACTGGACAGCGTGTTCATGATGATCGTCATCGGGTTCAGGGCATTATTCTGACTCAGCAAACCAGCGCCGGAATTGCTCAGGAATTCCGCAACCAAGCCCGGGGTGGAGCTGCTGCTTGAGCTTGAGTTTGAGCTGGCGTCAGCGGTGGAAGCGGAACTGCCGGAACCCGGCGTTGAATTCGCGGGTAGCGGACCAAAAAGAATGGGGGTCGCGTGCATGCGGGGCTCATGGTGGTGGCTGCCCGAAACCGCTTGAGACAGATCCTGAATGTTGGGAAGCTGCCCGCTTTGCGAGGCGGTGGTGAAGTCCGTGGCCAGTTGGTTGAGCTGGGTCGCGGCCGCCGTGTTGCCGTCCGCGGTGGCGGTCTTGGCGGCGCTTTGCAGGTTGGTCGCGATCTGCTGCATGACTTGCTGGTATTCGGTTGGGTTGGACTGCTGAAGCTGCTGCAGAGTGCTCAGCAACTGGGCAAAGGGAGAAAGCTGGTTGGTATCTTGCGAATTCCCGAGCGAGACGCCGCTGCTGCTGGCGGTGCTCCCGCTGGTCGAATTGGCGCTGCTCAATGCGGAGGTGAGCAGAGATTGGAGGTAAGTACTGCTGGTTCCCGAAAGGGGATTGATGTTCATGACGATTTGCCGGGCAGTTTTCAGCCCACTCGCAAGATTATTCAAATCACGCGGTTGAAAAGTACGCCGGTGTCAATTCTTTGACGGACGACATTCTTTTGGCAAATCGGCGCCAGGAGGGCTGTCCCGCAGGGTTGCGTCCGCCAACCCCCGCGCGGCCTTATAATGGCGGTGCACACTGTGGATACGATTCGTGATAGAAGCGTCCTCATCACGGGCGCGGGTCGCGGCATAGGCAAACGCCTGGCGATGGGTTTTGCCGAAGCCGGCGCGCATATTGGACTGCTGGCCCGCAGCAAAGCCGAACTCGACCTGGCGAAACTCGAGATCGAACAGGCCGGCGCCAGGGCGCTACGGCTTCCCGCCGACGTCCGCAACCTGGACGAAATGAACAACGCGGTCGCCCTCATGCTCAAGGAATTCGGACGCCTGGACGTCCTGATCGTCTCCGCCGGCGTGCAAGGACCCATCGGCCCGTTGCTTTCCACCAAGCCCGAAGCCTGGGCCGACACCATCCAGACCAACCTCATCGGCGCGGTGAACGCCTGCCGCGCGGCGCTGCCGCCGATGATCGAAAAACGTTCCGGCAAGATCATCCTGATTGTCGGCGGCGGCTCCGGCCACACGCGTCCCAACTTCGGGGCCTATGCGGCATCCAAGGCCGCCGTGGTCCGCTTCGCCGAAGGACTGGCGGTCGAAGTCAGCGACCATAACGTCCAGGTCAACTGCATCTCGCCGGGCAACGTCTACAGCCACATGACCGACGAGATCCTGCACGCGGGCGAAGAGAGAGCCGGCCGCAAGGAGATCGAGGACGCCGAGCAGGTACGTATCACCGGCGGCATTCCGCCCGAAAAGCAGACGCAACTGGCCCTGTTTCTGGCCTCCCAACGCTCCAACCATATCAGCGGCAAGCTGATCCACGTGAACGACGATTGGAAGCGCTTCGAAAACCAGAATATGAAGCCCGAGCTGTACACGCTGAGGCGAGTGCAAAAGATCTGAAGCGTAAGAGCGCGAACAAGAGGGGTCGCGCGCGGACGAGGGGCGTCCGCCCCACTCAGTTTCCGCTGGCCCGTTTCAACTGCCCGCAGGCCGCGTAAATATCCAGGCCGCGCGGCTTGCGCACAAAACAGGGCACGGCCCGCCGCACAATCTGCTGGAAACCGGCCACCCGCTCCGGCGCCGGCGTCTCGTACGGAATCTCCGGTCCGGGGTTGAGCGCAATCAGATTCACTTTGCAGTTCAGGCGAGCCAGCAATCTCACCACGCGCCGCGCGTCGGCGTCGCTGTCGTTCACGCCCTTCAACAACACGTACTCGAAGGTCAGCTTCTCCCACGGCCGGAGCGGATACCGCCGGCATGCCTCCATCAGGTCCTTCAAATGGTATTTACGCGTGATGGGCATCAGCTCCTGGCGCGATTCCTCGGTCGAGGCGTTCAGGGAAATGGCCAGCTTGGGCCGCACCGGCTCGCGCCCCAGTTCGTCAATCTTCGGCACAATCCCGGCGGTCGATACCGTGATGCGCCGCGGCGAAAGCCCGAAGCCTCCGGGGTCCAGCAGAATGCGGGTGGCTTTGGTGACGTTCTCCAGGTTCAGCAGCGGCTCGCCCTGCCCCATCATCACGACGTTGAGCCGGCCGCCGTCCTGGCGGAGCTGGTTTTCGCGCGCCACCAGCAGCACCTGGCCGACAATTTCTCCCGCGGTGAGGTTGCGCTCCAGGCCCAGCAACGCGGTCATGCAGAACTTGCAATCCACCGGGCAGCCCACCTGGCTCGAAATGCAGATGGTGTCGCGCTCGCCTTCGGGCATCAGAACCGTCTCGACGGTCTTGCCGTCGTCCAGCCGCAACAGGTAGCGGCGCGCGCCGTCGGTGGATTGGTAGACGCGCGCGATCTCCGGCAACCCCACGGTGTAGCGCGCCGCCAGATCGGCCCGCATGGCCGCCGGCAGCGTCGAAATCTGCGCGAACTCGGCGGCCTGCCCGCGATAGAGGGCCTCGTAAATCTGTTTGGCGCGATAAGCGGGGCGTTCCGGTCCCAGGGCTTCGCGCAAATCGGAAAGCTCCATCCCCACGAGCGGCTGCGGCATCCTATGGATCAGTGTAGCGGATTGGCGCCGCGCCGCCAGGAAGTGTCACAATAGGAGCAGAGCCTTTCCGTCTCTTCCCGCATGAATGCCACCAGCAGTCCCGCAAGGGACATCGAAATGACCACGCTTTCCAATGGCGTGCGCGTCATCACCGAAGCCATGCCGCACGTGCGCTCGGTCTCCGTGGGCGTGTGGATCGCGACCGGTTCGCGCCGCGAGACGCCCCGGCAGACCGGCATTTCCCACTTCATCGAGCACATGCTGTTCAAGGGCACCACATCGCGCTCCGCCGAAGACATCGCGCGTTCGGTCGATTCCATCGGCGGCAACCTGGACGCCTATACCGCCAAGGAACTGGTCTGCTTCAACACCAAGGTGCTCGATCAGCACCTGTCGCTGGCTTTCGATGTTCTGGCCGACCTGGTCCTGCACCCCAGGTTCGACGAAGCGGACATCGAGAAGGAAAAAGGCGTCGTCCTGGAAGAGATCAAGATGGAGGCCGACAGCCCCGATTACCTGGTGCACGAGATCTTCTCTTCCAACTTCTGGAAAGATCACCCCCTGGGCAAGCCGATTCTGGGCACGAATGATACTGTCAAAGCATTCGACCGCGCCGCGATCCAGGGTTACTATCGCGCGGTCTATGCGCCCGCCAACCTGCTGATCACGGCGGCCGGCAACCTGACGCACGACCGGCTGGTCGAGCTCGCCAGCCGGCATTTCGAATCGCTTGCGCCGGGCGCGCCGGCCGCGGAAGGCAGCGTGCCCAGCACCCACGCGCGCATCTCCCTGCGCAACAAGAAGGCGCTGGAGCAGGTACACCTCTGCCTGGGCGTGCCTTCTTACCCGCTGCCGCACGAGCAACGCTTCGCCTGTTACGTGCTGAACACCCTGCTGGGCGGCGGCATGAGCTCGCGCCTATTTCAGAACATCCGCGAACGCCAGGGCCTGGCGTATGCCGTCTTCTCGGAGCTGAGCCCCTATCGCGACACGGGCTGCCTTTCCATTTACGCCGGGACCTCGCTCGCCTCCACTCCCAAAGTGGTGGAATCCATCCTGAAGGAATTCCGCGACCTCAAAGAGCGGCCGGTCGCCGCGGAGGAACTGGACCGCGCCAAGGACCACCTCAAAGGCTCGCTCATGCTGGGCCTGGAATCCACATCCAGCCGCATGTCCAATCTGGCCCGCCAGGAGCTGTATTTCCGCCAGTTCTTCTCGCTCGACGAACTGGTGGAGAGCATCGGATCGGTCACCGCCGGAGACGTGCAGGCCATCGCGCAGAGTTTCTTCAACCCCGGCCAGATCGCCGTCACCGTGCTGGGAAAACTGGAGAAGTTCAAGTTGGAGCGCGAAGACCTGGCCTGCTAGACGACGCTAGACGAGCTGCAAACATTGGGGCTCGCCGGCCTGTGGCATAATGAGGCGTCTTAGGTGTCCACTCTTCCTCGATTGCTGGCGGCGATTCACTCACACCCGCGCTGGGGTTGGGCGGCGTTGATGGCGTATGCGGCCGCGGTCACGTTTCCCCATGAAAACGTGCAATGGCTGGTCAACGAAATCGCGATCCGGATCACCCATCGGCGCCTGTACCAGGTGTCGGCGGCGATTACCGTGGTGGGAGCGGCGTGGCTGACGTGGATCCTGGCCCGGCGGCTCAGGGGGCAAGCGGCGCGGCGCACGGTCGCGGCGTTCTGGATTGTGACCCTGGCGTTGATCTGGTGCACGTGGCGCATATTCACGGCGAATAATGTCGAGCTGGTGCATTATCCGCAATACATTCCGGAAGGCATGGCTCTGCTTGCGCTGACACTCTCGCCGGCGGAATCGCTGGCGTGGATCGCGCTCTTCGGCGGCCTCGACGAGTGCTTCCAGTATTGGGTCCTGGCGAACGGCAAGCCCGTGCCCTTCGACTTCAACGATGTCTACATGGACCTGCTCGGCGGCGCGGCCGGAGTGCTTCTGGCGATGGCATTTCTGCGCTGCGATCCGCGGGACGGCGGCTCATGGGACGCCTGGCGCATCTGGAAGCGCCCCGGCATAATCATGATTCTAGCGGTCATCGCAGTTGGCCTCCTGCTATGGTCGTCGGGACTCATGCTGCTGTTCGCGGACAAGCGCAACCCGCATTACTGGTTTGCGCTGAGCCGGTTCAACGCGCCGGCGTTTTGGTTTCAGGTCCCCTTGAACGGACCGAACAAATACCACACGCTTTCGCCGGTGGAAGGACCGATTTTGATTCTGGGGACGATTGGGTTGTACGCGGCCATCGATCGGCGGGTGAGGATTTCCGTGGGGCCGCGGTGAGGCCGGGAACTTCGGATCAGGGTGAAGGACAACCGGCCTCAAGGGGCGCGATTCCGCGCGCACGATCTTGACGCCCTGTACCCGGGTAAGAAGGGCCCAGCCGCTCTTTCAGCTCACCGCCTTGCTGTGAAACTTCTTCAACCCCACCACCAGCAGGATTATGTTGATGGCTGCCAGCGCCGCAATCACCACCATGGTGTTGATGTGATCGGACTCGGTTAAAGTGCCGCGCAGCCCTTCGCTGGCATAAACCAGGGGGTTGATGAGCACGGCGTATTGCAGCACCGGGAACTTGCTCAAAAAGCTCCAGGGGTAGTAAGCGCAACCGAACATCATCATGGGCGCGAGCACCAGGCTGAACATCAGGCCGATCTGGGTGGGGCCGACACTGCAACCCAGCGCCAGACCGCCCGCCGCCGAGAACATGGCCACCAGCAGGCAAATCACGGCGAATTCCACCGGGCGGAAGTGGAAATGCACGCCGGAGCCCATGGTGAGCCAGGCGGCGGGAATGACCACCAGGCCGGCCACCAGTGCCTGGACCATGCCGGCGGCAATCTTTTCCACCGCCAGCCAGCCGATCTCCATGGGAGCGAGCAGGCGATCTTCAATCTCGCGCGTAAACTGAAATTCGGTGATCAAGGGCATGGCGACGGCCTGCACGCCGGAGAGCACCATGCTGATGGCCATCACGCCGGGCAGCAGGACGGTTTTGTAACCGGCCTGCATCATGCCTCCGGCCGTGAGGATACGGCCGAACACGAATGTCAGCAGAAGCGGTTGCAGCAGGTTCTGCAGCAGCATGGGGAGAAGATTGCGGCGGGCCACATGGCCGTCGCGCGAGAGCAGGGCGTAGAAAGTTTTCCAGTTCAATCGCGTAGGCTCCTTCCGGTGTGGTGCAGAAACAGCGTTTCCAGGCTGGGCTCGGCAATGTGGACGTCCCGCAACTCGGCTTGGGCGGCCTGGGCCGCGGTGACGATGCCGGAGATGAGCGGCCCGCCGCGGTCGGCATAGACGTCGGCGGCAATGTGGTCGGCGGAGCGCACTTCGGTGACGCCCGGCAGGCTTCGCAGGGCGGCGAGCAATTCCTCCGGAGCGTGGTCGAAGCGCAGGCGCAGCAGATAGCCGCCGGGAATGGAGGCTTTCAGCTCCCGCGGCGTGCCCTGCGAAATAATGCGGCCGTGGTCGATGATGGCCAGGCGGTGGCACAGCGAATCGGCTTCACCCATGTCGTGGGTGGTGAGGACGATGGTTTTGCCGAGGCGGTTGTAATCGCGCACGATATCCCAGAGCAGCAGGCGGGTCTGGGGATCGAGGCCGGCGCTGGGCTCGTCGAGGAACAGCACTTGGGGGTCGTGCATCATGGCGCGGGCGATGGAGATGCGCTGCATCATGCCGCCGGAGAAATTGCGCACCATGTCGTCGGCGCGTTCGGTCAGCTTGAACTGCTCGAGCAGGGTCTGGGTCCGATGCTCGCGTTCGCGCGAGCTTTGGCCGAAGTAAGCGCCGTGAAAGAGTAGAACTTCGCGCGCGGTGAGGGCGAAATCCAGGTTGGGCCGCTGCGGCACCACGCCGATGAGACGCTTGGCCTTGACCTGTTCTTTCCAGACATCGAATTCGCCGATGAAGGCGCGGCCGCTGGTGGGGCGGGTGCGGGTGGTGAGCACGCCGATGGTGGTCGATTTTCCGGCGCCGTTGGGGCCGAGCAGGCCGAAGACTTCACCGGGGCGCATTTCGAGAGAGATGCCGTCGAGCGCCACGACTTCGAATTTCTTCTTTTTCTCTTTCTTCTCTTTGGGCCCGGTGGAGCGCTGGGCCATGAAAGAAAAGCCGCCGCCGCGGGCGGCCGAAGGCGGCGGGGTGTCGTAAACCTTGCGCAGATTTTCGATGCGAATGCCAATTCCCATGCGTCTCTCCGGGTGTCTGAGATCCTCAGACCGGTCGCGAATTCTTTCCAGGATAGCGCGAACGCGCCGGGCCAAGGGCCTGTCCCACCGCAAAAGCCGCGGGCGTCACCTGCCGGCGGGGATGCGCTTGAGTTTTCCCCACCCCCTGCCCGCGGATTTCCCTAAGCCTGCCCCCGGGTGAGAACCGGGCTGGGCACAGGCTCACATGGCCGGGTCCGAGGTTCTCCCTTGGGCACTGCCCTCACGAAGCAGCCGAACTTGATCTGCTCTTCCAGCCGGCACGACCAGACCAGTTGATCGTTCCACACCGTGATATCGGGGCAGCCGTCGCACATGCTCATGGACCCGTCGCAGAGGATGTCCGCGGGCTGGATGATGGTGACCGATTGAAGATGCAATCGCCGGAACAGGTTGAGAGGGTTCTTTGCGATGGAGCGGAGATACTTCTTGGCGGCCCCGCGCAGGCCTCGATCGAGAGGCGCGAGGAGAAGCATGGCCTTCCCCTTCCTCTGAACACCGGGCTTTGTGTAGGCCAGGTACGTGCCCTTCCGAAAATGGTTGATGGTCTGGGCCAGCTCCATGAACTTGGGGCCCACATACCCGTATATGCTCTTCCTGGTTCCAATGCGACCCGTCAGCAGCCACTTGAAGGCGTCGGCTTTCTCGGTGCCGTTCAAGTAGGCACTGGGTTCGAAATCCGGATATCTCGTGCGGATCGCCTCCACCACGTCGTTGGAGAGGATATCCAGCCGCTGGTTCTCCTCCGCGGTCGAATAGACAATCGGGCTCATGTCCACCCTGTCAGCGCCCGCGTAATAGTCGAACTTCGACTCCAGGACGGCCGCCCGGATGGCGATGAAGACGATGACGTGCACGATATCGATGTGCTCCTGTCCCCACGCCAGAATATCCGGGACGTACTGCAACGTATCCGCATACACGGTCGAGTTGAAGGCGCATGAGAGCCCGCCCGCCCCGGCGAGCATCTCGGCGAAGCTGAGCCGGAGCACGTTCAGCTCGATCTCGGTCTTTCCCTTCCAGTGGGGGCGGTGCTGCTTGCTGTCGATGTGGAAGGTGAATCCCGCCGCGCCCGCTCTCTTCAACTCGAGCAGTAATTCCTTATTGAGGGCCAAGCCGTTCGTGTTGATGATCGGTTTGAGACCCTCCTGAGCAACCAGGCGCACGATCTCGACGATGTCCGGATGGACGAGGGGATCTCCTCCGGCAAGAGAGACACCATCGGTCTTCCGGTATTTCTTGAAGACTGCCAGGTCTCGTTTGATCTCGTCGAGGGGCTTGTGTCCCTTGGGGTGATTTTCGCGGTAGCACCCCTCGCAGTGCATATTGCAGGCCTTCGTGACCTCGAGCCAGGAGATGGCATTGTCAGGCAGGGTCCATGGGAGCCGGTAGTACCTGTTGTGGTCGAGAAAGAGCGTCATGAAAACTCCTCGCCTGGGATCACTCTATTCGGAATCTCCATTTTGGACTTGCAGGTCCCATTCAGTATAAACTAAGCAGCCATCCTTTGGTCCGTCACGTTGCTTCTCTGCTCGCAGAGCCGCCTTCGCCGCCTCGTTGGACCGGAATCGGTGGAATGGGGCTAGGTTCAGAGCCGGGCGGCGATGACGCGCGGGATACCGGCGAGGTCGGGCGTGACGGCGACGTCGCGCCAGGCGGCGAGGAGCGAGGTCACGTGCTGCAGGCTGCCGAAACCCAGCTCCAGGATCAACCGGCCGTCGGGACGGAGGACGCGCCGGGCGGCGGCCGCGATGCGATCATAGATTTCGAAACCGGTCTCGCCGGCGAAAAGCGCGACGTGCGGCTCCCAGTCGCGGACTTCGCGCTGCAGGCCGTCTTTCTGAGCGAGCGGGACATAGGGAGGGTTGGAGACGATCAAATCGACCGATTCGGCGGCGATGGAATCCATGACGTCGCACACCACGAACTCGACCCGCGCGGCCAGGCGGCGGGCGTTGGCGGCGGCTACGGCGATGGCGGCGGGCGAGATATCGGTGGCCAGAACCCGGGCGCCAGTCTCCAGTTGGAGTGTTATGGCCAGCGCGCCCGAGCCGGTGCCGATGTCCAGGATGCGGCGGGCGGCGGGCGCGAATTGCAGGGCAGCCTCCACCACGTGCTCGGTTTCGGGACGGGGAATCAGCACGTCGGGGGTGACGCGGAAATCGCGGCCGTAGAATTCCTGGCGATGAGTGATGTACTGGGTGGGCTTGCCCTGCATGCGTTCGTGCAGGTAACGGCCGTAATGCAGCCACTCCACCTCCTGCAATTCCTGTTCGGGATGAGCGTAGAGAAACTCGCGCTGGCGGTGGATGGCGTGGCAGAGCAGCACTTCGGCGGTGAGGCGCGGCACGGCGATTGCGGCCTTGTCCAGGAGTTGGGTTCCCTGGAGCAGCGCCGTCTGGAGGGTCATGCGGTTCAGACCTTGGATTCGTCCGCGGACTGCTGGTTGCGATAGAAGGTGGCGAGCGCCTCGATCACCGGGTCGAGCTTGCCGTCCATTATTAAATCGAGCTGGTGGATGGTGAAGTTGATGCGGTGATCGGTGAGGCGGTTCTGGGGAAAATTGTAGGTGCGGATTTTCTCGCTGCGGTCGCCGCTGCCGACCATAGTGCGGCGCTCGGCGCCGACGGCGGCCTGCTGCTTTTCGAGCTCCAGCTCATAGAGGCGCGAGCGCAGCACGCGTTCGGCCTTGGCGCGATTCTTGATCTGCGATTTCTCGTCCTGGCAGGAAACCACCAGGCCGGTGGGCAGGTGGGTGATGCGGACGGCCGAGTATGTGGTGTTGACGGATTGGCCGCCGGGGCCGGAGGAACAGAAGGTATCGATGCGGATGTCCTTGGGATCGATCTTGATTTCCACCTCGTCGGCTTCGGGCAGGATGGCCACGGTGATGGCGGAGGTGTGAACGCGGCCCTGCTGTTCGGTGGTGGGGACGCGCTGCACGCGGTGGACGCCGCTTTCGTACTTGAGCTTGCTGTAAACGCGGTTGCCGCTGACCAGGGCGATGACTTCCTTGAGGCCGCCGACGGCCGATTCGCTGGAGGAAGTGACTTCCATTTTCCAGCGCTGCGATTCGGCATAGCGCGAGTACATGCGAAAGATTTCGCCGGCGAAGAGGGTGGCTTCGTCGCCGCCGGTGCCGGCGCGGATTTCCAGCACCACGTTCTTTTCGTCGTTGGGATCCTTGGGCAGGAGCAGGACCTTGATCTCTTCCTCGATCCTGGCCAGCGAAGGCGAGAGGCGCGCGATCTCTTCTTCGGCCATGGCGCGGAGCTCGGGATCTTTTTCCTGGAGCATGGGGCGCGCCTGCGAGAGCGAATCCTCCACGGACTTCCACTGGCGGTATTGGCCGACGATTTCAGAGAGCTCGGATTGCGCCTTGGTGACTTTGCGGTACTGGTCGGCGTCGGAAATCACGGCCGGATCGGCCATTTGTTGGGTCAGCTCGTCGAAGCGCTTTTCGAGCTGCGCGAGCTTCTGAGCGAATTGCATGGATGTTTAGGCGATGACCAGCTCGCCGCCCTGGGACTCTTCCAGCGCCATGGCGCCCTGGAGGGCGTGGATGGCCACGGCCGCCTGATCGTCGGCGGGCGGCTTGGTGGTGATGCGCTGCAGCCAGAGGCCGGGGGCGGTGATCACCGAGAGAAGGGAGCCGGGGTGTTTGGCGGCAAAACGGATGATTTCGTAGCTCAGGCCGACCACCACGGGGATCAACGCAATGCGCGTCAGGATCATGGGGAGCATGGCGGTGAAGGGGATGAGCGCGTAGACCGGAATGGTGAGAATCATCATCACGATCAGGAAGCTGGTTCCGCAGCGCGGATGATACGTAGTGAAGCGTTGCGCATTTTCGACGGTGAGGGGCTGGTGCGATTCGAAATTGAAGACCACTTTGTGTTCGGCGCCGTGGTATTGGAACATGCGCCGCATATCTTTCATGAGGGATGCGCAGTAAACGAAGCCCACCAGGATGGAGATGCGGATGATGCCTTCGACCACCGTGGACGCGAAGTGGCCGGCCAGCAGAGGATTCACGGCATGAAGCTGGTTGGCGAGATAGACGGGCACCACTTTGTACATCACGATGAAGGCGGCGAGCGAAAAGAGCAGGGGGCCGGCGATGACCCAGTCGGGGATCGGCTTGGCGGGCGTATCAGCGGACTTCGGGGCGAGGTCTTCGAGCGCCTGGTTGGTGGAGAAGCGCAACGCTTTCATGCCGAGCTTCATGGCCTGGAAGAGCGTGCCGACACCGCGAAATACGGGTAGCTTGAAGATCTTGTGGGTTTCCGAGATGCGCGCGAGCGGCATTTGCTCGGTGACGATCTCGCCGCCTGGTTTGCGGACCGCTACGCAGTAGCTGTGAGGCGCACGCATCATCACCCCTTCCATTACCGCCTGGCCGCCGACGAGGGTTTCCTCGCCGCTCTCCATGACGGGCAGCAACTGAATTTGGGTGAAAAGACGGAAAAACGTACGTAGGGACACAAACCCTCCGGTGAACTAGTCCTTATTCATTATTCATTATACGATACGCGGCTCAAGGCTTCAGCACGGCGGCCAGGGCCGGCGCTAACTCCGGATAACGGAAGCGGAAACCGGCGGCTTCGGCGGCTTGCGGCAGGGCGCGCTGGCTCGCCAGCAGGATCTCCGACATCTCCCCGAAGAGAAGGCGCAGCGCAAAAGCCGGCACGGGGAAGATTGCGGGGCGGTGCACCGCGGCGGCCAGCGCGCGAGTGAACCCGGCGTTGATCACCGGATTGGGCGCCACGCCGTTCACGGGGCCGTTCACAGGATTAGCCAGGGCGAATTGGAACAAGGCGGCGAGATCGTCCAGGTGAATCCAGGACATCCAGTGCTTGCCGCTTCCAAGCTTTCCTCCCAGGCCCATGCGGAACGGCGGGAGCATGCGGGGAAGCGCGCCGCCGCGCGCGTCCAGGACCAGGCCGGTGCGGACGCGGACCACGCGAATGGCGGAGGCTTCGGCGGCTTGCGCCTCTTTTTCCCAATCGACGCAGAGCAGGGCCAGGGTATCGCCGCCGGGCGAGGAAGACTCGTTCAGGATCTCATCGCCGCGGTCGCCGTAATATCCGACGGCCGAGGCGCAGACCAGCACCTGCGGCTTGCGCGGCAGTTTGGCCAGAGCCTCGACCAGGTTGCGCGTGCCGGTGACGCGGCTTTCGCGGATGGCCTGGCGGGCGTGGGCGGTCCAGCGCTGCGCCACCGGCTCTCCGGCCAGGTGCACCACGGCATCGACGTCCTGGAGGGCATCGGCGGGCGGCTCGCCGCGGGTGGCATCCCAGACGGAAAGGCGCACGCCGGGCGGCAGGTTGGTTCCGGCGTGGCGGCTGAGCACGTGCAGCGAGTGGCCGGCCGCCGCCAGGGTCTTCAGAAGGCGCCGGCCGATTAAGCCCGAGGCGCCGGTAATAGCGATCTTCACGCGTTAGGCTCCTTGCTATTCGATCTTCCCCATATGCGGGGGGATGCGACAATTAAGAATCGACATGAGGGCCTGGAACCGGGCAAAACTTCTTTGGGGATACCTGGCGCGGCGGCCCAGCATGGCGGCGCTGCCGGTGGAGTATATCGTCGAGACCACCGCTAAGTGCAACCTGTATTGTCCCATGTGCCCGCGCGAAACCCATCCGCAGCCCAAAGCCGATATGACGGACGGAGTCTTCGAGCGGCTGGTGAGCGAATCGGCATCGACCGCCGAACACATGATGCTGATCGGGCTGGGCGAGCCGTTTTTGGACCCGCACATTTTCGAGCGCATCGAGTATTGCCACCGGCACAGCATTTCGGCGCTGCTTTCGACCAACGGGACGTTCCTGGACGAACGCAACGCGGGGAGGATTCTGGATTCGCCGCTCGACCAGATCACGCTGAGCTTCGATGGCGCCAGGAAAGAGACCTTCGAGTTCTACCGCAAAGGCGCCAATTTCGAAAAGGTGCGCGACAATTTCGTGCGATTCGCGCGGATGAAGCACGCGCGGCGGCGGAAGCTGCAGGTGGTGGTGCAAATGGTGAAGATGCCGGGAAACGCCGCCGAAGTAGAAGATTTCACGCGCTTCTGGAGCGCGGTGGAGGGAGTGGACCAGGTGCGCGTGAAGGAAGACGAGACCAACGTGCTCGGTCCGGCCGGCCACCAGGCGGGCGATTGGAAGCACCCATGCCATTATCTGTGGCGCGGGCCGGTGTACGTGAAGCAGAACGGCGACGTCTACCCGTGCTGCCAGAGTTATATGCTGGATGGCGCGCCGCTGGGGAACGTGGCGGAAAAGCCGCTACTCCAGATTTGGAACGGTGAGGCGGTGCAGGGGATGCGCCGCCTGCACGCGCCTGATTTTTCACGGCAAAACAGTGCGGCGGCTGATCCCGCTGGTGGAGCGGCTGGTCTATTTTTCGAAGCTGCCGGGGAGGCTGTTGCGGCCGCCGCAGAGGAAGGCGGAATCGAAACCCTCCTCAACGTAGCCGGGTCCAAGCGCCGGCTGAAAGCCGGCGGCAGCCAGGATTGGCTGCCCCACATGGTGCAGATGTTTAGTATTGGGAAAACTCATCCCACATACTTCGCGTAGAAACTCCGCGCCACGGCGATATCGCTGGTGCCTTTGATAATCGCCCGTCCATCCGGGAAAATCGTCATCTCATAGGGCGCCAGCACAAATCGCAGCGCAAAGTCATTCGCCCGCACTTCCCCCAGCGGCGCCAGCCGCGTTTGCAACTCCCCCAGATCCATGGGCCGCGCCCGCTCCTGGATCTGCACCGCGTTGCGCCCGCACAGCGTGGCGGCCGGCCGCGCCAGCTCTTCCAAATACGGAAACTCGCGGCGTCCGCATGCCGGGCAGTCCGGATCGCGTTCCGGCGCGTCGATCTGCCGGATGGTCCCGCCGCCCCACACGTCCATGGTGGTGATCCGCGCCGGCACCTCGGCCGCATGCCCGCACAGAATCATCAGCGCGCCCGCCACCTGCCAGGACGCCACCGCCGACACCACCGCGCCGATCACGCCGGCTGTTTCGCAGGTGGGTTGCGCGCCCGCGGGCGGCTCCGGATAGACGCACCGCAGGCACGCTGTGCGGCCCGGGATCACCGGCATGGTCAGCCCGTAGCTTCCCACCGCCGCTCCGTAGATCCACGGAATGCCCCGGCTCACCGCGAAATCGTTGATCAGGTAGCGTGCGTCGAAGTTGTCCGTGCCGTCCAGAATGACGCCGGCGCCGCCCAAAAGCTCGGCCCCGTTGGACGCCGTAAAATCGGCCACCACGCCCCGCACCTGATTGGTGTATTTGATGCGGCCGAGGCACCGCTCGGCCGCCGCCGCTTTCGGTAAGCCCTCGGCCGCGTCCGATTCCTCGAACAGCCACTGCCGGTGGAGATTGGCCGGCTCCACGTAGTCCCGGTCGATGATGGTGATGCGCCCGCACCCGGCCCGCGCCAGCGCCGCCGCGTGAAAGCTTCCCAGCGCGCCGCAGCCCACAATCACCGCGTGAGCCTGGAGCAACGCTTGCTGGCCCCGCTCGCCGATCCCCGGAAACAGGATTTGCCGCGAATACCGCTCGCGCTGCGCAGCGTCCATCAATCCGATGGTAGCAGGGTCGCGGACGCCCGCTTCGACATCGGAACCACGTCCCGGGCTTCGTGCCCCACGTAGATCTGGCGCGGCCGCGCGATCTTCTGTTCCGGATCGGTGATCATCTCCTGCCACTGCGCCAGCCAACCCACGGTCCGCGGAATGGCGAACAGCACGGTGAACATTTCCGGCTTGAATCCCATCGCCTGGTAAATAATGCCCGAATAGAAATCCACGTTGGGATACAACTTGCGCTTCACGAAGTACTCGTCTTCCAGCGCGATCCGCTCCAGCTCCAGCGCGATGTCCAGCTTGGGATTGCGGCCCACCACTTCGAACACCTGTTCGGCCGTCCACTTGATGATGCTGGCGCGCGGATCGAAGTTCTTATACACGCGGTGCCCGAATCCCATCAGCTTGAACTGCCCGGCTTTCACCTTTTCGATATACGCCGGGATATTCTGCTTGGAGCCGATCTCATCCAGCATCTTCAGGACTTCTTCGTTGGCGCCGCCGTGCAGCGGTCCCGATAGCGCCGCCGCCGAGGCCGCCGTCGACAGGAACGGATCCGCCTGCGAGCTTCCCACCGCCCGCATCACGTTGGCGCTGCAGTTCTGCTCGTGATCCGCGTGCAGAATGAAGAGCACGTCCAGCGCCCGCGCCAGCACCGGGTTCACCTGGTACCGCCGCTCCATCATGCGCCAGAGCATATTCATGAAGTTTTCGGTATACGCCAGGTCGTTGTCCGGATACACGTACGGATAGCCCAGGCTGTGCCGGTAGCAATACGCCGCGATGGTCGGCACCTTGCCGATGAGACGCTGAATTTGCAGGGCGCGAACATTCGCGTCCAGCACGTTGCGCGAGTCCGGGTAAACCGTCGCCAGCGCCGCCACCGTGCTCACGAACATCGCCATGGGATGCGCGTCGTAGCGGAATCCCTCCAGGAACTTCTTGGTGGTCTCGTGGATCATGGTGTGGTACGTCACCGCACCCACCCAATCCTTCAGTTCCGGCGCCGACGGCAACTCGCCCTTCAGCAGCAGGTACGCCACTTCCAGAAACGTGCAGTGCTGCGCCAGTTGCTCGATGGGGTATCCCCGGTAGCGCAGGATTCCCCGGTCGCCGTCGATGAAGGTGATGGCGCTCTGGCAGGACGCCGTGTTCAGGAAAGCCGGATCGTACGTCATCATCCCGAAATCGTCGGGACCGGTCTTGATCTTCCGCAGCTCCATCGCCCGTACGGCTCCCTTAAACAGCGGCAGCTCGTACTGGGCGTCGGTGCGCGCATCGGTAATGCGGATCGCATCGTTTCCCATATCACATACTCCTTAGGTGTTAGTGCTGGAGCGACCGGCTGGGGTCGCAGCGAGTGAAGGGCGTCGCAGCCCTTCAGCCTTATGGTAACAAAGTTGCTCTGAGCGGCTTACGATATCATGAGGATGGTGCGTCAGACGCTCGCCCACTTACCCTGCGCCCTGGTTCTTTTGGCTCTCGCCCGTCCTGCCGGCTTGCTCGCGCAGTATCAAAAGTACGAGGGCAAGACCGTCCTCAACATCCAGTTTGAGCCCAAGACCCAGCCCCTCGAACCTTCTGAATTGCACGACATCCTGCCCCTCCGCCAGGACCAGCCGCTCCGCATGGCCGACGTCCGGCAGAGCATCGAACGCCTCTTCGCGACCGGCCGCTACGCCGACATCCAGGTGGATGCCCAGACCTACAACGACGGCAAGCGCGATGGCGTCATCGTCCGGTTCATTACCACCAACAGTTGGTTCATCGGCGACGTGACCGTCTCCGGCCGCCTCTCCAGCCCGCCCCGTCCCACGCAGCTCGAAAGCATCTCCGGCCTCGATCTCGGCCAGCCCTATACCGAATCCAAGCTGCAAGAGGCCGAGGCCGGCGAGCGTCGCCTCCTCGAAAGCAATGGCCTCTTCCTCAGCCACATACAGCCCTTTTTCGAGCATGACGATGCCTACCAGCAGATCAACATCCGCTTCGATATCGCGAGCGGCCCGCGCGCCCGCTTTACCACTCCGCTGCTGCTCGGCGATTTCAAGCTCTCGCCCGATCGCATCCTCACCGCCTCCAAATTCCGCCGCTGGATGGTCCACACCTGGAAGCCCATGACGCAGACCCGCGTCCAGCAGGCCTTGCAAGGCGTCCGCACGCTCTATCAGAAAGACAATCGCCTGGAGGCCAAGGTCTCGCTCGAAGGCATGAAGTACGATCCCGCGACCAACGCGGCGCAGGCCACGCTCCGCATTGAGGCCGGCCCGCACATCGAAGTCCATACCATCGGCGCCAAGATTCCGCAGAGGAAAGTCCAGCGTTACGTGCCGGTCTTCGAAGAGCACGCCGTGGATCGCGACTTGCTGGTGGAAGGCGCGCACAACCTCCAGGATTTCCTCCAGTCGGAAGGTTATTTCGAAGCCCAGGTGGCGTTCAAAGAGCAAAGCGTCGTCAATGATCGCGCCTCCATCGACTATCTGATCAACACCGGGCCCCGCCACAAGCTGGTCGCCATCATCATCACCGGCAACCATTATTTCGGCCTGGAGGCCATCCGCGAGCGCATGTACCTCCAGACCGCTTCGCTGCTGCAGTTCCCGCACGGCCGCTACAGCGCCAGTTTCGTCCGCCGGGACGTCGAGTCGATTGTCAATCTCTATCAGTCCAACGGCTTCCGCGAAGCCGCCGTCACCACTAGCAGCCAGGAAAACTATCAAGGCAAGCCCGGCTGGCTGGCCGTCTCGCTCGCCATCCACGAAGGTCCCCAATCCTTCGTCAACCAGCTCCAGGTGGATGGCATCGACCACCTCGACCGGGCCGCCATCCTCTCCCGCCTCAGCTCGGTGGCCGGCCAGCCCTTCAGCGAATTCAGCGTAGCCGTCGACCGCGACACCATCCTGGCGCAGTACTTCGACAAGGGATTCCCCGGCGCCACATTCGAATGGAGCTACCAACCCTCCGCCGATCCCAACCGCCTCGACCTCCACTACGTGGTCCATGAAGGCAGCCAGCAGTTCGTCCGCCAGGTGCTCACCAATCCCCTCGCCCACACCCGCCCCAGCCTGGTCAATCGCAACCTGACGCTCAACCCCGGCGATCCTCTCTCTCCCACCGAGGTCACCGAAACCCAGCGCCGCCTCTACAACCTCGGCGTCTTCGCCCGCGTCGATGCCGCCATTCAGGACCCCGACGGCTCGACCGACGACAAATACGTTCTCTACCAGATGGAGGAAGCCCGCCGCTGGTCGCTGGACGCCGGCGTGGGCGCCCAACTGGGCCGCATCGGCGGCTGCGAAAACTGCCTCGATGCCCCGGCCGGCGTCCCCGGCTTCTCACCACGCGTCTCTCTCGATCTCACCCGCAGCAACCTATGGGGCATCGGCCACAGTATCAGCTTGCGCACTCGTGTTTCCACCCTCGATCAGCGCGTCCTCCTCAACTATTCGTGGCCGCGCTTTCAGGGCGCCGACAACCTCAACGTCTCTTTCACCGGCCTGTTCGAACACTCGCGCGAGATCCGCACCTTCGACTTCACCCGCGAGGAAGGCGCCGCCCAGCTCTCCCAGCGTCTCACCAGAGCCACCACCCTTTTCTATCGGCTGGCCTACCGGCGAGTCGCCATCACCGATCTGAAAATCACTCAATTCCTGATCCCGCAGCTCTCCCAGCCGGTCCGTGTGGGCATCGCCTCCATCAACCTGGTGCAGGACCGCCGCGACGATCCCGTCGATCCCCATAAGGGCCTCTACAATACCGTCGATCTCGGCCTCGCCGAACACGTTCTCGGCTCGCAGCGCGATTTCGTCCACCTGCTGGTCCGCAACTCCACGTACCACCCCATCGGCAAGCGGCTGGTCTTCGCCCGCAGCACCGAAATCGGCGATATCGCTTCCTTCCACTACTTTGGCGATCCAGTCGACGCCATCCCCCTGGCCGAGCGTTTCTTCGGCGGCGGCGGCAACTCCAACCGCGGCTTTCCCGAAGACCAGGCCGGCCCTCGCGATACCGCCACCGGTTTTCCGCTGGGCGGCAACGCCCTGTTCTTCGACCAGCACGAGCTCCGCTTCCCCTTGATCGGCGACAACATCGGCGGCGTCCTCTATCACGACATGGGCAACATCTATTCCTCCTTCGACCACATCACCTTCCGCACCAGCCAGCACGGCGTGCAGGACTTCAATTACATGGTCCACGCAGTCGGTTTCGGCATCCGCTATCGCACTCCCGTGGGCCCGCTGCGCGTCGACCTGGGCTACAGCATCAATCCGCCTTACTTCTACGGCTTCAAAGGAACCCAGGACCAATTGCTGGTGGCCGGCGTCAATCCCTGCCCCGCGCCCGCCGGCTCGCCCTATTCGTGCGTCATCCAAAACGTCAGCCACTTCCAGTTCTTCTTCTCCATAGGACAGACCTTTTGAGACTGAGCCGCTCAATCGCCGCCCTCCTGTTCGCCCTTGTCGCGCGCGCCGACATCATCGATCGAATCGCCGTCTCCGTCGGCAATCGCGTCGTTACCACCAGCGACATCGATCGCGAAATCCGCGTGGTCTCTTTCCAGCAGCGCGTCCAGCCGGTCCTCGACGCCGCCACGCGCCGCTCGACGGCCGATCGCATGGTGGAGCAGAAGCTCATCCGCCGCGAGCTGGAAAGCAGCAGCTACCCCGTCCCTTCCCAATCCGATATCGAACCCGCCGAGGCCGAGTTTAAGAAAAAGTATTTCCCCGGCGACGACGCCTTCCGCCGCTCCCTTGCCGATTACGGCATTACCGAGCAGGATTTCCTCGACGAGCTGCTCTGGCAGCGCACCCTCTTGCTCTTCATCGAAATCCGTTTCCGCCCCGGCGTGCAGGTCTCCGATCAGGACATCCAGGATTACTTCCACACCGTGGTCGAGCCCGCAGCCACCGCCGCGCATCCCGGCCAACCCGTCGCGCTGCAGGATTACCGCGACCGCATCGAAGAGACCTTGACCGGCCAGCGCGTCGATAAGCAGGTCGACACCTGGCTCAAGGAAGCCCGCCAGCGCACCGAGGTGGTCTTCCATGCGGAGGCTTTCCAGTGAGCCGCAAACGCATCTTCGGGCGCCTGGCCCTGTGCGCCGCCGCGCTGCTGCTAGTTTGCGCGGTGCTCGTTTTCCTTACTCTTCGCAGCCCGTGGTTCTTCCGCATGGTGCGCGCCCGCATCGTCACTACGGTCGAAGATGCCACCGGCGGCCGCGTCGAAATCGCCGCATTCAGTTTCGACTGGACCCACCTGCGCGCCCAGGTGGATGGATTTACCCTGCACGGCACCGAGCCCGCCGCGGATCCTCCGCTCTTCCACGCCGATTCCGTCGCCGCCGGACTCAAGATCGTCTCCATCCTCAAGCGCGACGTCGATATCCGTTACCTGGAAGTGAACTCCCCGCACGTTCGCCTCGTCATCGGCGCCGATGGCCGCACCAATCTCCCCGAGCCCAAGGTCCGGGCCAAGAATCCCCGTCCGCCCGTCGAGACCCTGCTGAAACTCGCCATCGGCCGCTTCGCCCTCCACAACGGAATCTTCGAGATTGTTTCGCGCGGCCAGACCCTCTTTGAGGCGCGCGGCAGCAATCTGCAGGCCGCCTTCCGGTATGACGCCAAGGGTCACCGATACCCCATCGATCTCTCCGTGCAGCCCCTCGATCTTCACATGGGTAGTTACACGCCGCTCCCGCTCGGCGTCACTCTCGCCGCCACCCTGGAGCGGAATCGCATCGGTCTCGGGTCCGTTACCATCTCGACCGGCCGCTCGCGCGTGGATTTGTCCGGCGCCCTGGAGAACTTCGATGCGCCGCGCGTTTCCCTCCGCTATTCCGCCTCCATTGCCGTCGCCGAAGCCACCCGCGTGCTGCGCATCCCCGAACTTCAGCAGGGCGCCGTGCAGGTCTCGGGCGCCCTGGCCTGGAACGGCGCGCAAGCCTTCTCGCTTACCGGCAAAGTCCACGGCTCCGGTCTCGATTACTCCGACGCCACCATCCGCCTCCGCGGCTTTCAAGCCACAGGCTCGCTCGCCGCCGGCCCCCGGGGTGTCGATCTCAACGGCCTACAGCTTTCCGGCAAGTACGTCACCGATCTCAGCCAGGCCCAGGTGGATGCCCGCATCGCCGGCGTCTCTCTGCGCGGCCCCGTGCTCACCTTGCGCGACGTCACGCTCTCGACTTTCGGCGGCAGCTTTCAGGGCGAGGCGCGCGTCCTCAACCTCGACAACTACTCCATCTCCGGCGAGATCGCGGGCTTCGAAGCCCGTCCCGTGGTGGCGATGTACAGCGCCCCGCACCTGCTCTGGGACGCCCGCGTGTCCGGCAGCGTCAACGTCGCAGGCTCCTTCAAGCGCGCCGTCGAATTGCGCGCTTCGGCCGAGCTGTCGCTGGCTCCCGCGCAGGAAGGCGCTCGCGTCCACGGCCAGCTCAACCCCGCTTATGAAGCCGCCGGACGGACGCTTTCGCTTGGCCGCTCGAACCTCTTTCTGCCTTCTTCGCACGCCGAATTCTCCGGCGCCATCCGCCCCGGCCCGGGCGGCCAGTTGCACGTCCGCATGGAAACCCGCGATCTCGACGACCTCCTGCCCGCGCTCGGCGTAACCGCCGCCTCTCTGCCCGCCAAGCTCACCGGCACGGCTTTCTTCGATGGTACGGTCACCGGCAACCTGGACAACCCCCGGATTGCCGGCCGCGTTCGCGTCACCGGCGCCGAATACGCCGGCGAAAACTTCGACGCCTTCGAAGCCGACGCCGAAATCTCTTCCGACACCTTTCACATCCGCAACGCCAGCGCCGCCCGCGGTCCCTTGCGCGCCCAGTTCCAATTGCAGCTCGGCATCCACGATTGGCAGGCCCACGACGACACCACTTTCTCCGCCTCCGCCACGGCCAGCAACGCCGCGCTCGCCGATATCGCCCAACTGCTCGATATCCCCGAACTGCCGCTCACCGCGACCGTGGCCGGCTCCGCTCAAATCTCCGGCACCGTCGGTGAACCCGTGGTGGCCGCCGATTTCAACCTGACTCGGGGCAAAGTGCAGGATGAATCCTTCGACCGCTTCACCGGCCACCTGGCCTACACCTCCTCTTCCATCGAAATCACCGCCGGCCAGCTGGAAGCCGGCGCCAAGCGCGCTTCCCTCGCCGCCGCCTATCACCACCCGCCCGGCCAATACCGCAGCGGCCGCATCCATTTCGACGTCACCACCAACCCCATGCCGCTCGCCCAGATCTCCATCCTGCTGGCCGAGTACCCCACCGTTCGCGGGACCTTGCAGGCCACCGGCTCCGGCGATATCGACGTCTCACCCGATGCCCGGGACAACGCCACCTATCACCTCTCCGCCATCAACGCCGATCTCACCGCCCACAGCCTGCAAATCACCGATCTCGCCTTTGGCGACGCCCACCTTTCCATCTCTTCCGAAGGTTCCGTGGCGCGTGCGCGCTTCGAATCCAACATCGCCAAATCCGAAATCCGCGGCTCCGGCGAGTGGCGTCTGGAAGGCGACTATCCCGGCACCGCCACCATTGATTTCTCCAAAGTCGATCTCGCCCACTTGCGCAACTGGATCCAGCCCGCCACCGCCGCGCATCCCGATTCCTTCGCCGGCTCCGCCCAGGGCCACCTGCGCATCGACGGCCCCTTGCTTCAGCTCCGCAATCTCAAGGCCCAGCTCACCATCCCGGAATTCCACCTCGGTCCCGCGCCGTCGAGCGGTCTGCCGGCCGACGCCGCCAGCCTGCAGAACTCCGGTCCCATCGTCATCACCCTGGCCGGCGATGCCGTCAACATCGAAAGCGCCCGCCTGGTGGGCCGCTCCACCGCGCTCACCGTCACCGGCAAACTGCAGTTGGGCGACAGGAATGCGCTCGACCTGCGCGTCAACGGCACCATCGACCTGGCTCTGCTGCACGAAATCAATCCCGATTTCGAATCCTCCGGCGTGCTCACCTCGAACGCCACCGTCCGCGGGTCGCTCGATGCCCCGCAGATCATCGGCCGCATGGAATTTCAGAACGCCGCCTTCGGCATCGTCGGCGTGCCCAACGGCATTTCCGCCGCCAACGGCTCGATCGCCTTCACCAAGGAGCGCGCCAACATTCAAAGCTTCACCGGCCAGACCGGCGGCGGCCAGATCTCCCTCACCGGTTTCGCCGGCTATGGCGCCGGCCCCATGATCTTCCGCCTGCACGCCCGCGCCCAGCAGGTGCGCGTCCGCTATCCCGAGGGCGTCTCCACGGTCGCCAACGCCGAACTCGATTTCACCGGCTCGTCCGAACGGAGCACGCTCTCCGGTTCCGTCACCATCGTGCGCACGGCCTTCAATCCCAATTCCGACTTCAGTTCCCTGCTCGCCAAATCCGCCGAGCCCATCCAGACCGCTTCCGCCCGCACCGGCATCCTGGGCGGCCTCAACTTCGACGTCCAGATCAACACCGCTCCCGACATCCAGTTTCAGAGCTCGCTCACCCAGGACGTGCAGATGGAAGCCAACCTCCGCCTGCGCGGCACTTTCGGCAATCCCGCCATCCTCGGCCGCATCAACATTAACCAGGGCATGGTGGCCTTCTTTGGAACCCGCTACAACCTCACCCAGGGCACGGTCTCTTTCTTCAACCCGGTGCGCATCGATCCCATTCTCGACATCGATCTCGAAGCCAAGGCGCACGGCATCGATGTCACCCTCAACATTTCCGGCCCCTTCGACAAGCCCAACCTCACTACGCGCTCCGATCCGCCGCTCCAGTTCAACGAAATCGTCGCTCTGCTGGCCACCGGCCGCACGCCCACATCCGACCCCACCATGCTCGCGCAGCAGAGCACCGCGCCCCAATCCTGGCAGCAGATGGGCGCCTCCGCGCTGCTCGGCCAGGCCATCGCCAGTCCGGTTGCCGGCCGCCTGCAGCGTTTCTTCGGAGTCAGCCAGTTGCGCATCGACCCCACCCTCCCCGGCGTGGAAAACAACCCGCAGGCGCGGCTCACGCTGGAGCAGCAGGTCACGCCCGAGATCACCTTCACCTACATCACTAACGTCACGCAGAGCAACCCGCAAGTCATCAGAGTGGAATGGGCCTTCGCCAAGCAGTGGTCGGTGGTGGCGCTACGCGAAGAGAATGGCCTGTTCGGGCTGGACTTCTTCTTCAAGAGGCGCTTCTGAGCCGCTTCCTCCGGCGCTGAGCCGGGCGAAGACAGATGAATGCACGAGGCCAGGGCGCGAACCAGACTCAACCGGACCGCCTGATGTATGCCTTGAGCTTCTGTACAGGTAGAAGGTCGAGGTGTTGAATCCGAGGGCATTCGGCTCATCCGCATGTTTCAGTCGCGGGTTGCTATCATCTTGCTTCTGGCGACAATCTGGTGCAAAATAATCGCCACCGGATGTTCCAGACCGGGAATCGGGGCTGCCTGGTAGGAGGAATTCAAAATGCGCCTTCGGCTTACCGTGCTTCTCGCATCGCTTATCCCGGGCGTTGCCTTCGGCCAGCCCTATACCATCTCGACATTCGCCGGCAGCGCGCCGCAGGTCGACATTTCGGGAAAGTCCGCCGGCCTGGGCGGAGGGGTCTACAAGGTTGTGGCCGATCCGGCGGGCAATCTGTTTTTCCCGGATCAAGGCACTGTCCTGCGATTGGACTCGACGACGGGCCTGCTGACCTTCCTGGCTGGGAACGGAACCGAAGGCTTCGGCGGCGACAACGGGCCCGCCGCGGCCGCCCAGCTATTCCTGCCCCAAGGCGTGGCCGTGGACTCCGCGGGCAACGTGTACATCGCGGACCGGTACAACGCTCGCGTCCGCAAGGTCTCGCGCGGGGCGATCACCACCGTGGCGGGAAACGGGACATCTGGTTTTAGCGGCGACAACGGTCCCGCCACCAGCGCTCAGCTTTCCTACCCCCAAGACGTCGCTGTGGACTCCGCCGGCAACCTGTACATCGCCGACGAAGGCAACAACCGCATCCGCAAAGTCTCGAACGGGGTGATCACCACCGTGGCAGGGGGCGGCTCTACGTTGGGTGACAACGGCCCCGCCACTAGCGCCCAGTTGAACGCTCCCGCAGGCATCGCCGTGGACTCCGCCGGCAACCTCTACATCGCGGACTATGGCAACAACCGCATCCGCAAAGTCGCGGGTGGAGTGATCGCCACGGTGGCGGGGGGCGGCTCTACGCTGGGTGACAACGGCCCCGCCACCAGCGCCCAGTTGAACTCCCCCTCAGGCGTGGCCGTGGACTCCGCCGGCAACCTGTATATTGCCGACTCCGGCAACAACCGTATCCGTGAAGTCTCTAATTACATGATCCACACGGTAGCGGGAAACGGGACGGCTGGTTTCAACGGCGACAATGGCCCGGCCACCAGTGCTCAGTTGTCCTTCCCCAATGGCGTGGCCGTGGACTCCGCCGGCAACCTGTACATCGCCGACACGAACAACTCTTGCGTCCGCGAAGTCTCGAACGGGATGATTACCACCGTAGCCGGCAACGGCACCTTCAGCGGCGACAACCATCCGGCTACCGGCGCACAACTGCTTTTCCCCTGGGGAGTGGCCGTGGACTCGACCGGCAGCCTGTACATCGCGGACGTTGACAACCACCGTATCCGCAAGGTCTCGGGCGGGGTGATCGCCACCGTGGCGGGGAGCGGGTCATATGGCTTCAGTGGCGACAGCGGCGCAGCCACCAGCGCCCAGTTGGACCTCCCCATGGGCGTGGCCGTGGACTCGGCCGGCAGCCTGTACATCGCGGACCACGGCAACAACCGCATCCGCAAAGTCTCGAGCGGAGTGATCGCCACTGTGGCGGGGGGCGGCTCTTCGCTGGGTGACAACGGCCCCGCTACCAGCGCCCAGTTGAACGCTCCCCAGGGCATCGCGGTGGACTCGGCCGGCAACCTGTTCCTCGCCGACTCCGGGAACCAACGCATTCGCAAAGTTTCGAGCGGCGTGATCACCACTGTGGCAGGGGGCGGTTCCTCGTTGGGTGATAACGGCCCCGCCACCAGTGCCCAGTTGAACGCTCCCCAGGGCGTCGCCGTGGACTCCGACGGCAATCTATACATCGCCGACTCTCTAAACTACCGCGTCCGCAAAGTTTCGAATGGCGTGATCACCACCGTCGCGGGAAACGGGACCCCCGGTTTCAGCGGCGACAACGGCCCGGCCACCAGCGCCCAGTTGGCCGGCCCCTCAGGCGTCGCCGTGGACTCCGCCGGCAACCTGTACATCGCCGACAACAACCGCATCCGCAAGGTCTCGGGCGGAGTGATCGCCACCGTGGCGGGAAACGGGACCCCTGGTTTCAGCGGCGACAACGGCCCGGCCACAGCCGCTCAGTTCAATACACCCCAAGGTGTTGCCGTGGCCCCCACCGGAAATGTCTACATCGCCGACCAGGCCAACAATCGCATCCGGCTTTTGTCGGCTTCCCCTTCTGCCTGCACCTACTCCCTCACCCCAAGTTTCCTGCAACCTCCCGCCAAGGGCGGCACCTTCAGCGTTGCCATCCAGACCACCGCGGCCTGTTCCTGGACGGTTTCCGGCGTGCCCATCTGGATTACCGTTTCCGGCGCGAGCTCGGGCAGCGGACCCGCCACCATCACCTTCATCGTTGCGCCCAATACCTCCGGTGCGGCCTTGAGCGCGAATCTCTCTATCGCCGGCCTCTCCTTTGCGATCACGCAGGCCTTTACCGCCGCGCAATCCGGCGGCCAGACCGTGTACAACAATTTTGGGACCAACAACAGCTTCTCCGGCAACGGTTGGTGCGTGACCGGCCCGTACGCCACGAGCTGCACCTCTTACGCCGCGCGTTATATTGCTGCACCGTTTACCCCCGGCTTATCGCAGCTCCTGTCGGGTATCTCGCTCCCCTTGACCAACCTCGGCGGCACAAACGGGGCGGTCATCAACTTGAGAAACAGCGATTCCAGCGGGCTTCCTGGAGCGGTTCTGGAATCCTGGTCGGTCTCGAACCTCCCCAACTATTTCGCGCCGAATGTCACGGTCATATCAGTCGCCTCGAAGCTCAATCCGGCGCTCCAGGCCGGGCAGACATACTGGGTGGAGGTGGAACCGCTGGCGGCTGACACCGCGGACTATTGGTATACCAACAATCTGGGCCTTGCGTTTGGGATGGCGAATATCAACCAGGCCGGGTGGACCGTGCTCGTCGGGTACGCAGGCCAGACCCTGCCGGCGTTTTCCGTCACCGGGATTCCGGGCTACAGCGATTTTGGACCGAACAACGGTTTCTCCACCGTCGGTTGGTGCGTCAGCGGCTCAAGCGGAGCGAACTGCATTACCTTAGCCACGCGTTACATTGCCGCACCGTTCACGCCCGGCACATCTTTGATCCTGTCCAGCGTCACCCTCCCCCTGAGCAACCTCAGCGGCACGAACGGCGCGGTCATCAACTTGATGAACAGCGCCTCCAGCGGGCTTCCCGGAGCGGTTCTGGAATCCTGGCCGGTCTCCAACCTCCCCGACTATTTCGCGTCGAATCTCACGGTCACATCGGTGGCCTCGAAGCTCAATCCGGCGCTCCAGGCCGGGCAGACATACTGGGTGGAGGTGGAACCGTCGGCGGCCGACACCGCGGACTATTGGTATACCAACAATCTGGCCCTTGCGGGTGGGGTGCAGAATATCAACCAGGCCGGATGGACGCCGCTGGTCGGGTACGTAGGCCAGAGCCTTCCCGCTTTTAATGTGGTTGGAGCCTCGGGAACCACTCCTTCCTGCACCTATTCGCTCAACCCAACTTCCTTGCAATCTCCCGGCGCGGGCGGCAACTTCAGCGTTGCCATCCAGACCGCCGCGGCCTGTCCCTGGACGGTTTCCGGCTTACCCAACTGGATTACCGTTTCCGGCGCGAGTTCGGGCAGCGGACCCGCCACCATCACTCTCGTCGTCGCGCCCAATGCCTCCAGTGCGGCCTTGAACGCGACTATCTCCATCGCCGGCGTATCCTTTACCGTTACCCAGGCCGGCGGCCCGTACACCTGCACCAACACCACGCCGCCGGTGATTACTTCGGTCGATTCGGCAAGCGCCTATGGAGGATATTCCTATTTCGCATCCGGCTCCTGGCTGGAGGTCAAGGGCGTCAACCTGGCGGACCCTGCCGACACGCGATTGACGTCCGCCACAAATCCCGGCCAGTGGACTGCGAGCGACTTCAATGGGGTAAATGCTCCCACCATGCTTGACGGAATCAGCGTGAGCATTAACGGCAAGCCGGCCTACGTCTGGTATCTCTCCCCAACGCAGCTCAATGTGCAAGCGCCGGAAGATCCGGCCACTGGCAACGTCGCCATGACCGTGACAAACTGCAAGGCCACCAGTTCACCCTTCGCCTTGACGCACCTGGCGCTCGCGCCAGGCATGCTTGCGCCGGCGAACTACAGCGCGGGCGGCACGCAGTACATGGTGGCGCAGTTTGCCTCCGACGGCGCTTATGTTTTGAATGCCAGCACCGGGGCGGCATTGGGCCTCAACAGCCGGCCGGCGAAGCCCGGGGATTTGATTATCGCGTACGGCATCGGGTTTGGCGATGTGACTCCACCGACCCTGCCCGGGGTCATCGTCCAGCAGACTGATACGCTGGTTAACCCAGTCACGATTTCTTTCGGATCCACGAATGCAACGCTGGCTTACTCCGGTCTGGCCTACGGTCTCGTCGGCCTCTACCAGTTCAACATCTTCGTTCCGACAGGCCTTTCCAACGGCGATTACCAGATCAACGTGACGCAGAACGGGAGCAGGCTGCCACAAACCATGTACCTGACGGTGCAAAACTGACAGCGGTACGCGACAGTTTCTCCGGGCGCTTACCCCTTCTCAATTGTCCGC
>JBEKYE010000047.1:0-18887 GCA_049511275.1 Bryobacteraceae bacterium
GAACATCATCTTGTTCCAGGATTTCGGGGGCACCAGCGCCTTGACAACTGCACCTGTTGGTTATGGTCTCATTGGCTGCAATACAACAAGCTGCGTAGCCGCGGGCGGAACCCCGTATGATGTCGAGTCGGATACCACTCCCACGACCACTGTGTACATTGGCGACGCCGGGGGCTTCGTCAGCGATGAGGTTTGGGGCTCGGTGACAGCCGGGACGGGACCCGAGGCTGGCACCACCTTTGTGGTTTTCAATATGGATTACGGTCTCGACCTGGACGGCTCGTCGTTCACCTGCGCGTCGGTGGGCGGATGCGCTTACACCGGCAACGGCGCCGTGGACAACCTCGGCGTCATTACCTGGGAAGCGGGCCTCTTCCCAGTCCCGCCAAGCTACGAGACGACGACGCTGGAGTTCCAGTACATTGCTCCCGAGCCAGGTACGTTTTTCCTGCTGGGCGGCGCGCTGCTGGGTCTGGCCGGCATGCGGCGGCGCGGCAGGAAGTGAGACCCTCCCAGAACCTATTATCTGGTCTTCAATCCTGACGGTACGAATCTGGTTTGGCCGGCTGGGGTGAGCCGCTGCCACCAGGCCGCGTAACCAGCCCTCACCCACCGGCGCGTCGCGGCGCTATCCTATCCGTTCACAGTCCGTCTGCAATCCGGAGGCTTTATGTTTCGTCATCTTATCGGCGCCCTGGCCATCACCGCGTCGCTGCTGATCCCCGCGCAGGCACAAACCAAGCTGCTGCGCTTCCCAGATATTCACGGCAACCAACTCGTCTTCACTTACGGCGGCGACTTGTGGACCGCACCCACGGCCGGAGGCATTGCCACGCGCCTCACCGCTCATCCCGGCATGGAGCTCTTCGCCAAGTTCTCGCCCGGCTGGGGCTACGATAACCAGGTCTACGGCTGGACCAACGACGGCAAACGCGTCATCTTCCGCACCCTCCGCGACGGCTGGTTCAACGGCTTCAGCCGCCTTTACACCGTCTCCATCGATGGCGGCCCCGCCGAGCCCCTTCCCATGCCGAATTCCGGGGCCGGCTCTTTCTCGCCCGCCGGCACCAAAATCGTCTATTCGCCGCAAGCCCGCGATTTCCGCACCGAAAAACGTTACGGCGGTGGCACCGCCAACCAGCTCTACATCTTCGACGTCGAAACCCACGACGCCAAAAAAATCAGCGAGGGCGATCGCGCCAGCCGCGATCCCATGTGGATCGGCAATTCCATTTACTACGATTCCGACCGCGACGGCCACTTCAATCTCTACTCCTACGATGTCTCCAGCGGCAAGACCACCCAGCTCACGTTCATCAAGACCTTCGACCTCCGCTGGCCCAGCACCGACCGCGACTCGCGCATCGTTTACGAGCTCGACGGCGAATTGCAGATCTTCGACATCAAATCCCACAAAACGGCGCCCGTTTCCATCACCGTTCCCACCGACGCCCTGGCCCGCCGTCCCAGCCGCGTCAACGCCGGCAACCTCATCGAGGAATTTCAACTCAGTCCCAAGGGAGAGCGTGCCCTGTTCTCCGCGCGCGGCGACATCTTCACCGTCCCCATCGAGAAAGGCCCCGTCCGCAATCTTACGAACAGTTCGGGCGCGCACGATAAGTGGCCTTCCTGGTCTCCCGACGGCGCCAAGATCGCTTATATCTCCGATCCGTCCGGCGAAGAAGAAATCTGGGTCGTGCCGCAAGACGGCTCCGCTCCCGCCGAACAACTCACCACCGGCGGCAAAGCCATGCGCTATCGCCCCGAGTGGTCCCCCGATGGCAAGAGCATCGCCTTCTGCGACAAGGACGGCAAGCTCTACGTGCTCACCGTGGCCGACCATAAAGTGAAAGAGATCGCCCACGATACCGAAGGCGGCATCTATGACTTCACCTGGTCTCCGCGCGGCAATTTCCTGGCCTTCAGCAAATACGCCGCCAACGGCTTCGCTTCTATCTATATCGCTTCGCCCGACGGCCAATTGCACCAGTTGACCAGCGAGTTTTTCGCATCGCGCGAGCCCGTCTGGGACCCCGACGGCGATTATCTCTACTTCCTCAGCGACCACCAATTCGCTCCCATGATCTCCACTCGCGAGTTCGATTACGCCACCACCCGCAATACTGAGATCTACGCGCTCGCCCTTCGCAAAGACGTCAAGCAGCCCTTTCCGCCCGAAAGCGATGAAATAACCGTCACCAAGGAAGACGCTCCCAAAGACGCCAAGAAAGACGAGAAGAAGGACGAGAAGAAAGATGACAAACCCAAGGACCTGGTGATCGATTTCGACGGCCTCCCGTCGCGCGTCGCCCGCGTTCCCGTGGAAGCCGGCAATTACAGTAACCTTCTGGCCAAGACCGGCTACTTGATCTACGGCGCCGATCCCAACTTCTACTACGGCCGCGAGCCCGAAATGAAAAGCTCCATCCGCATCTATTCCCTCAAGGACCGCAAGGAAACCACGCTCCTCGAAGACCACTCCGGCTTCGTCATGTCTCGCGACGGTTCCAAGCTCCTGGTCCGCCAGGCCTCCGGTTACTCCATCATGGACGCCACGCCCACCGGCGCCGCCGGGAAAAAGGCCGTTTCCACCGCCGGCCTTTTTGTGGATCGCGTCCCAACCGAAGAGTGGACCCAGATCTTCAACGAAGTCTGGCGCCGCTATCGCGATTTCTTCTATGTGCCCAACATGCACGGCTACGATTGGGAGGCGCTGCGCAAACAATATGCGCCGCTGCTCCAATACGTCTCTCACCGCTCCGACCTGACCTATGTCATCAGTGAGATGATTTCCGAGCTCACCGTGCAGCACGCCTACGTCGAGGGCGGCGATTTCACCATCCCGCCGCGCCCCCGCGTGGCCCTGCCCGGCGCGCGCTTCACCCTCGACCAGGCCTCCAACCGATATCGCATCTCGAAAATCTTCGCCGGCCAGAACGAAGAGGACGCTTACCGCTCGCCGCTCACCGAAATCGGCGTCGACGTCAAGGTGGGCGATTACGTTCTCTCCATCAACGGCCACGATCTCACCGGCAAGGACGATCCCTATCGCCTGCTGCGCAATGCCGCCGATAGCCCCGTTCAGTGGCTGGTCAACTCCACGCCTTCCACCCAGGGCGCCCGCACCATCTCCTACCGCCCCATCACCGACGAGAGCAAGCTGGTCTACTTCGATTGGGTGGCCGCCAACCGCCGCCGCGTGGATGAACTGTCCGGCGGCCGCATCGGCTACCTTCAGGTCCCCGACATGGGCGCCGACGGCCTCAGCGAATTCATCAAGTGGTATTACCCGCAACTCCGCAAAGACGGCCTGATCGTCGACGATCGCGCCAACGGCGGCGGCAACGTCTCGCGCATGCTCATCGAGCGCCTCAGCAAGCGCCTGCTCGGCGCCCAGTTCCTCCGCACGATTGAGCAGCCCCAACTCTACCCCGACGGCGCCTTCATCGGCCCCATGGCCACGCTGCTCGACGGCAATTCCGCGTCCGACGGCGACATTTTCCCGGCCATGTTTCGCGCTGCCGGTCTCGGCCCGCTGATCGGCAAACGCAGTTGGGGCGGTGTCGTCGGCATCAACGACCACGGCCAGTTGATCGACGGCGGCCACGTCTTCGTGCCCGAAGCCGGCTTCACCAACGCCAAGGGCGAATGGATCATCGAAGGCCACGGCGTCGACCCCGATATCGAAGTCGACAACGACCCGGCCTCCGTCATTCAAGGCAAAGACCCGCAACTCGAGCGGGCCGTGGCCGAGGTGATGAAGAAGCTCAAGGAAAACCCGCCCAAGCCGTTGACACGCCCGGCCGCCCCGGTAAAGGTGAAGTAGGGCGCTTGAGTGGGACATCGGTTTTCGTGGCTTGTCATCCTCTCTGAGCCGCGACAGCCTCAACAGACGACACAAACCGATCGTCTTTTCCGCTTTCCACCCGCGCGCCGCTGCTGGATAGACTAAAAGGGCCCTCCATGCTCACACGCCGCTCCATCCTTCAATCGGCCGCCGCCGCGCTGGCCGCACGTTCCCTTCCCGCCGCCGATTTCTCCAGCCGCCGCCCCGCGCCGGCCGACCGCAAATTCACTAGCGACGCCGTCGAAGCCAAAATCGCCGAGGTCAAAGCCGCCATCGCCGATCCAGAACTCGCCTGGCTCTTCGAAAACTGCTTTCCCAACACCCTCGACACCACCATCCACGCCGGCACGCTCGACGGCCAGCCCGACACTTTCGTCATCACCGGCGACATCAACGCCATGTGGCTGCGCGATTCCGCCGCCCAGGTCTGGCCTTACCTGCCGCTCGCCAGGAACGACGCCAGACTGCGCGCTATGCTCGCCGGCGTGGTCAACCGCCAGACCCGCTGCATCCTGATCGATCCCTACGCCAACGCGTTCAACTACGGCCCCACCGACAGCCAATGGTCCACCGACCACACCCGCATGAAGCCCGAGTTGCACGAACGCAAGTGGGAGATCGATTCACTCTGCTACCCCGTCCGCCTGGCGCACGGCTACTGGAAGTCGACCGGCGACGCGTCCTGCTTCGACAAACCGTGGCAGCAGGCCGCCTCGCTCATCGTCGAAACCTTCCGCGAGCAGCAGCGTCTTCAGAACCGCGGCCCGTACCGTTTCCAGCGCACCACCGCCGTTCCCAGCGATTCCCTCCCCGGTGACGGCTATGGCAATCCCACGCGCCCCTGCGGCCTCATCCACTCCGCCTTCCGCCCTTCCGACGACGCCTGCATCTTCCCCTTCCTGGTCCCTTCCAATCTCTTCGCCGTCACCGCGCTCGAACAACTCCGCGAGATCCACTCGACCGCGCTCTCCAACCCGCCCTTCGCCCAGCAGTGTCACGAACTGGCCGAACAGGTGCGCCAGGCTCTCGCCGCTCACGCCCGCGCGCGCCATCCCCAGTACGGCGAGATCTACGCCTACGAAGTGGACGGCTTCGGCAATCAGCTCTTCCAGGACGATGCCGGCCCGCCCAGTCTGCTCTCGCTGCCGTATCTCGGCTGCTGCGCCTTAGACGACCCCATCTACCAGGCCACGCGCGCCTTCGTGCTCAGCGACGATAATCCGTATTTCTATCGTGGCTCGGCCGGCGAAGGCGAGGGCAGTCCGCACGCCGGCCTCGGCATGATTTGGCCGCTCGGCATCATCACGCGCGCGCTCACCAGCCGCGACCCCAAGGAAATTGCGGCGTCCCTCGCCATGTTGAAGGCCACGCACGCCGGCACCGGCTTCATGCACGAATCCTTCTCGCGCAACGACGCCTCGCATTTCACTCGCCAATGGTTCGCCTGGGCCAACACCTTGTTCGGAGAGCTGATCCTGACGGCGCACACCGCCAAACTGGTGTAACGGAGGGCGGGCGCCCCCCCGCGCCGGACCCCCTGGTCCGGCTCTCCCCACACGCGCTGCCATCTCAGATTGATCGGAAAACCGAGGGGTCTGGTGGACGACGGGGGGCTCGAACCCCCGACCTCTGCATTGCGAACGCAGCGCTCTCCCAACTGAGCTAGTCGCCCACTATGGCTGGCAATTACAATAGTACCAAATGCGAAACCCGGGGATTGGCCGCCATCTCCGCCAGATGCGGCGGAATTGGGACCAGCGTGCACTGGAAAACGCCCGCCACTACGTAGCCACCGGCCAACCGGAGTGGTCCGACCAGGAGTTTTATCAGGCCGGCGAGCGAGAACTCCGCGACCACATCTTCAACGACCTCGGCAATATTTGTCAGGGAAAAGATCCCAAGAGCATGAAGGTCCTCGAGATCGGATGCGGCGCCGGCCGCGTCACCGCTCCGCTGGCCCGCTTCTTCGGCGAAGTTCATGCCGTCGATATCAGCCGCCACATGGTCCGCCACGCCCGCCAGGCCGTCGCCGCCTTCCCCAACGCCCACATCTACCACAACAACGGCCGGGACCTCGCCGCCATACGCCGCCGCTGGTGGCACCGCTTCGGCCTCGGTCCCAGGCTCGAATTCGATTTTGCCTTTTCCTGCCTGGTCTTCCAACACATTCCGAGCCTCGATGTGATTGAGGGTTATGTTCGCGAAGTCAATCGCCTGCTCTGTCCCGGAGCCCTCTTCAAGTTTCAGGTGCAAGGTCATCCGGAAGTCGAACCGGAGATTGAGGATAGTTGGGTCGGAGTGCCGTTTGACGAAGAAAGCGCCCGCGATCTCGCTCTACGCTGTGGATTTGAGATGCGGTACCACTACGGCGCCGGAGATCAGTATTACTGGCTGTGGTTTTTCAAAATCAGGGATGCCGATTGACTGCCGTGATTCGCGCGCGAGTCGCACTCTGATCGATGATTCTCTTCTTCTTTTCGCCGGCCCGCCCAGTATTTTTTCATACGCTCCGAAACCTCCGCGCGCTCGCCGTCGCCCATGGATTTGCGGCCCCGCCGCTTGCTGCCATGGAGCATCACCTGGCCGCCTTCGGCCGCCCGTTGCAATTCCTCCAGCGACGCAATGACGCGCTCGAGCTTCTCTTTTTCGGCGTATAAGTCCTGTATGGCTTTATATAGGTCCATGTATCAGCCGTCCCATCTTCATACGAAGTGGAACCAACTGATGTTACACCGGATTCCCAATCCAATTCTACGGTTAATATGACTACTTCCTTGGAGATGGCAAGCGCAGTACTATCTTGCGACCATGCCGGCTAATAGCCATGCATAGTGCCCCCGCTATCCCGGATAGCAGGATCGGTGTGATCTATCACTTATTCCGCCAACCCGGGCCACGACCCGTCAGGGAGTGGTTTCCCACTATGCGCTCAAGGCACTAATGCTTCAGAAATGGCCAGTGCGATACTATCTTGAAGCCATATTTTGCGATAGCCACGTATAGCATTCCCGCCACTACCAAAAGAACAACCAGCGTGATCTTCATCACCCTTGCCCACGGGAATTTCCGGTGTTCGCGCTTGAGCACCAGCAGGTAGCCCGCGAAAATACCCACGTAAAAGAGCAGGCACATGGGCACCGCAAACAGGCACATATTGAAGATGTCGGGCGTCGGCGTTACCACCGCCGCAATAAAGAAAATAATGAGGATCGCGTAGCGGCTGTGATTCATCAGGAATCGCGGCGTGGCGATGTGGAACAGAATCAGGAAAAAGATGATCACCGGGAGCTCGAAAACCAGGCCTACACCCAGGATCACGTTGACAAAAAGATCGAAGTAATGGGTGACCGTGACCATCGTCACGACACCCTGTCCCTTGCCGATTCCCAGCAGGAACGTCAGGCCGTACCGGAAAGCCACGAAATAGCCGAACAAGCCGCCCATGAGGAACAGGCCCCCGGCAGTGAGGACCACCGGAACCACCCAACGCCGCTCCCGGCGGTACAGGCCAGGGGAAATGAAGGCCCAGACCTGGTAAATCACCCACGGAAACGCCAGAAAAATCGCGCACACCACCGGGAGCTTGAACCAGATGATGTTAAATCCCTCCATGGGGTCGATCATGACCAACTCGGGCGGGTAGCCGTTGTTCAGAAGAGCCACGCGGGCCGGTTGCCGCACGAATTCCCACAACGGTTCGCTGAAGCACACGCTCGCGATCAGGGCCACACCGATCCCCATCAGGCACTTGATCAGGCGCGAACGCAGCTCTTCCAGGTGCCCCAGAAAGGACATCCGCAGCATGCCTTCTTCTTCGTCGTCCTCATCCGGGCCCCGCGGCGGCCCGGGAAGCCTCGGCGGCCTGTCGCCTCCGCCAAAGAGGTTCATCAGCCGCTCGATGGCCGAATCGGGTTCGGACGCACCGCCCGCGCCGGGAGCGCCCGCTCCCTTCGGATCATCAGGTGAACTCATTCGCTATGCGTTGTGCTCAGACGTCGTGGAAACAGGAGCGGCCGCCGGTGCGGTCTCTTCGCCCATGTGCCCGCCCGCTTGCCCGGCGGTATCTGTTTCGGCGCCGCGGGCGATGCTGCCCTCCGGCGTATGGTCTGATAGTGACTCAGCGCCCTCAGTTGCGGATGCGCTTGTAGTGGGTGGGGTGACTTCAGCGGAATCGATGCTTGCCGTTCCGTAGGATCCCTCGTAAGGAGTTTCCTGCGAGGAATAGTCGTAATTGAAAGTATCGTACTGATACTGGTTGACGATCGTCTTGATCGAATCCGTTTCCTGCTCCAGGCTCTTCATTTCCCGCTCGAACGTAGACTTCAGTTCGTTCGAGGCTTTCCGGAATTCCGTGATCGCTTTGCCGACTGTGCGTCCGATTTCCGGGAGCTTTTTGGGACCGAACAATACTAGAGCCAGGACGAAAATAAACATCATCTCCGGCATACCCAGCGGACCCATTGGTGTTTTTGCCTCCTCTAACTTTCCACCCCCATCATAACACCCGCCGCTTGTGGGGCAGACCCCCAGGTCTGCGCGGGTCCCCCTGGACCCGCTCTTCGCGCGAAGAATCAGGCCCCTGGACTACAGGAGCGCAGCAGCCATCTTTCCGCACCTTCTACGGCAGCGTCTCCCTTAGCACCTTCTGGCTCTGCTCCTTCCGGAATTGCCGCAGCTTCTCGCGCAACTCCGGCCGGCTGTTCGCCAGCATGGCCACCGCCAGCAGCGCCGCGTTGCGCGCCCCCGCCCCGCCGATCCCCAGCGTCCCCACCGGTATCCCCGCCGGCATCTGGACCGTCGAAAGCAGCGAATCCAGGCCTTTCAAAGCCGCGCTCTCCATCGGAACCCCCAGCACCGGCAGCAGCGTGTGGGCCGCGCAAACTCCCGCCAGGTGCGCCGCGCCGCCCGCCGCCGCGATGATCACTTCCATGCCGCGCCTTTCGGCCCCGCTTACGTACTCCGCCGTCTCGGCGGGCGTACGATGTGCCGAAAGCACCCGGCACTCGTGCGGCACTCCGAATTGCGCCAGCACTTCATCGGCCTGGCGCATGGTTTCCCAGTCCGACTTGCTGCCCATGATCACCGCGACCAGCGGAACGGCCGATGCCATTGGTTTATTGCCCCTGTGCCAGCGTATAGCCGGCCTTGCCGTCGAAATTGCGCAGCATTTGCGTCGCGCCGATCTCGATTCCCTCCGCCGCGACGCGCTGCAGCAGGCTGCTGACCTGCCCGGGAGTAGCCGTGCCTTCGGACATGTACCGGCAGCGGAAACTGTCCGTGCAGAAGGTCCACGCGTTCCCGCCCGGCCACACCTTCACGCCGCGGTTGTCGATCATCTGCAAGCTCAACCCATCGCCCGCCAGTTTACCCGCGGCCGCCGCCAGCGCATTGGCGTCGCGCGATGGCCAGTACACGAATATGTCCACGCCCTTCAGCTCCATGTTGACCGTGTTCGCCGCCGCCCCGACGGCTACCGGCGGCGCCGCCGCCGCGGGCCTCTTGGCGTACTTCACCGGCTTCAGGGTATTGGGCTTCTGCCCCAGCCGCGCGATCACCGCCGCCGCGAATTCCTTCGTCCCCACCTTCTCGGTGCTCACGCCTTCCGTGAAAATGTCGTACGTGTGCACGCCGTCCTCGATGGTCCGCAGCCACGCGTTATGCACCTGCTCGGCCGCCTCCGGCTGGTTGATGTGCACCAGCATCAGCACCGCGCCCAACAGCAGCCCCGACGGGTTCGCCAGGTTCTGTCCCGCGCGCCGCGGCGCCGAGCCGTGGATGGCCTCGAACATGGCGCACTGCTCGCCCACGTTGGCCGACCCCGCCAGTCCCACCGATCCCGCAATCTGCGCCGCCACGTCCGACAGAATGTCGCCGTACAGGTTCGGCATCACGATTACGTCGAACGCTTCCGGCGTGTCCGCCATCTTGGCCGCCCCGATGTCCACAATCCAGACTTCCTTCACAATCTCCGGATACGCCGCGCCAATCTCATCGAACACCTTGTGGAACAACCCGTCCGTCATCTTCATGATGTTGTCCTTCATGAAGCACGTGACCTTCTTGCGATTGTGCAGCCGCGCGTATTCGAATGCGTACCGCGCAATCTTTTCACTGCCCGGCCGCGAAATCAGCTTGATGCACGACGCCACTTCCGGCGACAACTGGTATTCGATCCCGGCGTACAGGTCTTCCTCGTTCTCGCGCACAATCACCACATCCATGTTGGGGTGTTTCGTGTCGATGAACGGGTGGTACGAAACGCACGGCCGCACGTTGGCATAGAGGCCCAGCGTCTTGCGCATGGTCACGTTCAGGCTCTTGAAGCCTCCGCCCTGCGGCGTGGTGATGGGAGCTTTGAGAAAGACCTTGGTTCGCAGCAGCGACGCCCAGGAACTGGGTTCTATGCCGGACGAGTCGCCGCGCAGATAAACCTTTTCGCCAATCTCGATGGTCTCGATCGCGAGAGCCGCGCCAGACGCTTCCAGGATCTGAAGCGTGGCGTTCATGATTTCCGGGCCAATGCCGTCGCCATATGCGACGGTGATGGGTGCTCTGGCGGACATAGCGGAACACCCAGCATAGTCGGGTTGCTCCACACCGCGCAACCGGAACTGGCAGTCTTTCTCTACAAAGGCAGACGCCGCTACATCCGGTCGATGATCGCGTTCAGCGTTGCGCTGGGCCGCATCGCTGCGGCGCACATCGCGTCGTCCGGACAGTAGTAGCCCCCGATGTCCACCGGCTTACCCTGTGCCGCCAGCAATTCCTCGGCAATCTTTCGCTCGTTCTCCGCCAGCGCGGCGGCTACCGGAGCGAAGCGTTGCTTCAACTCCGCATCCTCGTCCTGGGCGGCGAGCGCCTTTGCCCACGCCAGCGCGAGGTAGTACGTCGCGCCGCGGTTGTCAGTCTCGTTCACCTTGCGCGAGGGGTAGCGAGCGTCTTCGAGATACCGGCCGATGGCCTCGTCCAGCGTTTTCGAAAGCAGTGCCGCCCGCCGGTTGCCGGTCTTCTCCCCGATCAGCTCCAGCGAGGGCACCAGCGCGCAGTACTCACCGAGCGAGTCCCAGCGCAGATGCCCTTCGCTCAGGAACTGCTGCACGTGCTTGGGCGCCGAACCGCCGGCGCCCGTCTCAAACAATTGGCCGCCTCGGAGCAGCGGCACGATCGAGAGCATACGGGCACTCGTCCCCAACTCGAGAATCGGGAACAGGTCGGTGAGATAGTCGCGAAGCACGTTGCCCGTGACGGCGATGGTGTCCTCGCCGCGGCGAATTCGGTCGAGCGAGAACTTCATCGCGTCTACCGGCTGCATGATCTTGATTTCCAGCCCCGAGATGTCGTGTTGGGGTAGGTAGATTCTCACCTTCTGAATGATCTGCGCATCGTGGCCGCGGCCCGGGTCGAGCCAGAACACCGCCGGTGCGCCGGTTGCCCGCGCGCGCGCCACGCCCAGCTTTACCCAATCGCGGATGGCCTCGTCTTTCGCCTGGCAGGCGCGGAAGATATCGCCTCGCTCGACGCTCTGTTCGAGCAGCGTCCTGCCGCTCGCCTCAACGATGCGAATCGTGCCGTTGCCGGGCGCGGTGAACGTCTTGTCGTGCGAACCGTACTCCTCGGCCTTCTTGGCCATCAGCCCGACATTGGACACGCTGCCCATGGTCGCGGGGTCGAACTGCCCGTGCTTCTTGCAGTCCTCGATCACCACCTGATACATGGTGGCGTAGCAGCGGTCCGGGATCACAGCGACGGTGTCCTGTAGCGCGTCGTGTTGGTTCCACATCTTGCCGCCGTCGCGGATGACGACCGGCATCGACGCGTCGACGATCACATCGTTGGGGACGTGGAGGTTGGTCTTGCCTGCGCGCGAATCCACCATCGCCAGGGCGGGACCTTTGTCGTAACAGGCCCTGATATCAGCCTCGATCTCGGCCTTCTTCCCGGCCGGAAGGCGGTCGAGTTTGCCGAGGATGTCGGCCAGTCCGTTGTTGACGTTGGCGCCAGTTTCCCCGATCGCGTCGGCGTGTTTCTCCAGGGCATCGGCGAAATAAACCGAGACACAGTGCCCGAACATGATCGGATCGGAGATCTTCATCATCGTGCACTTCAGGTGCAGCGACAACAGCGCGTTGTCCGCTTTGGCGGCGGCCATTTGCTCCGCGAAGAATCTCCGCAGCGCCCCCACGTTCATCACCGCGCAGTCGATGACCTCGCCCTCCAGGAGCGGGAGTCTCTGTTTCAGCACCTTCACCGCGCCGGCAGCGTCCTCGAATTCGATGCGTGCGTCGGTTGCGGCGCCGACCGTCGTGGATTTCTCGCTGCCATAGAAGTCCTTGTCATTCATGTGGGCGACACGCGTCACCGAACCGGCCTTCGGCCAGGCTTTCATCATCTTCTGCGGATGCTTCCGGGCGAACGCTTTCACCGACGGCGCCGCGCGGCGGTCCGAATTGCCCTCGCGCAATACTGGGTTCACCGCCGAGCCCAGGACCACGGCAAACCGGGCCTGCAGCGCACGCTCCTCCTCCGTCGACGGCTTCTCGGGATAGTCGGGGATGTCGTAGCCCTTTCCCCGGAGCTCCGCGATCGCCTCCCGTAGCTGCGGAATCGAGGCGCTGATGTTGGGAAGCTTGATGATGTTGGCGTCCGGTGTCTCCGCGAGCTCCCCCAGACGGGTCAGTTCGTCGGGAATCTTCTGCTCGTCGCGAAGACGGTCGGGGAAGTTGGCCAAGATCCGTCCAGCGAGCGAGATGTCGGCCGTTTCGATCTCCACCCCTGTGCCCTTGCAGTACGCTCGTACGATAGGGAGCAGTGAGTGGGAGGCGAGTGCGGGTGCCTCGTCGGTTTTGGTCCAGGTGGTTTTGCTGAATGACAAGTATTCACCTCAGTAGGAATGAATGTCGAGACCATGCGGTCGCAGGGCGGGGTGGTCTCCGAGTGTAGCGTAGCATAACTCAACCTGCTGGCTTTTTGACGCCGACCTGCCGTGTGGTCCCGGTAGTGCGGGGAACACGGCATAGAAGGCGGCAATCGAATCGTGAAGGCGCCCATCAAGCCGGCCTTGCCGCTGCCGTGAAGCAAGCTATTGCGAGAGTTCGAAAGAAACCGCGATATTCGTGAGCACCATCACCGGCTCCCCGTTCAGCAATGCCGGCCGGTACTGCCACTGGCTCACCGCGTCGGTTGCGGCTGTCACCAGGCCGGGGTCCACACCGGTGTTCGTCACGTGCAAGTCCGAGACGGTGCCGTCCTTCTGGATCAGCGCTTGAATCATCACCGTGCCAGTGACTCCATTGGCTTTCAGATCCGCGGGATAAACCGGCTGCACCCTTTTGAGAATCATCGCGGCCTGGACATTGCCGCCTATCTTAATCCTTGTTGACGTGGTTGTCTGCGCGGCAGGCGCGGCCGAGGCAGGCCGTGCCGCCTTCACTGAGACCGTCTCGCTCACGTCGCCCAACGTCAGGCGGGCATTCGCCACCATTGCTTGCCCGCCCGCCACGGTAACTTGCACCCGCATCGCTTTGAAGCCGGGCACCGTCACCTCCACCGCATATTCCCCTGGCAGAAGCGCATTGAAGCGGTAGTTGCCGGCGGCGTCGGATACGGCGGTCTCCTGGCTCGATCCATCCACGTTCTTCGCCGTCACGCGAGCATTGGGAACGAAAGCGCCGCTGGGATCGTTCACCGCGCCGGACAGCGATCCGGTCGCTTGCGGCGCGTCGGCCGCCGGTTGTCGGACCGGGCCGGCAGCGGGCGTCGCCGCCCGTCGGGGCTTGGGAGCAGACGCTGGCTCGGATAGTGTCTCAGCCTGTGCTTGTGCCGCGGCATCTGGACCCGCTTGCGCCTCTGCAATCGCGGAAGCCTGCGCCGTTTGCGCCGGTTGCGCGTATGCCGTAGTCACCGCCGAGCAAGCCAGCACTACCAGGCACGCCGCTGCAATCGCCGTAATCGCGCGCCGGGTCAACGGACGCCGGTTGCGCCGTGCGTCGAGCAGCGCTCGTACCCGCGATTCCAGACTGCCCGCTTCCGCCATGGTCACCGCTCCGGCCGTCCAGCCGCGCTTCGAAGCCAGGGCTCGCGCCAAGTCCGTCAAATGGCCTGCGTAATCGGCAGCCGGAACGCCGCGCAACACCACGGCATCGTCGCACGCCCGTTCCCGTTCCACTTTGAGCTGTCGTGCGGCCAGCCATGCCAGCGGATGGAACCAATACAGGCAGCAGGCCGCTTGTGCAATCGTCTGCGCCAGCAGATCGCGACGGTCCACGTGGATCAGTTCATGCAGCAGCACCGTGCGCAACCGCACCTCGGACCATCCGCGCGCCTCAACCGGCAACACCACCGTTGCCCGCAATATGCCCCACGTCAGCGGCATGGAAACACGAGCGCTTTCGTGCACCCGGACCACACGGCTGTTCCCGCCGCACAAATCAGCCATTGCGTCTTGAGCGTACGGTGCACCGTTCGCGCGCCGTAACAACATCCACGCACGCAACCGCCCAACCAGAAACCACCCGAAGGTGAGCGCGCATCCGGCCAGCCACAATAGCGGCGTGGGGTTCCAGGACGGCCGCACAGCGACGGCTGTCACGTTCATCACGCCGGGTTGGGTCACCGCGACTTCGCCTGGCATGAGCACGCCCGGGGCCATCGGCAAGCCCCATTTCGGCATCACCTGGACCATCGCGGGCAGTGCCAGCAACCCCGCCATCACCGCGGTCCACAAAAAATGCCGCCACGCCGCCGGCGCCTTTCGCATCGCTCCATTGGCTGCCAACGCGACCAGCAAAATAATGGTCCCTCTCCAACCGCACAGCGCCAGCAATTCCATCCACGTCATGATATTTCCTCTTTCCGCGCATCGTCCACCAGCCGCGCGATGCGGTCCAGATCCTGCTCCGACAACCGCGCTACCGTTGGATCGAGGAGCGCCGCCACGGCTTCTCCCACCGACCCCTCAAAGAACGTCGACACCATGTGCCGCAGCGCCGACCGCCGCGCCGTATGGCGCGCCAGCGTCGGCAGGTAGACATAGCGCAGCGCCTCCTCTTCGTGGCGCACATGGCCCTTCTCTTCCAATACGCGCAGCTTCGCGCGCACCGCCGAATAACTGGGGCGGTCCGGCAGCGCCTGGTGAATCTCCGAACCGCTGGCGCGGCCCCGCTGGTAGAGGATGTCCATGATCTGGCGTTCCCGGCGGCTCAGGTTGCGGTGTCCGTCTTTTTTCATATCGCATGCTGCAAAAGCAGCAACCTGTTGTAAAAATAGCATCAAGACGAATTCCTGTCAAGAGGTTTCCACTCCGCACGGGTGCAGCGTCATAAGCCGTACAATAAAAGATCACCGATGCCGGCATCCGAATCTCGTGCGCCTGCCTTCGCGCGCTATGCCTGGGGCGTTCTCGCCTACAACCTGGCTGTGATCCTCTGGGGCGCCTACGTGCGCGCCACCGGCTCGGGAGCCGGCTGCGGCAACCATTGGCCGCTCTGCAACGGGGAAATCGCGCCGCATTCCCCCGGCATCGCGACCATCATCGAATTCACCCATCGCGCCTCCACCGGCCTGGACGTCCCGCTGGTCGCTCTTCTGATCTTCTGGGCCTTCCGCGCCTTCCCCCGCCAGCATCCCGTGCGTCTCGCCGCCGCGCTCTCCGGCGCGTTCCTGGTCACCGAAGCTCTCATCGGCGCGTTCCTGGTCAAGGGCCAGCACGTGGCCCGCAACGCCGATATCTACTCGCTCTCCACCCATCTCGTCAACACCCTTACGCTGCTCGCCTGCCTCACTCTCACCGCCTGGTGGGCATCCGGCAAGCCCCTTGTCCGCGTGCGCGGCAAAGCCGCCTGGCTGGCCGCCATCAGCCTGCTGGTGGTGATGCTGCTGGGAATCACCGGAACCGTTGCCGCCCTCGGCGACACGCTCTTCCCCGCCCCAACCCTGGCCGCCGGCATGGCTCGCGATTTCGACCCCGCCGCCAGCCTGGTGCTGCGCCTGCGCGGCCTCCACCCCCTGTTGGCCGCCGCCGTCGCCGCATGGCTCTCCGTGTATGCCGTTGCCAGCCTGCGCACCGCCAGGCATGCGGCCCTGCGCCTCGTGGTCATGGTTTGGCTACAGCTTGCCGCCGGTTTGGTCAACCTGCTGCTGCTGGCGCCTGTCGCCATGCAACTGCTCCATCTTTTGCTCGCCGACCTGCTCTGGATTTCGCTCGTCCTGCTCTGCGCATCTGCACCGCAGTTCAAGCCGGACTAAAGTTCCCCCCTCCTCCAACCGATCAGCTCACAGATGGGATGGATTAGTATCCTGATGGCCTGCATCGCCGTGGCGCGACCGGCCGCAAAGCCCTCAGCCGGCCAACCCCCCACCGTTTCCGCCCCGGCAGCGCCCGCCGCGGCTTCGGCCGCCACTCCCGCCTCCGTCCCCGCCGCCGCTCCCCCCGCGGACCTGATGCGCGCCGCCATCCAGAAACAGCGCGCCGCCGCGCGCCAACAGGCCCAGTCCGCCGGCGCCCGGCTGCTTCCCTGGTCGGATGATCCCCCCATAGCATGGTCGGACGAGCCCACTATTTCCGCGCCGTCGTCGCCGTGCGATCCCATCGCCGATGACGTTGCCGCTCCCCTCATTGAATCTGCCGCCAGGGCCAATGAAATCCAGGCCCAACTCCTGCATGCCGTCATCGAGCAGGAATCCGCCTTCCACCCCTGTGCTGTCTCGTCCAAGGGCGCGCAGGGCCTCATGCAGCTTATGCCCGATACCGCCGGCTCGCTCGGCGTCAAAAACACTTTCGATCCCCGGCAGAGCATCGAAGCCGGCGCCCGCTACCTCAAACAACTGGTCGACAAGTACAAGGGCGATCTCAAACTTTCGCTGGCCGCCTACAACGCCGGCCCTTCCGCCGTGGACGCCGCCGGCGCCATCCCCGATATCCCCGAAACCCGCGATTACGTCGACGCCATCCTGAAGAAAATCAAGTAGCGCTCCGCCCGTCCTGCTATGCTGGCCTTGGATACGGAGTCTCCATGAGCCGGAAAGTTCTGATCGTCACCGGAGACGGCGGCGACAGCTTCGAAACTCTCTACGCCTGCCACCGCTTCAAGGAGTCCTTCTGGGAGCCCGTCGTCGCGGCCCCCTCGCGCCGCCATCTCCACATGGTCACCCACGATTTTGAGGCCGGTTGGGAAACCTACGTCGAGCGGCCCGGCCACGCCGTCGAGGCCGACGTCGCCATTACCGCCGTCTCCGCCAAGGAATTCGTAGCCGTCATCGTTCCCGGCGGACGCGCGCCCGAATACCTCCGCAACGACGCCAGCCTGCTCTCTTTGTTGCGCGAGTTTGCCGCCCAGGAAAAGACCATCTGCGCCATCGGCCATGGCATCCAGGTGCTGGCCGCCAGCGGTCTGCTCGAGGGCCACACGGTCACCTGTCACCCGCACGTCCGCGTCGAAGTGGAGCGCTGCGGCGGCCGCTACGTCAACAAGCCGGCCATTCGCGACGGCAAAATCATCACCGCGCAGACCTGGAAGGCCCACCCCGAGTTCTACCGCGAGGTCTTCGCCTCGATCGGCGCCTGAGCTAGTGTAGTGCGTCATGCAGAATGCCGATTATCCAGCGCCTTGCGCGCGCGCTTGACTTTCTCAAGTATGTCGGCTGCCTTGGCCGTCCAGATGAACGGCTTCGGCGCCCGGTTGTGATGGTCGACATAGTCGAGAATGGCCATGATCAACTCCTCGACGTCGCGGAAAACGCCGCGTCGGAGCCGCTTGTCGGTGAGATCGCGGAAGAACCGCTCCACCATATTGAGCCACGAACTGCTCGTCGGTGTGAAGTGCACATGGATGCGAGGGTGCCGGGTCAGCCATCGCTGCACCTTGGCGTGTTTGTGAGTGGCATAGTTGTCGGCGATTAAGTGGAGTTCCTTCTCCGGAGGAGTGAGGTCGTCGATCACACGTAAGAACTTCAGCCATTCCTGGTGACGGTGGCGGTCGTCGCACATGCTGATGACAGTGCCATCCGCCGCGTTCAGTGCTGCGAACAAGGTCGCCGTGCCGTTGCGCTTATAGTCGTGCGTCATCGTCCCGCAACGACCTTTCTTCAAAGGCAATCCTGGCTGCGTGCGATCCAACGCCTGAATCTGACTCTTCTCGTCGACGCAGAGCACCATGGCATGCTCGGGAGGGTTGAGATAAAGCCCGACGATGGCTTCCAGCTTGTCCGCAAATTGCGGATCGGTACTGACCTTGAAACTCGTAACCAAGTGCGGTTTGAGCCCATGAGCGTGCCAGATTCGGCGAACTGTCGCCTCACTTACCCCGACAGCCGCCGCCATGGTGCGCGTGCTCCAGTGAGTAGCCCCGGTGGGTTTCTCTTGCGTGGTCTTGTCAACGACTTGCTTCACCTTGGAAGGAAGAACCGTGAGCGGTCGGCCGGGCCGAGGGGCATCTTTCTGCAATGCCGCGAGGCCGCCATCGAGAAAGCGGTTGCGCCAGCGCGCCGCTTTCTCCGGCGTGATGTCCAACTCGGCAGCGATATCCTTGTCCAGCCAACCATCCGCCGCCCTCAGCACAATACGGGCGCGCTCTACCTGACGGGCCGGCAGGGACCTCGCCCTCGATTGCTGCTCCAGCAGTCGCCGCTGGTCGGAATCCAAACTGATGGGTCGAGCTACGCGCATTCGTCGTCCTCCATTGTAAAGACGACGGACGCTCGATAATCGTTACTATTATTGACGCACTACACTAGCTTGTGGAGATCGGTCAGTATCAACGCAAAACCCTTGACCGTTCGCTGTTCGGTGTGGCACACCAACCGAAATCTATCTATCAAGAGGTTTCTCACCATCTCAGGGATTTTGTCGCGGCCAATACCGTCAGGGATTTTGGCGGAGATGCTGTGTAGATACCCACAGTAGATACCCCAGTATATGTAATTGAGACTGCGTATTGTACAGACTGCCGTGGGGTGGTCAATCCTGGCCGCGGAACCGCTTTCCAGCGGGTCCATCCGCCTCAATAATCCACGCCGAAGCAGTAACTCTCGTTGGAATTCGTGG
>JBEKYE010000048.1:0-17847 GCA_049511275.1 Bryobacteraceae bacterium
CCAGCGTGAGCAATACCGCGTTCTCCTATCTCGCGGCCGGGTCCGGCCTTTGCGCCGGCCACACCAACGCTTGTTTCACTCCCTACACTTCCACCCCGTTCCTGGCTACCACGGCCACCAGTAACCTGCTCTGGGGACCGCGGCAGTTGCAGATTTCGGGACGCATCACGTTCTGAGGTTTTTGACTCTGGTAGCGCCGGCGGTCTCCGCCGCCGGTGCTTTTCTTGAGCATTAGAAGAGTGGCGTGGTTAGGCGCACAAGACACCGGCGGCGGAGACCGCCGATCCTACCAGTTGGTTTATCGACAAGCTGGACAAGCTAAAGCATGCCCCTACCGGGGGGCGCTTTAGGATATGCTTATCCAATATGAAAAGACTGCTGCTTGCTCTTGGGGTCGTGGCCTGCGTGCTGTTGGCCCAGGAAAAGGTGGATGAGGTCACGACGGCCAAAATCCGCAGTGAAGAAATGGAACACTCCCAGATCATGCGCATCGAGCACATGATCACCGATCGTTACGGACCGCGGCTTACCGGTTCGCCGAACCACGAAGCGGCCGTCAAGTGGGCCGTGGCCGAGTTCACCAAGTTCGGCCTCAAGAACGCGCACACCGAGGCGTGGGATTTTGCGCGCGCCGGCTGGATGAACGAACGGGCCGTGGGATTCATCAACTCGCCCGTCAAAGAGAACCTGAAGTTTGAAGTGCTGGGGTGGACGCCTTCCACCAACGGCACCGTGACCGGCTCGGCCATCCAGTTGATTGTGCCGCAAGGGCCGGAAGTGCCGGTGGATCCCAATGCCCAGGCTGCCGGTGGCGGGCGCGGCGGCTTCGGCGGGCGCGGCGGGCCCCAGCGGCTGCAGCCCACCAAGGAGGAGTTCGCCCAGTGGATCGCCGCGAACAAAGACAAGGTGCGCGGCAAGATTGTCATGGTCGGCAAGCAAGCCGTGATGGATATCATGGCCGAGCAACCGGCGCGGCGCGTGGACGATGCGCAAAACGCGCAGCGGTACGATCCCAACAACCCCAACGCGGGCCGGGGCGGACGCGGCAACTTCGGCGGCGGGCGCGGCAGAGGCGGCGAGCCGGATCCCACCCGCATGACGGCGGCCGAAATCCAAGACCAGATCGACGCCATGCTGCTGGCGGGCGGCGCGCTGGTGCGGCTCAATGACGCCGCGCGGGCCAATGGCATCATTGTGGCCCAATCGCATCGCGCCTACGACGTCGCCAAGACCGTTCCCACGGCGATCATCCGCAACGACGACTACGGCCGCATCGAGCGCCTGCTTGCCGATGGCGAAGACGTCAAGCTGGAATTCAATATCCTCAATCACACTTATCCCGAAGGCAAGACCAGTTACAACGTGGTGGCCGAAATCCCCGGCTCCGACAAAGCGGACGAGATCGTCATGCTGGGCGGCCACTTCGATTCCTGGCACGCCGCCACCGGCGCCACCGACAACGGCATTGGCTCCGCCATCATGATGGAAGCCGTGCGCGTGATTCAGTCTCTGGGCCTGAAGCCGCGCCGCACCATTCGCGTTGCGCTGTGGAGCGGTGAAGAGGAAGGCCTGCTCGGTTCGCTGGCCTACGTGAAACAGCACTTCGGCACCGCCGAAGAGCCCAAGCCCGAATGGCAAAAGCTGGATGTCTACTTCAACGTCGATACCGGCACTGGTCGCATTCGCGGCGCCAGTGTTTTCGGCCCGCCGGAAGCGGCCGCGGCGCTGCGCCCCGTGTTCATGGACTTCGCCGATTTCGGCGTGGGCGGCATCAGCGCCACCAACAGCCGCGCCACCGGCGGCACCGACAGCACCTCATTCAACAATGCCGGCCTCGCGGGCGTGGGCTGCTCGCAGGACCCCATCGATTACAACGTCCTGACGCACCACACCAACCTCGACACCTACGAACGGATCCTTCCCGACGATGTGAAGAAGGATGCCGCCATCATCGCCGCGGCCGTGTGGTACGCCTCCAACCGCGACCAGATGATTCCGCGCTTCACCAAGGAAACCATGCCCGCGCCGCAGCCGGCGCGGTAGTCGGGTAGTCTGTTAAATTATGATCACCAGACCGCTCGGCGCAAGCGGACCGCCGGTGTCCGCCCTCGCGCTCGGCTGCATGGGCATGTCCGGCATGTACGGCCCCAGCGACGAGCGAGAGAGCATCGCGACCATCCACGCCGCCATCGACGCCGGCATCAACCTGCTCGACACCGGCGATTTCTACGGCATGGGCCACAACGAGATGTTGATTGGCCGCGCCCTCGAAGGCCGCCGCAACCACGTACTGCTCTCCGTGAAGTTCGGCGGCATGCGCATGCCCAACGGCGCTTTCATCGGGCTCGACGGCCGGCCGAATGCCGTGAAAAACTTCCTCTCGTACAGCCTCCAGCGACTGCGCACCGATCACATCGATATCTACCGTCTCACGCGCCCCGATCCCGCGGTTCCCATCGAAGAGACCGTCGGGGCTATCGCCGAATTGATCCACGCCGGTTATGTGCGTTACGTGGGCCTATCGGAATCCGGCGCGGCCACCATTCGCCGCGCGCACGCTACGCACCCGGTATGCGATTTGCAGATCGAGTACTCGCTGGCCAGCCGCTCGATCGAGCGCGAGATCCTTCCCACCCTGCGCGAGCTCGCGATCGCCGTCACGGCCTACGGCGTGCTCTCACGCGGTCTGCTCACCGGTTCGCAGCCGGCCGGGAAGAGCGACTTCCGCGCCTACTTGCCGCGCTTCAGCGGCGCGAATGGCGAGCACAACCGCCAGGTAGCGGCCGATCTTGCGGTTATGGCCACCGCCCGCGGCGTGACGCCCGCGCAACTGGCCATCGCCTGGGTCATGAGCAAGGGCGACGACATCGTGCCGGTAGTCGGCGCACGCACCCGCCGCCAACTGGCGGAATCGCTGGCAGCCCTGAACGTGAAACTATCCGCCGCCGAGATCGCCCGCCTGGAAGAAATCTGCAACCCGCAGCGCATTCAAGGAACGCGCTACGGCGCCGACCAGATGCAGATGTTGGACAGCGAGCGGTAATTCTATTCGTACCTGAGCGCCACCATCGGGTCCACGCGGGTCGCCCGACGCGCCGGGATGTAACTCGCCAGCAGCGCCGCGGCCACCAGCACCAGCGCCATCAGCGCGAACGTCAGCGGGTCGAATGCGCTCACGTGAAACAGTTGGTTCTGCAACAAGCGGCTGAACACCAGCGATACCACCAGACCCGCCGCCGCTCCCATGCCCGCCAGCCGCATTCCGTGTCCCAGCACCAGCCGCAGAATCTCGCCGGGCTCCGCCCCTAACGCCATGCGCACGCCCAGTTCCTGCGTGCGCTGCGTCACGGCGTAGCTGATCACGCCGTAGAGCCCGATCACCGCTATCAACAGCGCCATCCCGGCGAACACTCCCAGCACCGTCACTACAAAACGGCGTGGCGCGAGCGAGCTCTCGACCATATCGCGCAGCAGGCGCACCTCCGACACCGGCTGCGCAGCATCCGCCAACCGCACGGCTTCGCGGATGCCCATTGCCAGCCGCGACGGGTCCGACGCCGCGCGCACCACAAAGGTGCCAAACGGGGGCGGCGCCTGGTAGAGCGGGAAATAATATTTGCCTTTCACTTCCTCGCCGGCCAGGTCGCCTTGCCGGACATGCCCCACGATGCCGACGATGGCCGCGAATCCCGATGCGCCCCCAAACCCGATGCGATGGCCGATGGGGTTCTCATTCGGCCAGTATTGTCTGGCCAGCATGTCGTCGATCACCGCAACTTTTTCGGTGTCCTGCCGGTCGTGGTCCGTGAACACGCGGCCTTGTTGGATGGGGACCTTCAGCGCCGCGAAGTACTCCGGGCTCACAAATCCGATGGCGCCGTGCGGTCCCGGATCTCCGGGCGGCGATGGCCGGCCCTCGATGCTGAAGGATGCCGAGCCTCCGCTTCCACTGAACGGCAGGGGGACGGCCGCGGCCACGGAAGTCACGCCCGGCATGGCCGCAAGGTTGCTCAAGACTCCGCGAAAGAACGCGATCCGCTTGGCCGCATCGGCGTAGCGCGCGGGCGGCAGAGAGAGACCAGCGGTGATGACGCCATCGGCGCGGAATCCGGGGTTGACGTCTTCGAGTGCGGCCAGGCTGCGCAGGAACAGGCCGGCGCCCACCAGCAGCGCCAGCGCCAGCGCTACTTCCGCCACCACCAGGGACGATCGCAAATGCTGTCTCCGCAGCCCCGCGGTATTGGCGCGGCCACCCTCCTTCAACAGCTCGTAGCGGTTCAGGCGCGAGATGTGCCACGCCGGCGCGACTCCGAAGATTACGCCCGACGCCATGGCAGCCAGCGCCGTGAACGCCAGCACCGTCGCATCCATGCGCACGCTCACCGCTACCGGCAGGCCTTCCGGAGCCAATGCCAGCAGCCCGCGCACGCCCGCATAGGCCAGGCCGAGACCGATCACCGCGCCGCCCGCGGCCAGCACCAGGCTCTCCGCCAGCGACTGGCGGATCAAGTCCCACCGGCCCGCTCCCAACGCCGCGCGCACCGCGATCTCTTTGCTGCGTCCCGAAGATCGCGCCAGCATCAGGCCGGCGATGTTGGAGCACGCGATCAGCAGCACGAACCCCACCGCTCCCAGCAGCACCAGCATGGGCGTCTTCGTATCGCCTGCGATGAAGTCGGTAAAGGGCAGCAGAAACATGCCCCACGCGGAGTCTTTGGCGTACTCTCCGGCGCGCCCGCCGCCCGACCTCACGCGGTCGCTCAGCACCGAAACAAACGCGTTCCCGGAAGCAAACCGCACACCCGGCTTCAGCCGCGCCATGGCATTATAGCTCTCGTTGAACCGGTTGCCGGGATCGTATTCACTGTCCTCCAGGCCCAGCGGCGCCCACAGGTCCACATCCACCGGCCAGCGGAAATCCGCGCCCATCACGCCCACGATGCGGTAGATTTTCTGGTTCAGCTCGATCGACCGGCCCACTACGCCGGCATCCTGCCCAAACAGTCGCCTCCATACCGCATGCGACAGTACGACCTCCTGGTTGGCGTTGGGACGGTCCTCATCGGCCTGGAACACGCGGCCAAGTTGCGCCCGCGCGCCGAAGACCTCAAACCACCGCCATGTGACGCTCGCGCCGCGCAGCCGCTCGGGCGTCCCCGTTCCGGTGTAGTTGAAGTCGCCCGTCGAGATCAGCGCAGCGGATTCGAATTGCTCCGTGCTGTGCAACACATCCGCAAAGTCCGGCACCGAAACCCCGATGTTGCGCAGCGCCAGCTTGTCATAGTTCACCCGCAGCGCGACGATGCGTTCCGGGTTGGAGACGCCGGCCGGATTCAGCAAAACCTGGTTCACGACGCTGAAGATGGCGGTGTTGGCGCCGATTCCCAGCGCCAGCGTGACCAGAGCCACCACCGTGTACGCCGGGCTCTTCAGGAGCGTTCGGACCGCATAGCGGGAGTCATTCCAGAGTGCGCGCATATAAGACCTATACTCCGGCGCGCCCTTTCGGTGACGCAATTAGTTTGTAAAATCAGCGGGGTGACGATTCCGGCCCTCCGCTCCCTTACGGCCGCGGTTCTGTGCGCAATCGGGGCTTTTTGGGGCGTTACGATGCCGCCGGCTCGAAATATGTCTGCGCCAGCTCCGGCTTCTCGCGGATCGCGCGCCGCCAGTACGACCGCGCTTCCTCTTCCTGCCCCAGCGCCATCAGCGCATGGCCCAGGTTGAGCAACGCTTCGGCGAATTCCGGATCCTCGGCCAGCGCCTGCTGGTAGAATCCCACGGCTTCTTCGTTCTGGCCGCGCTTCTGGCAGATCAGGCCCGCGTTGTAGAAAAGCTCGGGGCCGCGCTCGCCCATTTCGATCAGACGGCGATGCAACTCGTACGCTTCCACGAAATCCTGCTGCTCCAAAGCCAGCGCCGCCAAGCCGCGCACGGCGTCGGACGAATCGGGCCGGATCATCAGGGCTTCTTGGAAATACCGTCTGGCGTTTTCCGGATCGCCCAAACGCGCGTATGCGATTCCCGCGTTCAGACAGGCTTCCGGCCAGTCCGGCCGCATGTGAATGCAGGTCTGGAAGGCGTCGGCGCTGCCGGTGTAGTCGCCCCGCAGCAGCCGCAGGTACCCCAGCCGGAAAATCGCGTCGCACGATTCCGACGCCTCTTCGGGAATCCGCTCGTACAGCTTCTCCGCCCAGTTGCGCTCGCCCTGCTGTTCCAGCACCAGCGCCAGGTTCCACAGCACGCCCGCCTGGTTGGGATCCACTTGCAAGGCCCGCTCGTAGCAGGCGCGCGCGTTCGGAAGGTCGCTTAGCTCCTGATGCGCCACGCCCAGGTTCAAGTGCGCTTGCGCGCAATCCGGCTTCAGCCCGGTGGCCTGGCGGTAAGCCTGCACGGCCTTCTCGTGATTGCCCAGCTTGTGGTATGCCACCCCCAGGTTGAACCAGTTTTCGAAGCGGTCGGGCGCCATCTCCGAAAGAGTGCGGCAATGCCGCGCCGCCGCCGTATAATCGCCGTCGGCAAATGCCAGCGTGGCCAGCGCCTCAACCGCCACCGTGGATTCCGGCTGCAGTTCCACCAGCATCTCCGCGTAGCGGCGAACCGCATCGTGGTCTTTCTTCTCCAGGAACATCGCCACCAGGTTCGAGAGCGCTTCCTCGCAGCGCGGATTGCGCGCCAGCACTTTGCGGTACTGCTCCACGGCTTCGGCGTGCCGCCCGGTCTGCTGCAAGGCTACGGCTTTTCCGAACAGCGCCTGTTCGTGCTCCGGAAACAGGCTCAGGTACTTGTCGAGCGGCTCCAGGGCTACGCCCGGCTCGCCCGTGTGGATCAGCGAAATCCCCAACCCCAGTAGCGCGTCGGCGCGCGTGGCGTCCGCTTCAGCCGCATCGCGGAACGAAACCGTCGCCGCCTTCCATTCCTTCAGATTGCCCTGGCAGACTCCCAGGTTGAAGTGCGCCGTGCGATGCAGCGGCTCCAGCTCCACCAGTTGCGTGTAGGTGGCCGCCGCCGACGCGTAGTCGCGCATTTCGAAATGGATGTGGCCAAGAGCCGAAAACAGAGCCGGATCCCGTTCGCCCGATTCGATGGCCTTCGACAGCAGCTTCGCCGCGCTCTCCAGCTTGCCTTCCAGGTGCAACGACACCGCTTTAGAAAGCGTGCGGTTGGGCCGCTTGGCCTGCCGCACATCTTCGATCGAGGTCACGCCGGCGGGTATGGGGTGTTTAAGGCCGGTCTCCTGTCTTACGACTTGCATGGTTCGGTCCTCCCGTTGGTCAGAATTCTGGCCCGATGTGGGCCGTGGTAAGGGAACTTCTCGCTCTCGACGGCCGCCAGGATGGCGTCCGGAGACGGCCGCGGCGAGGGCCGCGGAGCAGGCGCCGGCGCAAAATCGTCGCGCCACAGGTCGCCCGTTTCGGCGCTGCCGGCATTGCCCGAAAGATACGCGCACACCCGGCCCAGCCAATCCTGGTTCTTGGTGATCTTCATCCAATAAAGATGCGCGCTCTCGCCCGCATCGCTGAAGAAGCCTACGCCGCCCACTTTCAGACTGTCGTCGGTCCACGAATCCACTTCCTCGCCTTCAATGGATGTGGTCACGCGGTTGCCCTTTACATCCACCGCCACGTGATACGGCGTGTGGTTGTGAACCATCACGCTGAGAGGCGTTTCCACGCGCTCGCCCGGCTTGCCGCCCACAACCGGATAATGCACCGCCGCGAGCACCGGCCGCAGCCCCGGCTCCGTCACTTTGAACTTCATGGCGTAGTAGTTATTCGGGTCCGACGCGCGAACTGCCCACCCCATGCCCTTGCTTTCGATCTGGCCGAAAAATTCCAGCCGGTAATCGGTGAAATTCAGCGAAGGGTGATACAGCGCCAGTTGGCCCGTGCGCATGTACCCGTCGGCATGCCGCGACCATCCGGCCGGCAGTTCCGCGGCCGCCGCACCCCAGGCTTCCATCCCGCGGAATGTGTCGCTGAGTTCCGCCGCCGCGCGGTTTTGAATGGCGCGGCTTATCTTTTCGATCGGCCCTGCGGCGGACCGCTGCGCCGGCGGAACAAAAACCGAGCGGACGCGCGTGAAGGCCGCCGAGAAATCCCGGCCGGCCGATGACGACGGCGTCTCCACCGAAGGCCAGTTCGTATTCACCGCCAACAATTCGCGCCCGATCTTGGCCGAACCGGCGCCGAACCACAAGCCCACCGCCATCAGCAGGGCCGCCGCCACCGCCCGCGCCGGCGCACGCAAGCGGCTGTGCTGGGCGCGCCGCGCCGCATTCGTGATGCTGAAGATTTCGGTGAACGATGGCGTCTCCCGCTGCCGCTTCACGGGGATGAGCGCCAGGTCTTCCAGGCGGTCGACAGCCGTCCGCAGGGCGAATCTCGGCGGAACTGCTGGAATGTGTTTCGTCAGCCATGCCAGGTTCCGCCTGGGTCCCATGGGAGCCCGCTGGCAGAAGAATTCCATCGGAACCAATTGCCCTTGCGGGAAGGCTGCGCCAGGTTGGCCGGCGCCCGTTGTGGGCGGCACGATGGAGATGGTGGAGAGCGGCTCCAGTCGCGCCGCGCGGCCGTCGGGAACGGCCGTCTGGGGCGCCGCCACGCCCGCTTCCGGTACCCGGAACACGCCGGTCGAACTGCCCGTGGTCTGCGCCAGCACCAGGTCCGGGAATCGGATCGCGCCGGCTGCCGCAGCCGGCTCCGCCGCCACACTCGAGCCAAGTTCCGGCGAGGCCGGGTTCGGTACCTGTTGCTGCGCCGCTGCCGCCACCGGCGCGGATTGGCGTTTTCCGGAGAGGCCCAGGCCCGCCAGATCCGGCGCACAAAACGCCGCGGGCCGCAAGGCGACCGCGGCGATGCTCTCCGCAAGCCGCGCCGATACGTAAGCCACCACCGGTTCGGCCAAAGGAGCGGGCCGCCAGCCGGCGCTCTCGCGCACCATCGGCTCGGCGATCGCCAGCGCCACCGCGCCAGGCACTTGTATCGCGGCTCCGAGCGGCCATGCCGCGGCCACCAGCGGCCAGACTTCGCGCTCCACTTCGCACGCCGGCGGAGGCGTCATCCAGGATTCCGACGGAGGCACGACCTCCACCGGCTCCGAAACATCTTCCGCCGTTTCCGTATCCGTTTCCGGCACGGCCGCCAGTGCCAGTTGCGGCAACCGCACAGCGGCGGATAGAAACTCGACCGCCTGAGCCATCGGTGTGGCCGGGAAGACAGTCTCCGCCGCTTCTGCCGCCGGAGTTGCCATCGCCCCGCAACTTTCCAGAAGGAGCGAGGGCACGTCGGCCGGCTGCAGCATCCACGCCAGTCCCGTGGCCGCGGGGGCCGCCGCCGGGAAGGCAGCCGCATCGGCATACGGAGCCGGCGGAATCAGAGCCTCCACCACTTCAGCCGGCGGAGCCGCCATCACACCGCAGCCTTCGAAAGCGAGCGACACATCCGCGATCGGTTCCGGGACCCAGGCGCTTACGATTGCCGCCATGGCCGGGAATGCCGCCTCTCCGGCATACGGCGCCAGGGGCAATATCGCCTCCACCACTTCCGCCGCTGGAGCCGCCATCACGCCGCAACCTTCGAAAGTGAGTGACACTTCCGCGATCGGTTCCGGGACCCACGCGCTTACGATTGCCGCCGTGGCCGGGAACGCCGCCTCTCCGGCATACGGCGCCAGGGGCAATATCGCCTCCACCACTTCCGCCGCTGGAGCCGCCATCACGCCGCAACCTTCGAAGGCGAGCGACACTTCCGCGATCGGTTCCGGGACCCACGCGCTTACGATTGCCGCCGTGGCGGGGAATGCCATCGCTTCGGCATGCGGCGTCACCGGGAGCAGAGCTTCCACCGCTTCCGCCACCGGAGCCGGCACGGGGCCGCAGATCTCGGGCGCCGCCGCCAGTTCGTCGGCCGCTTCCAGTACCCACGCCTGTGCCAACGCCGCCGCGGCGGGGAATGCCATCGCTTCGGCATGCGGCGCCACCGGCAGCAGAGCTTCCACCGCTTCCGCCGCCGGAGCCGGCACGGGGCCGCAGATCTCGGGCGCCGCCGCCAGTTCGTCGGCCGCTTCCAGTACCCACGCCTGTGCCAACGCCGCCGCGGCCTGGAACGCCATTTCTCCGGCATACGGCGCCGGAGGCCATAACGCCTCCACTGCTTCCGCCGCCGGAGCCGCCACCAAGCCCCTGATCCCAATCACCAGCGGCGCTGCCACCATGGCCATCGCGGCTGGCTCCAGAATCTGCGCCGTCCTTCGAGCTACTTCCGGCGTGGCCATGGTGTAGGCCGCATCGTTGACTTCGGGGATGTCCCAGAGCGCGGCCCCAGCCAGCGGCGGCGATTCCGCAACCTCTCCGCTCCCCATCGGCACGCCATCTTCCGCCGCCAGTTCGAAATGGAGGAATTGAATATCCGGGCAATATACCGAAGGCCCTGCGTGTGATCGCGCGCAAAGATCCGGCGCGAAAGGCGCCCAGTGGGATCCGGCGAGAGTTTTCGCGCTCTGGCCCCGCACGCCTGCAATCGAAACCGCCCACGGCTCGCGCCATTCAACGGCGCTGGCGCCGTGTCCGAATTCCCAGACCGCAAGCGAGCGATTTAAATTGCCTGACTGTAGCGGCATGCCGATCCGGAAATCGGCAACCGCTGCGGGAGGCGGTTCGGGCGCAGCCAGATCCTCAAGCGCTCTTCCCAGGCGCGCACCGTAATTCTTGCGGTGCGCCGCGCTGCAGAATTCGCGATCGCGTATCTGCCGAACTATACCGATCTCTTTGCCGCAATATAGGCAGCCCATGGAGCAGCCTCTTCATCACTACTAGTACGATCTCGTGCTGATTATACCGTCACTTTCCCCTGATTATGCCCGATTAAATTCCGCTAGATTACCATAGTTTTCGATAGCAAAAACTCGTACTCGAACGTTAATTGGCTTACACTTCCCCAGGCCCGTTTGCCCCCCACGCGGCTCTTCCGGCAACCTGGCTGTCAGGTGATAATCAGGACCCTGGCCGGCCTGTAAACCGCCGCAGGCTCTTGAGTTGCGCAGAATCCGGACCGGCGTGGTAACATTCCCGGTTTCCGCTTCGCCTACATGCTGTTACCCCCATGGCTGCTAACCGTTTGTACACCTCTATTGGGCGCCTCCTGCTGGTCGCCTGCCTTGTCGTGATGGGTTTGACGGCTTCGGAACATCACGGCAGCGTCAAATCCGGAGGGCTGCCCGTCCCCGGCGCATCTGTAACCGCCACCCAAGGCGACAAGAAGGTCCTCACTACCACCGACGAGAATGGGCTCTATTCATTCCCGGAGCTCGCCGATGGCATTTGGACGATCAGCATCGAGATGCTGGGCTTCGAGAAGGTCAGCCGGGAGATCGGCGTTGCGGCCGACGCGCCCAGCCCAACGTGGGATCTGACAATGCAATCGCTGGAAGCCATGACCGCGCCGCTTCCCCCACCCCCGGCGCCGGTTGCACCCGCGGTACCGGCTGCCACGGCTCCGGCGACTGCCGCCGCCGCCGAAAAGCCAGCCGAAGCCAAACCGACGGCGGCGGCCGATACGAAAGCGGTTGATACCAAGCCGGCTGCCACCGCCACGGCCGCGGCCAGCAAGCCGCCCGCCAAGGGGAACTCCAAGAATTCCAAGAACTCCACCACGTCCACGCCCGCTGGCAACAACGGGAATCCATCTCTCACCCAGGCCCTCGGCGGATCCACCCTGGCGCGGCCCGGTGGATCGCAACAGGGCGGCTTTCAGCGCATCGGCGTAAACCAGTCCGCCGACCTCGCAGCCGACACCGGAATGAACAACGACATCGCCATGAACAGCGACATCGCCCAGGGCGCCAACGATGCCTTCACCATCAACGGCAGCGTCAGTCAAGGCCTGACTGTGCCGGGCCAGGGCGGCGATTGGGGACCGGGACGCGGCGGCGACATGGGCGGCATGGGCCCCGGTGGCATGATGGGCGGCATGCCAGGTATGGGCGGTATGCCAGGCGATCCCACTCAAATGGCAACTGGCGGCGGTGGCCCCGGCGGCGGTGGTGGACGCGGCGGCGGCGGTGGCCCAGGTGGCGGTGGTTTCGGTGGTGGACGCGGCGGCGGCGGTGGCGGCATGGGCATTCCCATGTCTCCCGGCGGTGGTGGACGCGGCGGCCGTGGAGGCGCTGGCGGCCGCGGTGGCCGTGGCGGCGCGAACTCTTTCGGCAACAATCGCCGCGATCCTCGCTCGCGCTACAACTTCAGCGCCAGCGGCATCCTGACCAACTCCGCGCTCAACGCGCGCAACTATTCCGTCACCGGCCAGGAAGTTTCCAAGCCCAATGCCCAGAGCCTGCGCTCCACGCTGACCGCCGGCGGCCCGCTGAAGATTCCTCATCTGCTGACCAGCAACAAGGGCACCTTCACCATTAATTACACGCTGGGCCGTGCCCGCACCGGCACCACTTACAGCGACCTGGTGCCCACCGACGCCGAAAAGGCCGGGAACTTCGCCGGCGTGACCGGCTCCAACGGACTGCCCGTAACGCTGTACAACGGCTCGACGCCGATTCCCAACAACCAGATCCCGCTCTCCAGCATCAGTCCTATCGCCACGGCATTGCTGAAGTATTTTCCCGAACCGAATTTCGTCGGCGGCACCGCCAATAAGCCACTGAACTACGCTTCCTCGGCCTCAGGCGCCACCAACTCCGACAACGTCAATGCCCGCCTCAGCTACACCTTCAATACCAAGAACCAGGTGAACGGCGGTCTGCAATACCAGCGCAGCAACAGCACGCAGCCCAGCGTATTCGCCGCCACCATTCCCGCCTGGCACGACCTGCAAACCAACAATGGCGTCAACGCCAATGCGAACTACATCTACCATTTCAGCCTGCACGTGATCGCTACCACCCGGTACAACTACAGCAAGAGCACCGCGCTCGGCACACCGTATTGGGCCAACGTCGCCAACCTGGAGGGAAACCTCGGCATCGCCGGCACCGACCAACTCCCGCTTAGCTGGGGGCCTCCCACTCTGAACTTCCAGGGGAGTGGTCTCCTCGGGCTGTCCGACAAAAACGCGAATTACCTCCATCCGCAAACCAGCGCGGTGGGCGAAACCGTGCTCTGGGTGCGCGGCCCGCACCAATTCCAGTTCGGCGGGGATTTCAGCCGCCGGCAGGCCAATTATCTGCAGCAGAATAACCCGCGCGGAACGTACTCCTTCACGGGAGCGGCCACCGCTCTGAACGGCATCACCACCAATGGAACCGGGTACGATTTGGCCGATTTCCTGCTCGGCTCTCCGGACACCATGGCCCTCAACGTCGCTAACTCCCTGAGCAATTCGCAGGCAGCCGCGCTCGGCACGGCCACCGGTTCCACCCTGCAGAACCTGCTGAACGTGCAGAACACTCCGAGCGGCGGTGACCGCTACCTGCGAACCAATGTCTACGACCTTTTCGCCAACGACCAGTGGCAGCTCAGCCCGCGACTCTCGCTCAGCCTGGGCGTGCGGTGGGATTACCAGGCGCCTAGCACGGAGTTGTACAATCGCCTGGCAACCATCGATCTGCCGGCGTCTTTCGCCATCCCGACGAACGTGTACAACGCTCTGCCGCTGACCGGCCTGGCGGTGGTGGCCGGAGGCACCGGCCCGGTGACCGGCATCAAGTACGGCAACTCCATGCTGACCGGCCAGAAGACCGATTTTTCGCCACGCATCGGTTTTGCCTGGAAGCCTTTTGCCAAACGCTCTACCGTGGTTCGCGGCGGATATGGCATGCAGTTCTCCCCATCGGTCTACTCGACTCTGATCGCTCAGTTGGACGCGCAATCGCCGTTCGCCACCGAATTCAACCTCCCCAATAACTGCCACGCCACCCTGCAGAACGGCCTCAGCCTGACCGCGTTGACGCAGCTTGGATGCGTCGCGGGCAACCAGGCCACCACCACCAATGCCATCAACCCCGACTTCCGCGTCAGCTATGCGCAGCTCTGGCAACTGGCGGTGCAACAAAACCTGAAGTGGAACATGGTGGCTACGGTTACGTATTTCGCGTCCAAGGGCACCGCGCTCACCCAGCAGTTCCTGCCGAATTCCTACGCCCCCGGCGGCGCGCCGGTTTGTGCCGCGGGCTTTACCTGCCCGGCCGGGTACACCTACGAGACTTCCAACGGAGACAGCACCTACAACTCAGTTCAGGCCCAATTAAACCGCCGCACGCGCGCCGGTCTGGGCTGGAACCTGAGTTACTCGCTCGCCAAGAGCATCGATGACGCGTTCGGCGGCATCGCCCAGAACTGGCTGGACCTGACCGCCGAGCGCGGCCCCACCGCCGGCGTTCGCCACCAGACCTTCAACGGTTCCCTTAATTACTCGACGGGCGTGGGCACGCGCGGAGGCGCGCTGATCAACGGATGGAAGGGTGTTCTCCTCAAGGACTGGATGCTCACATCCAACATGAGTGTGACCAGCGGCGCGCCGATCACTCCCACCGCCGGACAGTTGTTGGGCGGCGGAACCGCACAGGCCAATATCCGCGCCTATTACAACGGCCAACCGGCCTATCTGGACGGTATTCTGAACAAGAACGCCTTTGTGACGCCTCCCACCGGCGACTACGGCAATATCGGCCGCGATGTGTTGACCGGCCCGGGACAGTTCACCATGAGCGCCAACGCCAGCCGCACTTTCCGCCTGGCGGACCGCAAGAATCTCACTTTCATGCTCCAGTCCCAGAATCCGTTGAACCACCCCAACGTTTCCAGTTGGTACGTCAACGCCGCAAGTCCTCTGCAGTTCGGATTACCGAGCAATTACGTCGCTATGCGTTCCGTCACCGCCACCATGAGGTTCAATTTCTAATGCGAGCTACACTCATCACCATCCTTGCCGCCCTGCTGATTGCGTCGGCGCAACAGGTGGCAACCCAGCCACCCGCCGCGCAGCAGAAGTCCGCTGCGAAAACGGCGGCGCCGCAAAAGAAGGGCACCGCCTCGGCGCCCGGCGCTAAGAAAGTCTACAGCTTCACTGACACGGTGCAACTGGTCGTGGTCGACGTGTTTGCCAAAGACAAGGACGGCAATCCAGTTCCCAGCCTGAAACCCTCCGATTTCGCTATCACCGAAGACGGCAAGCCCCAGATCATCAAAGTCTGCGAGTATCAGGAGCTGCAGACCGCTCCCATCACCACGCCGCCCGCCACTCTGGAAAAGCGCCCCGAGGCCGCTACGCCGCTCCCACCGGTGGCAGCGGAAGTGAAGGCCGTCACTACGAATCAGATCACCCCGGCCCAGGCCGGTGAGATCAAGTACAAAGACAAGCGCCTCATGGTCTTGTTCTTCGACATGACTTCCATGCCCATTCAGGACCAGATCCGCGCCCAGGATTCCGCCGTCAAGTTCATTAAATCCCAGATCACCGCATCGGATCTGGTGGCCATATTGACCTTCGCCGCCGACGTCAAAGTGGTGGAAGACTTCACCGACGACCGCGACAAACTCGTCAAGGACGTCAAGGGCCTCACCGTCGGCGAGGGCACCGGCTTCGACATCACCGACACCTCCGATGCCGCCTCTGATACCGGCGCCGCCTTCACCGCCGACGATTCCGAATTCAACATTTTCAACACCGACCGCCAGTTGTCCGCCCTGGAAACCGCCGCCAAGATGCTCGGCTCGCTCCCCGAAAAGAAGGCCCTGGTCTACTTCGCCAGCGGCATGACCCAAGACAGCAACGGCAACAACCAGGCGCAATTGACGGCCACCGAAAACGCCGCCATCAAAGCCAACGTCTCGTTCTATCCCATCGACGCCCGCGGCCTGGTGGCCTCAGGTCCCCTCGGTGACGCAACCAAAGGCGCGACCAGCGGCCAGGGCGCCTTCACCGGCAGCTCCCAGCGGTCCGCCCAATCCAACTTCCAGCACCAGCAGGAAACCCTCACCACTCTGGCCGCCGACACCGGCGGCAAAGCCCTGCTCGATGACAACGATCTCTCTGCCGGCATCGTGCAGGCCCAAAAGGATATTTCCAGCTACTACATCCTCGGCTATTACAGCACCAACACCGCGCTCGACGGCCACTATCGCAAGATCGATCTCAAGATCAAAAAGGATCTTTCCGCCAAGCTGGAATACCGCCATGGTTACTTCGCCGGCAAGCAGTTTAAGAAGTTCGACGCCGAGGACAAGGAGCGTCAACTCTCCGAAGCCCTGATGCTGGGCGACCCCATCACCGATCTTACCGTGGCCGCCGAAATCGATTATTTCCGCCTGGCCCGCGACCGCTATTTCGTCCCCGTGGAAGTCAAGATTCCCGGCAGCGAATTGGTGCTGGCCGTGCACGGCGGCGCCGAAACCACCCGCCTCGATTTCATCGGACAGGTCAAGGATTCCAAAGGTGACACCAAGGGCAACGTCCGCGACTACGTCGAGCTCAAGCTCAAGGACCAGAACGCCGCCGAGCTTTCCAAGCGCGCCATCGCTTACGACACCGGCTTTACCCTGCCGCCCGGCGCCTATTCGCTGAAATTCCTGGCCCGCGACAATGAAACCGGCATGATCGGGACCTACGAACAGAAGTTCGTCATTCCCGACCTCACCACCAACCAGGCTACCCTGGCCACTAGTTCGGTGATCCTCAGCAACCAGCGCCAGCCCGTAAACGAAGCGCTGTACTCGGCCGAAAAGGATAAGAAACTGCTCGCCGAGAATCCCCTGGTGCAGGACAACCAGAAGCTGATCCCCAGTGTGACGCGCGTTTTCAAAAAGAGCCAGGAAATGTACGTCTACCTGGAAACCTACGAACCGCTGGCCGAAACCACCGAACCGGTAGTAGCCAACGTCAGCTTCTATCACGGCAAGACTCTGGCTTTCCAGACCGAGCAACTGGTGGTAAAGGACGGGTTGGATAAGAAGACCAAGGCCCTGCCGATCCGCTTCTCCTTGCCGCTCGCCAAGCTGGTACCCGGCAAATACGATTGTCAGGTGAGCATCTTCAACCCGACCGAGAAGAAGTTCAACTTCACGCGCGCCCAGATCATGGTGGTGCAATAAGCCTGAGGGGACAGTTCAGAAAGTGTTGAAACCTGCCGATACGGCGGTGGGGGACAAAAATCCTGTTTCTACCGCTATTGTCGTTCCATTCCGGGTCGAGCTTTTCAGGGCCGCGGCGTGACTCCGCGGCGCAGGTCGGGAGGGCACGGCCGCTGCGGCCCGCCGTTGCACCTTTCGTCTGCTGATGGGGTGCGTTCAGAGTCGATGCATCCTCCCAACTCCCTGCAACAGGCATCGGCGAGTTGCAGTATTTCCGGCTACCCAGGGTCCGCGACCCCTCTCCAGGCCCCAAACGAGTACGTTTTTCCCTAGCCCGCGCGGCGGCGCCACGCCGACTGCTTGTCGAACGCGCAGTTCGGGGCCACGCGCGAGCGGTGCGGCGGCCGCGGCGCGCCCGCCAAACCCCCGTGCTGAGCGAGTGGGACCCGACCGGCGCCGCTCGTGCTCCTGCGTCGCCGCCGGCGCTCGCGCGTTGCCTGAATCCGCCATTCCCCGAGAACAGGCAATTCGCGCGGCACCCTCTACCTCAACTTATTCCGATTCTGCATGTTTTAATTTGATCCCGCCGTTTACGGTGGTGACATGAATCAGCCGCCCGCCGGCGCCGACGCTAAAATCCAGCCGACGCGGTTTAACGTCACCTTGCAGCATGACTGGAAAATCCGACTGAATGCCGCCGGAAGCGGTTTCCGCCTTTAGATGTGCCGAGTAATTGGATGGCATCGCGACCGTCACGCCGCCGTTATGGGTGCTGACTTCCAGTTGGTTGCCATCCCAAGTAGCGCCGGCTAGCTCCACCTGAACTC
>JBEKYE010000049.1:0-17436 GCA_049511275.1 Bryobacteraceae bacterium
ATGATGAAGGAGCCGGCGTTGAAGTCGCGGTTCTCGGCTTTGAAGCCATCTTCGGCGGCGAACATTTTCACGTCTTTGAGTTTGAAGCGGAACGTCGCCAGAACATTGTCGGCATTGTGATTGATCAGGTACGCGGCGGGCGCCGCGGCGCCCGAGACTCCGCCCTGCGGTTTGGCGTCCTCCCCGAGCGGCGTCATCGGCAGCTTCAATATGTCGGGCTGCGTCACGCGGATGGTCGTGACATTCACCAGCGGCCCCATCGTCCACCCGGTGTCGTCGTACGGCGGAGGGTCGCTGATGTTGTAGTATTGCGTGTCCAGCAGCATGTCGGCCATGCGGCTGTAAGGCTGGTCCATGCGGATCACGTAGCTGCCGGCCGTGAGTTTTTCCTTGCGCGTGGGCGTGATGGCGACTTCCGTATCCGCGTTCAGGCGGTTGACTTCCACGCCCTGGAGCCGCATCAGGTTGACCAGCGCGGCCGCTTGTCCCGGCCGCGGATCGTCGCCCGGCACCACCCACGCCGCCGGCCCTTCAGCCGTAGCTTTCTCCACGCTGCGCCGGCTCTTCAGGTAGAAGTTGTCGAGGTACTGCTTGCGGTTGCTGGCCACGCTGTTCATGGAGAACAGCACGCCGCTCTGTTGCAGATTGATGTTGTCGCGGATCGACCAGTTGACGCGCGTGGTCGGCGGATTGGGCCGGAACCAGGTGCGGCTGGTCGAATTGGCGGGCACCGTGCGAACGCCCGTATCGGCGCCGTTGCCGCCGAAAGTTTCATAAAAGCGTCCGATGGAATTGTGGCCGTTGGCCACGTAGAACATGTAATTGGGCGCCCAGCCATCGTAGTAGCCGTGCGTCCACACGCCCGGGACGCCGCGCCTGGTGAACTCCTCGATGTCCGCGTAGGCCATTTTCTGCCACTCGTCGATGGTCAGCGGGTCGAGCCACGCATTATAAGGGCCCATGCCGGTTGAGACGTACAGGAACGGCACCGATTCGTGCAGATCGTGCAACACCGTGGGGTGGTAATCGAGGAAAGCGCCCATCATCGCGCGGCTGAGCTGGAGCGCCATGCCGATGCCGTCGCGGTTGTTATCGTGCTGAACGTATTTACCCCAGTAGACCAGGTTGGGCGCCGGCTTGTTGGGGAAGGCCTTGCGATAGTTATAAATGTCCACCTCGGCGTCGCGCCCGTCGGCTTCCGTGCACGGCGTGATCAGCGCGATGGAGTTCTTCCGGATGTTCTGCATCAGCGGCGTTTCTTCCACCGTCAGGCGGTACGCCAGCTCCATGAGCATCTCCGGCGAGCCGGTTTCCGGCGAGTGGATGCTGCCCGAGGCCCAGTAAAAGGGCAGCGCTTCGGAAGCCACCGCGTCAGCTTCCAGCGGCGTGATCTTGCGCGGATCCGCCAGGCGCGCCGTGAGCTGCTTGAAATGATCCAGGCGGGCGATGTTTCCCTCGTCCGAGATCGCCACCAGCAGGATTTCGCGGCCCTCTTCGGAATGGCCGATCACAAAAACTTTGACGCGCTTCGACGCCTTTTCCAGCTCCCGCATATAGCGGTAAATATCCTTGGTGTACGTCAGCTTGTTGGGTGTTCCGATAGGGTAGCCGAGCACCTTCTGCGGCGTCGGGACGGTATCGGAAGCCGGCAGATGGTCCACCAGCTCCGTCAGGAAATACTTCTCGGTGGTATACTGCAGGATCTTGGCGGTGTACCCTTCGTCGTTCTTCTGTGCGGGCGGACCGGCCCAAGCGCTCAGGGCGAGAAGCAGGCATACAGCGGTTTTGCGCATGATCCCGCCATCATATCGAAGTTTCAGCCGCCGATGAACGCGGATTAACCCGGATATTCTTTCTTGTTTTCAATCTGCGTTCCTCTGCGTGCGTCGGCGGCCAGGGCTTTTCACCATTCGGGATCGGCCACTCTCGGGATGACAGCCAACAGGCGGCGGCCTTTAATGCGGGCGCATCGCCAGGGCTTCCCGCGTCGCGAAGCGGAAACCGGCGGAGAGCAGGTTCTCCACCGTATAGGTGGGCTTTCCAACGCCGTCCGCCGCGTGCCGCGTAGTGTTGGCGAAGATGTGGTATAGCTCGTGCGCCAGCACCCGGCCGAGGGCGCGCCCCAGGGCGCCGTCGCGATCCCCCCGCGCCAGAGCCAGCAGTTGTTCTCCCAGGAACGCGCGCAACCCGCCGCAATCCAAATCCGTAAACGGAAGGATCACTCCGTCGCTGATGTGGGTCCAGCCGAGCGCGCCCGGGTTCCTGCTATGCGGCGGCAGGCTGGTCGAATCGCATCTGCCCTTAAAACTGACCACGGCCAGTTCGGCGGTCGGCTCGCCGCTGCTGTCGGCCAGCGAACGCCACTCGAACTGCAACCCGATCGGCGCCATGATGGAATCCAGTTCCATCCGCATCGAATCCATTACCGCCGCCGGGGGCGTCTGATCGAACTGCACGTAGAGCGCTACGCGAGTCACCGTAGGCGGTTCCGCGGCCCACCCCGGCTGGATCGCCAGGGCAAGCAGGAGCAGCAGCTCTCTCATGTCAGCGCCTCCATTCCGAGGGAACGGATTACCGGTTGGAGACCTGGCCCCCCGGAAGGTGTCGATCGACCACCAGCTCCGGATGTTCGCGGACCAGCGTTTGAGCCATGTGGCAGGCGAAGCAGATCGGCTTGGCGGCCGCCAGCGTCTCAGGCAACATGTCGGCCGAGATCTGCTTCCACTCCACGGAAACTCCATCGGCCAGCAGCAGGGCCGGTTTGCCGCCGGCCGGCGGAATCCCGCCGATCGGCCGGCCGCACGAAGCGCACGCCTTGCCGGCGTACCAGTCCACCAGGATGCGGTGAACCAGGCAGCCTTCGGGCGAAGCTTCGATTTGCGAAAGGCACTCTTGCCCGCAGCCGGCCATCTCCGGCCAGCGGGAGCATTCGGAAAGCCGCAAGTGCGGCACGTGAGCCACGCCTGTCCAGGCGGCGTGACGGCTATCGACGGTAACACCGGCGGGCCGGTGGTTTTCGGGGCACGTGATCACCCGGTCGCCCAGGTATTTCCACCAGACGGCGATCAGGCGGACGGCAACCCATGCCGCCGCCAGCAGTACGATCGCCAAACCGATAACGACAGGGACCGGCACGAAAACCCATAGAGCAACGGGCGGGCCACTGTGCGGAACGCTCCACCCCAGGCCAAATGACTGATTTCAGACAGTGCTATCCGATGGCCCGCGCAGCGGGCGGCAAGGTAAGCTGGGGACATATCCACAGTCTGTGGGTGCTATGACCCGAATCGGCAATAAATGCTCGTTGGGGATGGGATTGGCAATCGTGCTGGCCTCCGCCGGGGCTTCGGCATTCGACTTCTATTCCTCGGTGCGCCAGAAGTTCGATCTGATCTCGAGTGACCGCCTGCTCGCCGGTGCTCGCATTGAGTTGAGCTCCGCCGAACTCAACGCCTACGCGCAGCACGAAGTGCCGCCCGGCGTTCGCAATCCCAAGCTCCAACTGGTGGCGCGCGGCGAGGCGACCGGCAGCGCCATGGTCGATTTCGGCAAGGTGCGCCGCGCCCAGGGCGACCAACCCGGTTGGCTGATGTCCAAACTCCTCGATGGAGAACGGCCCGTCAGCGTCACCGTGCGGATCCACTCCTCGGCAGGAACCGCCAAAGTGGATGTCCTGCGCGTGGACGTGTCGGGAGTCGAGATCGATGGCAAGGTGCTCGATTTTCTCATTCAGAACGTCTTGCTGCCCCTCTACCCGAATGCCATGGTGGGCCGCACCTTCGATCTGAGTCATCGCATCGACCGGTTGGAAGTAGGCCCCGCCGGGGTATCGGTGGTGATCGGGCGATAGCCCCGTTTTGATGGAGGGCGGACGCCCTCGTCCGCGCGCGACCCCCGGTCGCGCTCTTATTTCCACGAAATGCTCTCGCCGCCCAGCAGCACCACGTCGAAGATCGCCGCGCTGGCGTGACTGAATTCCACCGGCGTCAGCTTGCCCGCGTACGGCTTCAAGACCACCAGGTTCGGCACGTCCGCCGGGCGCGGCGAGCCGCCGCCCGCCAGGATGGCCAGCCGCACCGAGCTCCCCAGGTTCAATCTCACATCGTTGCCATTCACCGTGGCATGAAGAAAAGGGTTCACCGCGACCTGCCGGGGGATTACCACGCACATCGCGGTCCCGGACTTCTCGCACGTGGCATTATCGGCGCTCATGGCCTGCGTCAAGCGGTCCAGTCCGGCGGGCGTGGGAGCGCCGATCACGATTTCCGTGATGCCGTTATCCGCCGGGTCGGTCTTGTAGAACATCCGGTAGTAGCCCGCCTGTGGCGGGAACTGAAACCAGTTGGTGGCCGGCCCGGCCTCCGGCTCTTTTTTGCCGGCTATGGTGCGTTCGGCCCCCAGCGGCGTGATGGTCGAACCCGAGCCATCCGGTTTCAACCGGAATGCGTACCAGGCGGTTTCATAACCGATCAGGTTCGGCGACGCCTTCACGCCAACGTCCAGGTGCGCGCCGCTGCCGGTGACGCTGGTGGTCTCGATGAACGGCGCGTCCGATGCCGTGCCTTCCTTCAGCACCGGGTTCACCACCTGCAGCTCGTTTTGCGGGCCCAGGTCGATATAGCCCTTCGAGATGTTGTCGGCATGCAACAAGCGGTACGCCCGGGAGGGATCGAGCGGCAGCGATTCCAGGATGCGCATCGCCAGGTTCAGGCCAGTGTGGGGCGCCAGGCAGCCCTGTGCTTCGGCCCTGGTGGTCCATTCAGACAGCCATCCAACCGGCTGCTTCAGCAGGTCGTCGCGCGAGATCGTGAGCCGCACCTTGTTCTTCTTGCGCGGCAGCACCGTGATGGCATTTCCCGCTGGTGCGCAGGCCGGGCGCCACTGAACCACGGTTGCGGTCAAGGTGGCCTGCGAAAGATCGGGCTGAACGACTCCCGGCGGCAGCAGGACGCGCCCTTGGGGCGCCAACCGGTACGTGACCGGCTTCTTTGCCGCGCAGCCCGCGAGGCATAGAATGGCCGCGAGGCTCAATAGCAGCGGAACCGATGAGCGTCGTGCGCAACTCATGCTAAAAATTTAGCACAGAATGCATCAGCGAAACGGGTTTAGCACAGTCAACGAACCGAAGCGCTGACCGTGGCTCAGATCTTCGCTCCACAAAGTGGCGCAATCCAATTCGACGGCGCTGTTGAGGATCAGGGCGTCCCACCAGGAGACTTTGTAGCGGCGCTGCAGTCGCGCGGCGCGAATCAAGTCGGCATGTTGCGGAACGTGGATAATCCACACGGCCAGGTCGGCTAGGACTTCTTCCGCCTCTTGGCTGGGCATGGTGAGTTTCTTGGTGGCTGCGACGTAGAATTCCGAAAGCACCTGAATGCTGAGTGCCCCTGAGCCTGAATCGAGGAGGCGGCCCAGGAGTTCGACTGAGCGCTCGTGCTTCTTGCCGGCGCGGCCGTCGTGAGCGTAGATGAGGATGTTGGTATCGACGAACTCAACGCTCATGCAACTCCTCGCGGCTCCATCGGATCACGCCCCGGGTATGGCGATCTGGTGCGTTCCGGATGCGATCGAGAAAACGCCGTTTGGCCCTTTCGGAATCCGAATTTCGGGCGATCATCTGGTGAATGGCTTCAGCCATAAGCGCGGTCATGGATTGGTTGTTGGCAGCCGCGTAGATGCGGAACCGGCGGAGCAGGGGCTCGGGAAGACTGAGGGTAACGTTCTTGTGATTCGCCGCTTTCATGTATTTCAGTGTATCACGGAAATATGTGAAACTTTTCCGGCGGAGCGAGAAACAGCAGAAAATGCTCCTGCGTAATCGGCGGTCCAACCCCGCTATACCGTGCCACCTTGTCCGCCAGACCCGCGCAATCGGGACAGAAAACCGCGCACACCTGCGGACGGTTCGCCGGATAGTAGCGCGCCGACGCGTTTTCCACGCCGGTATGCACGAAGTGAACCTTCGGGTTGCGCTCCAGAAGCAACGCCTGGAATGGGTATTCCAGTTGGTTGCGGCTGATGTCGATGCCCACCTCCCGGCAACCCGAGGCGGCCGTGAGATCGATGGCCGGCCAGTACGACGCGCGATTGTTCCACTGCGTCATATCCGCGAAGTAGTTGTCCTGCCGCGAGGTGATAAAGAGGTTGCGCGGACCGTGGAGCGGCCGGGTCCAGTTTTCGAACAGCGCGGCGCGCGTGTTGTTCACCAGAAAGAGGCACAGCGCGATGGCCAGGATGTTGGGGCGCAGCGCCTCCAGCAAACACCCGGCCAGCGGCGCGCCCAGGACGAACAGGGGCAGTTCCAGACGCGCCAGGAAAGGCTGCCACTTCAGGTAAAAACAGAAAAGCAGAAACGCCGCCAGTAGCGCCAGCCCATAAACCATCCACGCGCGCCGCCGCGTCGCGGCCGCGAAAACCGCGGCCGCGCCCAGCAACAGCAGGTGCCAGCGGTTGTTGGCGTCGGCCTCGTGGTTCCTGGCGTTGCGCGGCGCTTCGTAGACGGCGTAGCGCCAAGTGGTCGCGGGGTCTTGCGGGTCGATGCCCAGCCAGCGGTGAATCCGCACCACCGCGTCGAACACCGCCTGGTTCCAGCGCGGGCTGCGCGCACCCAGTTGCTCGGATGTATTGCGCAACGCGTTGGAGACCGTCGATCGCCAGCCGGGATTCTCATTGCGCCAACGGAAGACGCCATCGCCTTGCGCCGAATCGTAGCCCAACGGCGAGCCGGACAGTTCCAGATTGCGGAGATACTGCGGCGCGTTGATCAGCAACGCTCCGCCCGCGAGGCACCCGGCCATGCGCAGCATAGTCTTCAATGGCGGCGCCCTATAGAGCATCATCGCCGCCAGCATCGGTGGCGCGAACAAATAGGCGGTGGCCTTGGTGGCGAGCGCCAGTCCGAAGGCCAGTCCCGCAAACGGTGCGTTGCGGCGCGCCGTGAAGTACAGCAGGCAGACCAGCCACAGCGCCAGCAGCGAATCGTTCTTGGCGCCGGAGGCTTGCAGAATCCCGCTCGGCAGCGTCGCCGAGAACAGCGCGGCAAATGCCTGCCCCCGGCCGTTCAGGCCCAGCGCGCCCCCGAGCGCCGAGACCGCAACCATGCCGCCCAGGAACGCGCCGAAGGCGATGAGGTTGATGAAGTGGTCGCCGCCGGAAAGCACGTACGTGTGCAGCATCATGTATTCGGCCAGCGGCTGCAGTGTGATCTGGTTGAAGTAGGGCGTCGGAAAAAACGCCACGCTGCCTGCCTGTGCCCAGTAGATGACCCGTGGCATGTGGTAAGCCATGGCGTCGGCGCTGTTGGGCGGGCTCAGAACCGCGGTGAGCCCGACGGTTGCCGCGATCCCGGCAATCACGGCGGCTATCGCAGCTTCCAGCGGCCGGATTGTCAGGTGCGGCAGCCCTGGCCGGCGCCGCCATAACCACACCGCCGCTGCAATCCCGACCGCTGTCCACGCCGCCGCCAGCGGCACGCGCCGCAGAAGCTGAAACGGACTCAGCAGTTCGGTGATGGCAACCGTGATTCCGCCGAACAGAACCACCGCTCGCAGTAGAGAATCCCGCAAACGTCATTCTATCCAGGCGCCGCGCCGTCCCGCCGATCCGTCGATTTTCGCAACGGCCTGGACCATCGCGCCGGCCGACATTTTTTGCGGCCCCGCTTGCAAACCCCTCATTCGGGTGTAAGATATTCGATGGATAAGTTGTACCCAGAGCGGATGCCGATGCGAGGATAGACTTGAGGGTTTAGGCTCGCTACTTCAGGACCAGTTCCCGGGCTAGTCATTCCCAGTAATCGGGTGTGGTTCGAAACGGCCTGATGTCTGCCCGGTCCGCATTCGGTGAACGTTTCCTGGGCTGTTCGATATTGAACTCAGAGGGATAACGGCTGGCTCCGTCCGGCCATGGGGACAAGATGGCGAATTCAACGTTAGAGCCACCTGGGGCGCCTGGCCAGAAGCCTGCGCCCAAGCCTTCACTGGTGCAGGCGCTTCGATCGATTTTTTCCAAAACCGAAGACCCCGATGAATCCAGAACCTTTGCCCGCCGCCGCCGTTTCGTGATGGCGGCTGTTCTGGGCACGTTGGGCGTCAATCTCCTGATGTTCCTGCGCTTCTTCTTCCCGCGCGCGCTCTACGAACCGAAGACCAAATTCCTCATCGGCTACCCGTCGGATTTCGGTTTCGGCGTCGATACCAAATTTCAAAAGGACTTCCGGATTTGGGTGGTGCGCAACACCGAGGGCATCTTCGTGATCTCGGCCATCTGCACCCACCTGGGCTGCACGCCCGACTGGAAACCCAGCGAGAACAAGTTCAAGTGCCCGTGCCATGGCAGCGGCTACGACCCCGAAGGCATCAACTTCGAGGGGCCGGCGCCGCGTCCCATGGATCGCGCGCATGTGGAGCTGAATCCGGAAGGGCAGATTGTGGTCGACCTGAGCCACCTCTACTCGTGGCCCAAGGGCGACCGTTCGCAGTTCGGCGATCCGGGCGCCATCCTCCGGAACGTGTGAGGTTCGAATCATGGCAGACACCAACGGACACCCAGAGAAGCCCGTAGACACGGCCAGTCCCGCGGCCGGCAACGGCTCGGGCAATGGCCCTGGAAATGGCGGCAGCGCGGTAGCCAAAGTGTTGGCAAACGCCAAGGCCGTCCAGGCGCGCGCCACCGAGGAGCTCAAAGAGACCATCAAGGCGCCGGAGAAGACCGACGTCTGGAAGTCCATCCTGCGCGTCAAGCACGACGAAACACCGCGCAGCCGCGCGCTCGGCGTGCTCTCGAACGTTTTCCTGCACTTGCACCCCGCCAAGATCAACCGTGACGCGGTGGCCTATAAGTACACCTGGGGCATGGGCGGCATGACGTTCTATGTCTACATCACGCTGGTCTTCACCGGCACTCTCCTGATGTTCTATTACCACCCGTCGAAGGTCATCGCTTTCCGCGACATCCTTTACCTGGAGAGCGACGTCCCGTTCGGCAAGCTGCTGCGCAACATGCACCGCTGGGGCGCCCACCTGATGGTCATCATGGTGGAGCTGCACATGTTCCGCGTCTTCCTCACCGGCTCTTATAAGAAGCCGCGGGAGTTCAACTGGGTGGTCGGCGTGCTGCTGCTGGTTTTGACCCTGCTGCTCAGTTTCACCGGGTATCTGCTGCCGGACGACCAGTTGGGATTCTGGGCGGTCACCGTGGGAACCAACATGGCCCGCGCCACGCCGCTGCTGGGCCACGCCGGACCGTTCGGCCCGCAACTCGGCATGACCCCGTTCAACGACGTGCGTTTCGGATTGTTAGGCGGATCGATTGTGGATTCGAACGCGCTGCTGCGCGCCTACATCTGGCACTGCGTGGCGATTCCGATTCTGGCTTCGGCGTTTATGGTGGTGCATTTCTGGCGCGTACGCAAAGACGGCGGCATTTCGGGCCCGGCCCCGATGATGCTCGAACGCGAAATCAAGGACGTGAAGAAGATATGAGAAAGCGGGAGTCAGAAGACAGAAGTCAGAAGACAGAATGCGTGGCCGCCCGTCTTCTGATTCTGAATCCTGACTTCTGACTCCTGACTTCCCAAAGGCACTTATGGACTTTCATCAGTTATGGACGATTGTCAGCACGCCGGATAATGTTCCGATCGTACTGCTGCTTTTCCTGGTTCCTTTCTATACCTGGTATGGGCTGCGGCAGGCCTTCGCCAATGACCGGCTGATCGCCGAACTCGAAGCCAATCCCGAAATGGCCAAGACGCACCACCGCAAGACCCAGCCTTATAAAACCGGCTGGGCCAGGGAAGTGCACGTCTGGCCGTACCTGCTGCGCATCGAGTTTCTGGCCGCCATCATCGTCACCGTCATCCTGATGGTCTGGTCCATCACCCTGAACGCGCCGCTCGAAGAACCGTCCAATCCCACTTTGACCATGAACCCGTCCAAGGCCCCCTGGTACTTCCTGGGGTTGCAGGAAATGTTGGTCTACTTCGACCCCTGGATGGCCGGCGTGGTGATGCCCTCGCTGATCATCGTGGGGTTGATGGTCATACCTTATATAGATACCAACCCGCTCGGCAACGGCTATTACACGTTCCGGCAGCGTAAGTTCTCGATCCTGACGTTTATCTTCGGCTTCATCGTGTTGTGGGTCTCCATGATTGTCATCGGCACGCTGATCCGCGGGCCTGGATGGATGTGGTTCTGGCCGGGAACCACCTGGGACCACAACCGGCTGATCTTCGAAGTCAATCGCGATCTGCCGGATATTTTCGGGATCACCACGCGCGTGCCCAAAATCATCTTCGGCGCCATCGTGGTCGGCCTCTACATGGTGGCCGCCGGCATTGGCATCCACAAGCTCATCACCAGGACCGCGTTCAATCGCAGAATCTACGCCCGCATGAGCGTCCTGCAGTACGTGGTGATGCAGACATTCCTGATCATCATGTTGGCGCTGCCGGTGAAGATCCTGGCGCGGCTCATGTTCCGCATTAAATACATCTGGGTGACTCCCTGGTTCAACATATGAGCGATCAAGAAAAGGATCCCGTAGTCCATTCCTCCTTGAGCAAGGCCCTGATCATCTGGTCGGCACTGCTGGTGTTGTCGATGGTCTGGGGGCTGTATGACGAGGTATACGGCATCCGTCCGTGGAAGGGCTACCAGGCGAAGTTCGAGAAGCTGTACCACCATTACCTGGCCACCGCCCGGTTGAGCGAGGCGGACCGGGAGAAGCTGATCCGCTCGCAGCCGGAATACAGGATGCTGGACCGCGACACGCAGGCGGCCGAAAAGGCTGCCACGCCGGAAGCTTCCGCCATCGACACCGAAGTCAACGGAAGTCTGGTTCCCAGGATCCTGGCGCTCAACGACCCTTTCCAGGAAGTGCGCAGCCACATCGGCGCGCTCACCTACCAGATCGAAGTCTCGAAGAGCGAGAGTAGCAAGGACTCCTTGCGCAAGCAGATCGTCGAGTTGCGGGCCGAAGTCCACAAGATCGCACTGCCCGGCGAAAAGGAAAAACGCTCCATGACCTTCCCCGACATGGAAAAGCAGCTTGCCGAATGGAAAGCCCGGAAGGCGGAGCTGCTGCAGCGGCGCGTGGATGTGATGAAGCGCGCCACCGACCTGCGGGCGCAGCGCGACAAGTACCTGAGCGACCGCATCTCCGACGCCAGCCTGGATACGCTCAGCTCGGTCGAGAATTCGCTCTCCAAGTTCGATATCCGCATCCGCCAGATTCACATCAAGGACGTCGACCTGGTGGACCGCTGCGAATCGTGCCATATGGGAATTCGCGAGCCGGTACGCCTGACGGCTGCCAGTATGGGCGGGCAGGCAGTGTTCACCAGTCATCCCGATAAGGAGCTGTTGAAGATCCACGATCCCGAGAAATTCGGCTGCACCCCCTGCCACGGCGGCAACGGCGTGGCGCTTTCCAGCGTGCAGAAGGCCCACGGCTATAACAAGTACTGGCTGTGGCCCATGCATTACCCGGAAAACATCGACGCCGGATGCCAGCAGTGCCACGTGAAAGAAATCGTCACGGAGCAGGCCGACACCTTAAACGCCGGCCGCGAGATTTTCCGGCTGCGGGGCTGCATGGGTTGCCACCGCTATGAGGGCTTCGACCGCGAAGGCGACGAGATTTCCTCGGTGAACCAGCAGATCAAACAGGATGAGCAGCAGAAAGCCGAGTTGCTGCGCCAGGCCGGGTTCGCCGAACAGACCGCCAACAATCCTAAGACCTCCAACGCCGAGGCACAGAAGCTGTACGCTCAAGCCAACGATTTTAAGGTAGTTTCGAGCAGCATCGACGCCCAGATCGAACAGCTCGACATGCGATCCCAGAGCCTGGTGCGCGAAGTGAAGAAGGTTGGGCCCAGCCTGAAGGAAGTGCGCATGAAGCTGCGCAGGGAATGGATTCCGGAATGGCTCAAGGATCCGCACGCCTGGCGCGAGGGCACCAAGATGCCCACGTTCCGTCTGGACCAGGATGAAATCCGCGCGATTGCGGCTTTCGTCTGGCAATCCGGCGTGCCTGGCGAACTGCCTTCCCAGAAGCCCGGCGATCCCGAAAAGGGAAAAGAAGCTTTCGAAACCCGCGGCTGCATGGCTTGCCATTCCATGGGCGAAGGCAGCCAGAAACAAGGCGGAACGTTTGCCGCGAACCTCAGCCGCGAAGGCGAAAAGGCCAACTACGATTACCTGGTCCGCTGGGTGCACAACCCGCGCCAGCGCACCGCGCCTTATTGCCCGTACGAGAAAAAGGACCTGACAGCCGCGGATTACCAGAAGAATGGCCTCCCTTTCGTATTCGACCTGGGCCACGACAAGTGCCCCAACGACGGCCATGAGCTGCAAGTCCAGCAGATGACCCCGATGCCCAGCCTGCGCCTCACCGAAGACGAAGCGCGCGACATCGCCAGTTACCTCATGACCCGCAAGCATTCCGGCGCCACCTATGCCGACGCCTCCTTCATGGACGATCCCGCCCTGAAGAACCGGGGCCTCGCCGCGGTGCGCAATTACGGCTGCGCCGGATGCCACGAGATCGCCGGCCTGGAAGACGAGCAGCGCATTGGCACCGAACTCACCAAGGAAGGTTCCAAACCCATCGAGCGCCTTGATTTCGCCCTGCTCACCCATAAGGCCGAAGAAGAAGGCTGGATGACCCACAAAGGCTTCTTCGAGCACAAGCTGGCCGATCCGGCGATCTACGACCAGGGCAAGGAGAAGGCCAAACAGGACCGGCTCAAGATGCCGAATTTCAACTTCTCCAAGCCGGAGATCGACGCGGTGACCACGCTTCTGGAAGGCTCCGTGGATGCCAGCGTTCCGCCGCGGTATTTCTATGCGCCGGCCGATCAGCGTCAGGACATCATCGAAGGCTGGTGGGTGGTTCGCAAGTATAACTGCATGGGCTGTCACCACGTCCACGTGGGCCAGACCAGCGTATTCGACACCATGGCCAAGTACCAGGATCCGGACTGGCGCGACCAGAAACCGCCCACGCTGATCGGCGAAGGCGCGCGCGTCAATCCGGAATGGCTGATGCGCTTCCTCAACAATCCGGCTCTTAGCGAAACCGATACCAATCGCGACGGCGTGCGCCAATACCTCAAGGCGCGCATGCCCACCTTCAGCTTCTCCGACGGCGAGGTCCGCAAGATTGTGCGTTTCTTCGAGGCGCTCTCTTCGCAGGCGCAGCCGTTCATCGCGGAGAAGCTGGAGCCGCTCACCGACCAGGAGCGCACCATGGCACGGCAGCTCTTCTCCAGCGAGGGCGCGCCCTGCCTGAAGTGCCACATGACTGGCGACCCGGCGCACGATGCCAAAGCCACGGCGCCCAATTTCACGGTGGCCAAAGACCGCCTGAAGCCGGGCTGGGTGAAGCGCTGGATTCTGGATCCGGCGCTGATGAGTCCGGGCACGGCCATGCCTTCCGGCCTCTTCCGCAAAGAGGGCGATCACTATGTTTTCAACGGCCCGTTGCCGGCCAGTTTCAACGGGTATCAGAAGGACCAGGCGGACCTGCTGGTACGCTACATGTTCCAGTTCACGCCGGAGGAATTAAGCCGGCTGCGTTCCAGCGCATCGGGCAAGTAAGAAAGCGTTAAGATAGGTTCGAATAAGGAGGCTCTTTTAGCATGAAGAAGATTTGGATCGCAGTTGGAGTGATGGGCGCGCTGACCTTCGCGGGCTGCGGCGGCGGAGAGAAGACGGAAACCAAACAGGCGGAGACCGCTGCCCCGGCCGGTGGCGCGGCCACCCCTGATTTGACTAACGGCGCCACCATCACGGGCAAGGTGGTTTTCGATGGCGCCAAGCCGGTGATGAAGACCATCGACATGTCGGCAAACCCGACCTGCATGAATGCCCATAAGGCTGCCCCGCAGAAGTCCGAAGAGGTCGTCATCAACGACAACGGCACCGTGAAGTACGCCTTTGTATGGGTCAAAGCGGGCCTGCCCGACCAGACCTGGCAGGTTCCCACCTCGACCGTCGAGCTCAACCAGATCGGCTGCATGTACCAGCCGCACGTCATCGGAATCATGGCCGGGCAAAACATCGACATCAAGAACAGCGACCCCACCAATCACAACATCCATCCGATGCCGGCGGTCAACCAGGAATGGAACGAGTCGCAGCCGCCCGGCTCCGCGGATAAGATGCAGTCTTTCCCCCGCCAGGAAGTCATGGTTCCGGTGAAGTGCCAGATCCATAATTGGATGCGCGCTTACATCGGCGTGGTCAGCCACCCGTTCTATGCCGTCACCGGCGATGACGGCACTTTCTCCTTGAAGGGCCTGCCGCCGGGCACCTACACCATTCAGGTATGGCAGGAAAAGTACGGCACCCAGGAACAGCAGATCACCGTCGGAGCCAAAGACAGCAAGACCCTCGACTTCACCATCAAGGGCTAGCTGGCGGGACAGACGATCGGTGTTCAGGCGTCTGTCGGCCGCCCGCGTCCGATGATCCAGGGGCAGGCTTTTGATAAGCCTGCCCGGCTCCAGCCGCATTTGTTTAGATATGCCCCCACCCGGACTGCGCCGCTTTGCCGTATCGACCTCGGTGTGTACCCTGATGCTGGTCGTGGCGGGCGCCCTGGTCACCAGTAACGACGCGTCTCTGGCCATCTCCGATTGGCCGCTCAACTGGGGCAAGCTCGTGCCGCCCATGGAAGGCGGCATCCGCTACGCGTTTGCCCATCGCGTGGCGGCCGCGGTGGTTGGGGCGCTGGTGGTGATCCTCGCTGCATGGCAGCAGTCTCGCGAGCCGCGTGCCTGGATGCGCCGCCTCGGCTGGGCCGCGGCAGCCACCGTGCTGGCGCAAGCCGCACTCGGCGGCGCCATGGTCAGATTGATCGATCCGAAGTCCCTCAGCATCGCGCACGCCTGCCTGGCGCAAATCTGTTTCGGACTCACCGTGGCAATCGTGGTGGGTCACTTCCCCAGCCTGCCCGGGGCCCCGGCGAACGCCAGTTCCGGACCTGCCCCGACCCTTGCCGCCTGCGCCCTTTTCCTGCAAACCATCCTCGGCGCCGCCGTCCGCCATGGCGCCATGACGGCAGTCCCCCACATCGCAGGCGCGGTAGTCGCCACCGCGTTCGCCATGTGGGCGGGCCTTCAAGTATTGATGCGTCACATGGAGAACGCCCCGCTGCGCCGCGCCGCCACGCTGCTGCTGGCACTCACCTTCTCGCAGGTTTTCCTGGGCTTTGCCGCTTACGCCAGCCTCGCCGCCACGGCCGACGACCCGCAGCCCATGCCCGTCATGATCTGGGCCACCGTGGCGCACGTCGCCGTCGGTTCCCTGGCATTCGGAGCGGCCATTGCCTTGACGATGATCATATTCAGGCGCGATAAGCCCACGCGGCCGGACTTAGCCCGCGGAGGGATGGCTGGCGCATGATGCGAGGGCAATAAAATCTCTAAGAACCCGCCTGACGAAGTGGCGCACGCACTCATGCGTGCCGTGTCGAGACTCCTCTCGACACCCTGGTGGTGGGCGGACAGCCTGCCGGGACCGGGCGTCGGCAGGAGTGCCGACGCGGCATGCACGAGTGCGTGCGCCACCGCAGCCGCGCAATCGTAGGAAACTTCCACGCCCAAATAGCCCACGCGGGTGAAGCTTGCTTCGTCGCCCGCGCATCTGATGGGGTATACTGGCACGATGAAGACGCGCGGCCGAAGCAGGCCCGCGGAGGGATGGCTGTCGCCGGATGCGCGATTACATAGCACTCACCAAACCGCGAATTACCTGGCTCATTCTCATGAGCACGGGCATCGGTTATTTTTTCGGATTGCCCGGCGCGCCCAACTGGCTCGGCTTCCTCAAGGCCATCCACTTTTGGCCTCTCTTTCACGCCATTCTCGGCACTGGCCTGATCGCCTCCGGCACCGCCGCGCTCAACCAGTGGTACGAACGCGAGGCCGATCGCCACATGCGCCGCACTGCCGCGCGCCCGCTGCCCTCCGGCCGTCTCTCCGCGCCGCGCGCGCTGGCATTCGGCGCCGCGCTTTCCGTCGCCGGCTTCCTCGAACTGTGGCTCGGCGTCAACCTGCTCTCGGCCTCCATCGGCGCCTTCACCCTGGCCAGCTATCTGTTCCTCTACACTCCTCTGAAGCAGCGCACCTGGTGGTCCACCACCATCGGCGCGATCCCCGGCGCCATGCCGCCCATGATCGGTTTCGCCGCCGCCTCGGGCTCGCTCACCCGCGAATCCTGGGTGCTCTTCGCCATTCTCTTCCTTTGGCAATTCCCGCACTTTTACTCCATCGCCTGGATGTACAAAGAGGACTACGCCCGCGCCGGCATCCTCATGCTCCCGGTGGTCGAGCCCGATTGCCGTTCCACCGCGCGCCAGATCGTGCTTTACGGCGTGGCGCTCATTCCGGTCAGCCTGCTCCCCGGCATCCTCGGGATGTCGGGCCGCATCTATGTGGTAGGAGCTTTGCTGTTGGGCCTTTGGTTCTTATATTCGGGTGTACGCGTCGCGCTCGAGCGCAGTCTCGTGCGGGCGCGCGGTGTGTTGATCACCTCGGTACTGTATCTCCCGCTCATCTATGGGCTCATGCTCCTGGATAGGCCCGGTTTGTGATCGAAGTCAAGAATCTGACCCATCGCTATGGTGACCGCGTCGCGCTCTCGAACGTCAGCTTCGAAGTAAAGAAGGGCGAAATCTTCGGCCTGCTCGGGCCGAACGGCGGCGGCAAGTCCACTCTGTTCCGCATTCTCTCCACCATGATGGTGCCCGCCTCGGGCTCCGCCTCGATCGCCGGCCACGACGTGGAACGCGACCCCGCCGCCGTGCGCCGCTCGGTGGGCGTGGTGTTCCAGACGCAAAGCCTCGATAAAGCCCTCACCGTGGAAGAGAACCTCCGCGCCCAGGGCCACCTGCACGGGTTAAGCGGCGCCGATCTGCGCGAGCGAATGGAGCGCGCCATGGAGCGCCTTGGCCTCGCAGACCGCCGCAAGGACCTGGTCGAGACGCTCTCCGGCGGATTACGCCGCCGCGTCGAAATCGCCAAAGCCCTGCTCCATCGCCCACAGGTGTTGCTCATGGACGAAGCCTCCAGCGGCCTCGATCCCGCCGCCCGCCGCGACCTTTCCCGCCACGTCGAAAGCCTGCGCGCGAGCGATGGCGTCACCATCCTGCTCACCACCCACATTCTGGAAGAAGCCGGCCGCTGCGACCGCCTCATCCTGCTTCACCAGGGCTCGATTGTCGCCCACGGCACGCCGGCCGAACTCCGCGCGCGCATCGGCGGCGACGTGGTGGTGCTGGAAGTTGCGGACCCCCAAGCCATGGCGGCCGCCATCGAGCAGCGCTTCGGCGTGCATCCCAGCGTGATGGACGGCCAGTTGCGCGTCGAGATCCGCGACGGCCACCGCTTCATCACCGAAGTGGTCGAGGCTTTTCCCGGCGCGATCGATT